>JAKAIZ010000045.1 GCA_021814065.1 Nitrospirota bacterium | reverse complement strand
TTCCTCCCTCTGCAGTGCCGAAACAGAGATCACCTCGGACAAGGTGAGAAGATGCGTCAGTTCTATCGCTTCGAGGACCTCGGTGTTAAACCGCTTTCCGCTGTCTTTTATCCCTATTTCAGCGGATCTTCCTTCGAGGACCCTTATCTGCCCGACCAGCTTTCCGAGGTCCTCCTTATGCCTGAAGACAGAGCATTCATCCATCATCTTCTTCTGAAGTTCGTTCCTTATCGCTGCGGCCTTTTCTTTACCCCTCTTTGCGCAGACGGCTTTGAGCGCAGCCTCTGTCCTCCCAACAAGGTCCCTGCCGATATCCTTTCTTTCAGCGGTCTTCAGGAACCTGCCGATTTCCATGCCGGCCCTCCTGCCGAATACCACGGTATCGAGAAGAGAGTTGCAGCCGAGCCTGTTTGCCCCATGGACCGAGACGCATGCGCATTCCCCTGCAGCAAAAAGGCCCTCAAAAACTGCTCCCTGCTCGTCCCTGAAAATCCCGCCGTCGATATCGGTAGGTATCCCGCCCATCGCATAATGTGCAGTAGGGAGCACTGGGATCGGGGACTCGGCAGGATCGAGGCCCATATAGATCCTGCAGAAGGTGGTGATCTCGGGAAGTCGTTCCTCCAATATCTCCTTTTTCACGGGCCTCAGGTCGAGATACACGAAGTCCCTGCCTTCTATGCCCCTGCCCTCCCTGATCTCGGTCATGATCGCCCTCGAAACCATGTCCCTCGGCGCAAGATCTTTAATCGTGGGCGCATACCGTTCCATGAAGCGTTCGCCCTTGCCGTTTATCAGGATCCCGCCCTCGCCCCTTGCGCCTTCGGTAACCAGGATCCCGAGGCCGTACAGACCGGTCGGGTGGAACTGGAAAAATTCCATATCCTGGAGCGGAACGCCGTTTTGGAAGAGTATGCTGAGGCAATCTCCCGTACTCGCGATAGCGTTCGAGGTGGTCCTGTATACCCGGCCGTATCCCCCGGAGGCGACAAGGGTGGCCTTAGCGTTAAACACGTGGACTTCGCCTGTCTTTATTTCGAGGGCAATTACTCCGCGGCATTTCGTGTCTTCAATCGAGATATCGAGCACATGGAACTCGTCGAAGAATTTCACCCCTTGCAGCCCCGACTGCTCGAAGAGCGCAAAGAGTATTGCATGGCCGGTCCTGTCGGCGGAATAACAGGCCCTCCTGACAGCAGCCGCGCCGAAGTCCCTTGTATGCCCGCCGAACCTTCTCTGCGCGATCTTGCCTTCGGCCGTCCTCGAAAAGGGCACCCCCATATGCTCGAGTTCTATGACTGTCCTGATCGCGTCCTCGCACATCACCGCGATCGCGTCCTGGTCGCCCAGAAAATCGCTGCCCTTCGTAGTATCGTAAAAATGCCATTCCGGTGAGTCCGGTTCTTCGTTGCCGAGTGCCGCGGCAATACCTCCCTGTGCTGCCGTCGAATGCGACCGGGTAGGATAGAGTTTCGTCAGCACCGCCACTGTTCCGTGTTTCGCAGCCTCTATCGCGGCACGCAGCCCGGCGAGGCCGGAGCCGATGATGACGGTATCGAAATTATGGATCATGAGTTAATTATACCGGAAGAGGACGATTCTTCAATGCACCTCTTGAAACCCGGACGATTTTTTCATGTACTCCGGCGGCGGATTGAGGGATAATAGAATCGATAGTTTTATTATCGCTAGGAGGACTGATCATGGCACAGGTCCCGGGTCCGAGCTACAGCATCACAATCAGGGCGGAGATAGAAAATCGCATCGGTATGTTCGCGCAGATAGCGGCAGCGATCAGCCAGGTGGGCGGGGACCTCGGCTCGGTAGACATCGTCAGGGTCGAAAAGGGAAAGGTCGTCAGAGACATCACGGTCAACGCCAGAGACGAAGAGCATGAAAAGACGATCGTAAAATCGATCAAGAAGATTTCCGGTATCAAGGTCCTTAGGGTAATGGACCGCACTTTTTTGGCCCACCACTGCGGCAAGATCGAGATATGTCCGAAGCAGACGATCCGGGACAGAAATGACCTCTCGAAGGTATATACACCGGGCGTGGCGAGGGTCTCCCTGGATATCAGTGCACACAAGGAGCATATCTTCCGGTATACCATAAAATGCAACTCCGTCGCGATCGTTACTGACGGCACCGCAGTACTCGGACTCGGTGATATCGGCCCCGAAGCCGCGCTGCCGGTCATGGAGGGCAAGGCTATGATCTTCAAGGAGTTTGCCGGGGTCGATGCATACCCGATCTGCCTCGCCACAAAAGACCCGGAGGAGATCATCGCGACGGTCAAGAACATTGCAGTACCGTTTGGCGGCATAAATCTCGAGGACATCTCTGCGCCCCGCTGCTTCGGGATCGAAGAAAGGCTGCGGAAGATGCTCGACATTCCGGTCATCCACGACGACCAGCACGGTACCGCGGTCGTGGTACTCGCTGCGCTCATCAATGTCGGCAGGCTCCTGAAGAAAGACATCAGGAGAATGCGGATCGTGATCTCGGGCGCAGGCGCCGCGGGCTCAGCAAACGCGCTCATGCTCTCATCGTACGGAGTAAAGGACATCGTCGTCTGCGACAAGTCAGGCGCTATATATAAAGGCAGAAGGACCAATATGACCGCGTACAAGAGGCTTCTGGCCGGTAAGACGAACTTGAGGAAGATCCGGGGCTGCATCTCCGAATCGGTCGCCGGGGCGAACGTCTTTATCGGCCTTTCCGCGCCCAATGTCCTAACGCCGGATGACGTCAGAAAGATGGCGAAAGACCCTATAGTCTTTGCTCTGGCGAATCCCGATCCCGAGATCGCTCCCGAAGATGCCGCTCCGCTTGTCAGAGTGCTGGCGACCGGGAGGTCTGATTACCCGAACCAGATCAATAACATGCTCGGTTTCCCGGGTATATTCAGGGGGCTCCTTGATGTAAGGGCGAGGGGAGTCAACGAGCAGGTGAAGTTCGCCGCTGCGAAGGCGATAGCCTTTACGGTGAAGGACGATGAGCTTCACGAAGACTATATCATCCCGAGCATCTTCGACAAAAGCGTTGTCTCTGCAGTCGCCCATGCGGTCGCGGACGCGGCGAGAAAGACCGGGCTGGCGCGGCATTAGCCGGTTCGGGTCTCAACCGTCACCCTGAAATCCGTCCCCTCCCACTTTTCTGCTCCGTGCCAGTAAAAGGTAAAATCGATGACCCCGCCCTCCGGTATTGCCGAGACAGGAAGGTCGACCAGGAAGGTCCCCACTCCTGTTTCCCTGGTCTCATCCTCTCTGATGTTCTGCCAGCCGTCAATACCCCAATGCACCTTCGCCGGCGACAACACCTCTATGCGCAGTATACTCCCTTTGGACATCGTACGGATCTTATGGTTGAAGCGCCAGATGACAAAGGGCGAACCCGTTTTCCTGACGACATACCGTTCGTAAGTCTGGGGCGGCATGTCGAAGACGCGGCCGTCCGCAATCGAACGGACGAGCTTGATATATTCCGAATGGGCCCAGACAAGAGGCATAGCGGAACCCGATGGCCTGCCGAAGAAAAGCTCCCGCTCAGGTATATCGGCCGAGTCCCAGATCTGCTCAGAGATCATCCCCCCCTCGTTTGCGAATGAGGCCATAGCCTTCAGAAGCCTTTCCGCCTCAGGCATACGTCCTGCCGCTATCTCGTAATGGCCGCGCTCACCGGTAAGTAAGGGCCAGAGCCTGCCGGTACCGGTCCCGTCGAAAGGCGATCCGTCGTCGTGTTCTCCATAACCGTCATCGTTGTAGCGGTGCCATACAGGCCCGTAAGGAGCTTCGACCCTCAGGAGCGAGTCAATCACCTTTAACGTATTGGTGATCTTACGGTCATCCGCGGCCCGCAACCCGAACCTCACGAGCGCAAGGGCATCAGGGCTTATGATATGGGAGGCCGGCTCGTCGCTCTGTCCCGGGGGCCGGTTCTTTATCGGCACAAAGCCGCTTGCCGGTGACGCCGCATCAGCCGTCTCAGGAGGCGCGATCCGGACATAATAGCCTTCGACCTTGAATTCACGGCAGTAGTCGGTGCCTCTTACGTAGGTCCAGCGCTCTATGTTCGAGTTCCAGTTGTCGGCTGTTTCGCGCAGGTATGAAGCGATCCCCGGTTCGTTGTGGGCTTCCGCCAGCTCGGCGGCAACCAGGAGGCCGGCGATTTCGACAGCGAGGGTAAACGGAGAGTAGCCAGGATCTTCCTCCCAGCGGTCTTCCTGTGTCACAGGACCGTTGCAGACAATAAATGCTGCGGCCCGGAGGACCATCGGCCAGAATTTAGCGATCTCCTCCTTACCGAAGACTTTTTCTCTACCTGCCATGTCGACAAGGAGGATAGGAAAGGCGGTCTCGTCCAGCTGCAGCCCGCTCCAGTAAGGAGTGCCGTCGAGCCACATATTCTGGGGCCAGTGGCCGTCGGCTTCCTGGGTGATCCGGAGATAATTGAGCACCCGCCGCACGTCGCTGAACGCACCGGCGGCAAGCATCCCTCCGGCAGTCTCCGCAAGGTCTCGCGGCCAAGCGAGATGATAGCCGCCAAGATCGTCATCTCCTTTGGCGAACCCCCATGGGACCGAGAGGCTGGCAATAATGCCGCCCCTGAACCTTTTCGATTCGTGTGTCCGAAGTACCGCGCAACTTATGCGGTAAAGGTCCCGAGCATCCGACGGCATTTCATGGGCAGATAGCTTCCCGTGCCACTCGCCCCATTCCCGGATGTATTTTCCCTTCGCCTCTTCGAACCCGTCGAACAGACTCGCAAGTGCCCTGTTCCCGGCCTCTGAATGGTTCCTTCCGAATCCGAGGGCTAGCACGAATTCCCCGCGGCTATCCTTTACATCTATCTCCCCGGTGAGCGCAACATTCCCGTTTTCCGCCTTCTGAAAGGCCCAGGTCATCTTCTTATTGAGAGAAAGGTCCTGCCAGCCATCGGAGAAGCCGATATATCCGGTAGACCTCCCTGCCCATGGGGCAGAAGAGGCCAGGGCGAGCGCAAGTCCGTCGCGTTCGGCAAAGAGCATAGGTACACCCTTATAGTCGCCTATCCATGCGGTATTGCCGCCCCCCCTGTTGCCGAGATGGGGCGACAGTATCACATAAATGTGATACGCATCCGGCGCATCCTGAAGAACAGTGAAGACGGTCTTTTGAAGGACTACGTCGCGCTCCGGGTCTGAGAGGATCTCTTTCACGATCCTGTAGCGTCCCTGTTTACAGGTATTGGTGAGACGGTAGGCGGGTACTCCGTCAGAGAGGTATGAGACTTCAGAGTAGGCATGCCTTTTTTCCTCCGAGAAGAATTCCTTCCCGTCCGTCACTATAAACCCCATATCACGCGTGCATGCCTGGTCCACCCGCGAATAGTAGATCTCGTTAAATATGCCGTGGCTGAGCGTAAACCATACACGACTTGCAGGGCTTAGAGAAGTACCTACCCCGCTCTTTGCACTCGACGTCCAGCGGGCGTCTCCGCCCGGCCAGCCGGGGGCATTCGTATTATTCACGAGCAAACCTCCCATACAAACCTTAGCATCTCAATTCCCAAGTGGGAAAACACGGCGAATCCCGTGTAAACACACTTTATCACATCGACACAAAAGATCAATGGCGGGCAGTTCCCGAATTCGTCACCGGCAGGTTGTTGAAAAAGTGCATTTGGGGCTTTGGTCGTCATTCTCGTGGAAACGGGAATCCAATTTTTTTTAGAGCGTTTGGATACCCGCCTTTCCACCTCGGCGGATCAGCCGGGGCTGACGCGGGCATGACAGACTTTCTTGTGATGGAGGAGGATTTTTTCAACACCCTGTTAGGGCAAAGGCCGCTATTCCAGCGGCACAAAAGACCGCAAAAAGAAGACCTCGAAGGTTTATTTCATGAGGCTACCGGTTTCCATCCGTTGCCGGATTTTTTGAGCTTCGCCACCCTCGTCTCCTCTTTTTTCAGTCTTTCTCCGAAGTATTCA
Source organism: Nitrospirota bacterium (assembly GCA_021814065.1). Classification (GTDB taxonomy): domain Bacteria; phylum Nitrospirota; class Thermodesulfovibrionia; order Thermodesulfovibrionales; family UBA6898; genus Sulfobium. Next base: position 14,201 of record JAKAIZ010000045.1, on the reverse strand, counting down.
CAATAGTCGTTGATGCAGAGGAGAGAATAAAAAGGCTCAATAGGCTCATACCCGGTCACATACCTGACGGTCGCCGTAGCATTGTCCTTGTCGAAATCCACCCCCTCTATCTTCTTAATCACTTCATTGCATAAGGCGCCGTCGAACATCGCAAACGAATCCCTTATATATACACCGTTTACTAAGCCCTGGCCCTTGTCGGTCGGCATGTAAGTCCTGCTCTTCTCCCCTTTGCCCTCTACACCCGACTCCTCCCTGATATATCCTTCCGCAGCTAACTTTTCGATCCCCTGTATTAATTTGGGAATATCAGGGCTGCCGGCATGGCCCGCATGGGTCATATTAAACACCGGCTGCGGATATTTCACACACTGAAGGACCATCTTCTTTGCTTCATCATCTGAAATCTGCTGGCTGCACGAAAGAAGGAGGATAAGAGTCCAGAAGGACAGAAGGGGAAGCATTACCGAAGTGATACGCATAGTATAACCTCGCCATTAACAATTGTATAAAGATAAGGCGGACGTTGGCGAAAAAAGTCCATAATCAGTCCTCCTCGGGCGGATCCGCCGAGCGCGGACGGCTCCTCACTATCTCCGGATGAGGCCGGCCAACCTTTCTTGGAAAATCACTCAAGGTGACATCTGCGTTTACGTGAATCGCAATCAATCCTGCCGCTTTTATGGCTTTTTTCAGCATGTCCGCCTCTTCGTCACGCATTAGCATTACTTTATTTCAGGATGTCGTGTCTTACGGCGATTCTGAGGCAAAGAGACCGGTACTCAGATAACGCTCGCCCCGATCGGGCAGGATTACCACGACTTTTTTGCCCTTGCCGAGCTTCCCGGCGACCTTAAGCGCGGCCCACATCGCTGCGCCGGACGAAATGCCGGAAAGGATGCCCTCTTTCCTGGCAAGTGCCCGCGCCGTATCAGCAGCATCATTGTCGCTTACCTGGATCACCTCATCATAGACCTTTGTATTCAGCACCCCGGGAAAGAATCCCGCGCCGATGCCTGCGATTTTGTGAGGTCCGGGGTTACCGCCCGAAAGCACCGGCGAGGCAGCAGGTTCGACCGCAGCGATCCAGACATCGGGGTTGCGTTCCTTCAACACCTCTCCAATGCCGGTAATCGTGCCGCCCGTGCCAACACCTGCCACGAAACCGTCCGGTACAGCACCGAGGTCGTTCAATATCTCCACAGCCGTCGTTGTTCTGTGGACTTCGGGGTTTGCCGGATTTTCGAACTGCTGGGGCATAAAATAAAATTCAGGATGCTCCCTGTGGATTTCCGAGGCCTTTTCCACCGCGCCTTTCATGCCCTTCTTCCCCTCCGTCAGTACAAGTTCGGCTCCATAGGCCTGGAGCAGTTGCCTCCGCTCCATAGACATCGTTTCAGCCATGGTAAGCACCAGTTGATAACCCTTGACCGCAGCGACCATCGCAAGTCCGATTCCGGTATTGCCGCTCGTCGGTTCGATTATCGTACCGCCAGGCCTTAATCTTCCCGACTTTTCGGCCGTCTCTATCATCGACAGGGCGATCCTGTCCTTTACCGACCCCCCCGGGTTGCACCCTTCGAGTTTCGCCCATATCAAGGCACCTCCTGGCTCGGCCATTCGGTTGATGCGCACAAGCGGCGTATTGCCGATAAACTTCAGGACATCCTCATGTAGTCTCATAGCGCCTCCCTTCCCTGCCGCATAGGGTTATCCGTAAAGACTATGCGGCACGGGGCAAAAGAATTATAACACAGCATAAAAAAAGCTGTTCCTATTGAAATGCCCGATGGTGTAATATTTTCTTTAATGGATATCACAATCACGAAGGCTTCGGGACAACAGGAGAAATTCGAGCTCCGCAAGCTTGTCGACTCGCTCGTCCGCTCCGGCGCGCCACCCGACATTGCGGCGGAGATAGCGCAAAAGGTCGAACGGCAGATGCCGCCGTTTTCCCATACAAAGTCGATCTTCAGGCTGGCGAAGAAGCTGCTGAGGCAGTACAATGCCGTGTCCGGCATGAAATATTCTCTTAAGAAGGCGCTCTCGGCCCTCGGACCATCGGGGTATCCCTTCGAGAAATACGTTGCGAGAATTCTTAAATCCCATGGGTACGACGTCGAAGTCGACAAGATAGTGGCGGGATACTGTGTAACCCACGAGGTCGATGTCTACGCAGTCAAGGGGAATGAGCATTTTGTCGTGGAATGCAAATATCACAGCAACGGCGGCAACCCTACGGACGTGAAAGTAGCGCTCTACATCCATTCGCGATTCGAAGATATCCGGAAGGCCTTCGATCAAAACCCCGCGGAGAACGTTACTTACCGGGGGTTGCTCGTGACTAATACCCGGCTGACAACTGACGCAATCAAGTATGCGGAATGCACCGGCCTCGGGATCATGAGCTGGAGATACCCGACAAAGGAGAGCCTCGAAAAGATGATAGAAGGCAGGAGGCTATACCCGGTCACGGTCCTTCCTGCTGCGGGGAAGAAGGTGCTAGAGTCCCTCATGCGAAACGACATCATCCTGGCGCAGGAAATCGCAGACATGGACGAGAAGGACTTTTTGAGAAGGAGCGGGCTTGACGCAGCAACCGCCAGGACGATCAAAAGGCAGGCGGATGAGCTCTGTCCGTGCGGATAGGTTTTTCCTTTTGGCCTGTATTTATGCTATCTTAACATATTGACTTGGAAGTAAAATTAAGCCGTTCAGACTAGAATAATCCGGAGGCAAGTTATGCGAGAGACTAAAATCGTACTTCCCGACAGGGAGATCCCGAAGCAGTGGTACAACATCATGGCGGACATGCCGAACCCGCCGAAGCCGCCGCTCCATCCGGCGACGAAACAGCCGATCGGCCCGGACGACCTGAAGCCGATATTCCCGATGTCCCTGATAGAGCAGGAAGTCTCGACCCAGCGTTGGATCGATATACCTGAAGAGGTCCTGGATATCTACAGTCTCTGGAGGCCCTCCCCCCTTTATCGCGCACACAGGCTCGAAGCAGCGCTTAAAACGCCGGCAAAGATCTATTACAAATACGAAGGTGTGAGTCCCGCGGGCAGCCACAAGCCCAACACTTCCATCCCGCAGGCCTATTACAACAAAAAGGCGGGCGTCAAGAGGATCGCGACCGAGACAGGCGCCGGCCAGTGGGGTTCCGCCCTTGCCCTTGCCGGAAGCCTCTTCGGCATTGATGTGACGGTATATATGGTCAAGGTCAGTTTCAATCAAAAACCTTACCGGAGGATCTCGATGGAGACATGGGGCGCCACTGTCCATGCCAGCCCTTCGACAATGACGAATTCAGGAAAGAAAATACTTGAGGCAGACCCGGACAGTCCCGGGAGTCTCGGCATCGCGATATCCGAGGCGGTCGAAGATGCAGCGACCCACGACGACACGAATTACGCCCTCGGCTCGGTCCTGAACCATGTACTTCTCCATCAGACGGTGATAGGTCTCGAGGCGAAGAAGCAGTTCGCGATGGCGGGCGATTATCCGGACGTGGTCATAGGGTGCTGCGGCGGCGGCTCCAACCTCGGCGGCGTCAGTTTCCCCTTCCTCCAGGACAAGATCAATGGGAAGAAACTGCGGGTCCTGGCGGTCGAGCCGATATCCTGCCCGACGCTCACCAGGGGCGAATTCAGATACGATTTCGGCGATACGGCAGGGCTGACGCCATTAATGATGATGTACACCCTAGGCCATGATTTTATGCCTCCTGGTATTCACGCTGGAGGTCTCCGGTACCATGCGGACGCTCCGCTAATATGTCAGCTCTATAACGACAAACTGATCGACGCGGTAGCATACGGCCAGACCCAAGTCTTCGAGGCGGCGATACAGTTCGCAAAAACTGAGGCCATAATCCCGGCTCCCGAGAGCTCCCATGCGATAAGGGCGGCGATTGACGAGGCGCTCCTTGCCAAGGAAGAAGGAAAAGAAAAAACCATATTCTTCAACCTCAGCGGACACGGGTATCTCGACATGACCGCCTACGAAGACTACCTCGCAGGCAAGCTCGTCGATTATGCCTACCCGGACGAAAAGATCAAGGAAGCGCTGGCAAAACTACCGGTGATTTAGATAGTATGTAGGGGCGAACACCTGTGTTCGCCCTTTATTTTTATGGTAAGAGTCAAAATCTGCGGAATTACCAATATCGATGACGCGTCAGCTGCGGTCGATTACGGCGCTGACGCGCTCGGGTTTGTTTTCTTCAAGGGCAGCCCCCGTTTTATTTCTCCGGAAAAAGCGGCTGCCATAATCAAGAAACTCCCGCCCTTTGTGCAGACTGTCGGCGTTTTTGTGGACGAAGCCCCTAAGGACATCCGGTCAGTCAAGACTGCGGCCCGCATAGATCTAGTGCAGCTGCACGGCAACGAGCCGCTTAAGTCCTGCAATGTCTGCGGGCGTGTGATAAAGGCAATAAGGGTAAAATCCCTTGATAGTCTTTCGCCGCTGGAGCAGTTCAATGGACATGTATCCGCTTTCCTTCTTGATGCGTATGCGCCGGACAAGCTAGGCGGCACCGGGATGATCTTTAACTGGGACATAGCGGTCGAGGCGAAACGGTTCGGAAGAGTCATCCTTGCCGGGGGGCTGACGCCCGATAATGTCGTCGAAGCGGTGAAATACGTCAAACCGTACGGGGTCGATGTGAGCAGCGGGGTAGAGCTTGCCAAGGGGAAAAAAGACCTCGGGAAGATGAAATTGTTTATCGAGAGGGCGAAAGGGGCCTAACCTTTTCTTGCCCCTGCTCCGAACTCACCCTGATCACCGTCTTCACATTCCCCCGCGGGTTGAAATCGCCGACCACTTCGAGGAACCTCGGTCTCAGTTTCTTTTTCAGCTCGGAATAGACCAGATTCGTTATCTCTTCGTGGGAGATGTAGGCATCCCTGAAGGAATTGAGATATAACTTGAGAGACTTCAGCTCGACGATCTTCTTGTCCGGCACGTATCGCACGCTGATCGAGGCGAAGTCCGGATAACCCGACCTGGGGCAGAGGCAGGTGAACTCGGGGAAGGTTATATTGATCTCGTAATCCCGCTCGGGAGAAGGGTTTTCCCATATCTCGAGCTTCGCTTTCTTTATTATTTTTTCTCCGTATTTCATCATGAAATCTACCATGCACTACAAGGCTTTGTAAAGTTGAGAGAACCTCCACCTTTCTCACGGGGGAAGTTAGCCTTGTCCCTAATCCGACGTCTGCTATGCGTGAAGGCAGCATTACCGCTCATTCTCGTCCCGATCAATCGGGACTCCGAGGCCACCGCCGCGCCTCACCCTTCGGGTGGGGCAATACGCGTCGCTGATGCCGCTCAAATGCAGCCTCCACGCATATAACATTTTAGAGGTGCACAGGGCTTCGGCCTAAGAAAAGCAGAGGAGGCCCGCAAAACATCGTTTAACTCTTCGACAGTTTCGTGTAGTACTCGATCTCGAGGAGCCTCCTCTTGATGTCAATGCCGGAAGAATATCCCCCTATGGAGCCGTCGGATTCGATGATCCGGTGACAGGGGAATATGATCGGTATCGGGTTTTTCCCGAGGGCGTTTCCGGTGGCCCTGAATGCATGTGGTTTTCCTACTTTCTCCGCCATCCATTTGTAGGTCCTCGTCTCTCCGTAGGGCACTTCTTTCAGCGCGTTCCAGACTTCCCTTTCGAAATCAGTTCCTTCCAGAAAAGAGGTCCTGCAGGTAAAATCTCTTCTGCCCTTTTCGAAATATTCGATCAGCTCTCTTTTTACTGCCTCGGTCTCCTCATTTGTTTTCATGACCAGCCCACCCGGCTTCGCGAACGCGATGCCTGTCAGAAAGTAGCCGCTGAAGACAAGATAGAGCGCTCCCAAAGGGGTCTCAAGGATATCATAAAACTCATTGCCGCCCGCCCGTTTCCGGTTCATATTCCCCCGTATGACACAGCGTTCCTCAGTTACTGGAATACTATACATCTTTCATCCGGTAACCAGTCAAGAAGGGAGCCGCCGAGACCTCATGTTGCATGGAGGAGGAGAGCAGACATACTGAAGCAGTCTGGATTCCCGCCTGCCTGCCGGCAGGCAGGTCTGCACGGGAATGACGATAAATCAGTTGATAACACTTTTTCACCATCCCTCCCGAGAGAGATGGTTACGTGACTGCGAACTGTTTCTTTGAGCTGAACTCAGCTCAGGCTGACTTTCAGGAAGATCCGCAATTCAGATGGTACTTGTTGCCCTGCTTCTTTTCGTCTTCGTGCAGATGGCACTTCTTGTATTTCTTCCCGCTTCCGCACCAGCAGGGGTCGTTCCTGCCGACCCTCTGCCTTTGGACCGTATCTTCTTCACCTGTAAAAAAAGAGCCTATGCTTTTTAGTAAACCCATAATGACCTCAAGATATAATAGGATGACAGGGTTGCGAAACTCTATGGTTTAGTATACCAAAACAGACGATCACTTATCCAATACCGGAGACCGGCCGGAGTAATCATTCCTCAACTTTCTTGAAAGCCTGTCTGCGGCTCCCAGTGGTTCGGGGATCCTGAAGCCGGATGTACATTTCAGAGCGATTTCGACAAAAGACTCTATATCGATAAGGTGGCCCGGTGAAACAAAGAGGGGCTTCACGAAGCTTCTCGTCCTTACGACAGCCCCCACCCTTGCGTCACGGTGGTACAGATATGTCCAGTCCCCCTTCACCGGTCCCGGTTCTTCATACTCGCCGATAAGCCTCGATTTGGCGCAACCTACTGTAGGGATGCCGAGTATGACGCCTATGTGAGAAGCTATGCCGAACCCTTCGGGGTGAGCAATCCCCTGGCCGTCTATCAGTAGCAGATCAGGTGCGACCGTCAGTTTGCCGATAGCGCTGATGATCGCGTGTCCTTCCCTGAATGCAAGTAGCCCGGGTATGTATGGAAAGCGGGCTTTCTCGCGAGCAAAGGCATCCTCCATATGCACAAGGGGTGAATACCCGAATAGAGAAGCTGCCGCAAAGACAAAATCATCGGAGAAAGCCGCATCAGCCGCAGCAATGAAATGCGGCGCCTTTTTTGGAGACGTGATCTTTACCTTCTTCTTAAGGGTACGCTGGATTTCGTGTGCTTCCTCGATAGTTCGCGGCCGGAGATATGCCCTCATTTATCCATTATAAAACAACGCCGGCGAAGAGATAGTTCCCGTAGCCCGACAAGAGCTATTAACAGTCTCGAAATAGTATGCACATAATTATCATAAAATCCCTCCTAACCTCCCTTTGCCAAAGGGAGGTATTCACCCCTCTTTGGCAAAGAGGGGCGAGGGGAGATTTCCCGGTAATGTGCATTCAATTATGAGACCCTTAATAAGTCATGAAAGCGGAATTTCATTGACAGAAGGAAAGGGAATTAAGTAAGCTTCAGCCAGGGATTGCAAATTACAGAGGTCGGTGGGACGAAGGCCTAACAAAAAGGGGGCGCTTATGACGAGGGACACTTTCGCAAGGTTCTTTTGGGGTCCCGCATTTTCCATTATCTTCTCCATAGTTTTCTGCACATCTGTCCATGCATTGAGTTTCGATCCGGCAGTGGACTATGCCACCGGAACAAGCCCGGAATCGGTGGCAACCGGCGATTTCAACGGAGATGGTAAGGTTGACCTTGCAGTCGCAAATTGGTATTCCAATAATGTCTCTGTGCTCCTCGGCAACGGAAACGGTACCTTTCAGACTGCCGTCAACTACGCGGGGACACGCCCGATTTTTATTACAACAGGCGACTTCAACGGAGACGGTAAGGTTGACCTTGCAGTCGCAAACGGAGTAAATGGAGCCGGAGATGGTATCTCAATTTTCCTGGGAAATGGCGATGGCACCTTTCAGGCCGCCGTCAACTACGTAGCGGGTACACTGCCCCTATCTATCGCGATAGGTGACTATAACAGGGACGGCAAACTCGATCTTGCAGTCGCAAACAGCAACAGTCATAATGTCTCGATACTGCTTGGCAATGGAAACGGCACCTTCCAGGCGTCAGTAAATTATACGGTAACAACGTACCCATTCGCAGTTACGGCGGGCGACTTCAATGGCGACGGCAAACTTGATTTAGCCACAGCAAACTATGGGAGCAACGATATTTCTGTTTTGTTGGGCAACGGAGATGGGACCTTTCAGACAGCGGTGATTTATCCCGCGGGATCAAGCCCGCAATTCATTGCCGTGGGTGACTTTAACGGAGACGGAAAACTTGACCTTGCTGCGACAAATCGAAGCGGCGGCGATGTTTCTGTTTTACTGGGATACGGCAATGGGACCTTCAAGTCAGCCGTGAATTATCCCGCGGGATCGCTACCCACTTCTGTTACGACGGCAGACTTTAACGGAGACGGAAAACTTGACCTTGTGGTGGCAAATTATGGGAGTGCCGATGTCTCTGTTCTTATCGGCAATGGAAACGGGACCTTTCAGCCAGCCGTAAACTATGGTTCAGGAATAACCGCCTTTGCAATCATAACAGGGGACTTTAACGCAGATGGAAAGACAGACATTGCCGTAACGAATTACGACAATGTTAGCGTATCCGTTTTGCTAAACAGCTCAAGCATCGAACCCTCAGGGATCTTCAGGCCAGCGGTGGGGTATAGCGCCGGCTCCAGCCCGGTCTCGGTTGCAGCAGGCGACTTCAACATGGACGGTAAAACAGATATCGTATCTGCGAATGGCGGCGGCAATAATGTCTCGGTCCTGCTTGGGAACGGGAGCGGCACTTTTCAAGCACCGGCAAATTACGGTACGGGGGCGACTCCGCAATCTGTTGCTACAGGCGACTTCAACATGGACGGCAAGACCGACCTCGCCGTGGCTAATTATTCCGACAACAATGTCTCGGTACTCATGGGAAGTGGAAACGGGACCTTTATGACTGCGGTGAACCACAACGCCGGGAGCGGACCGGCCTTCGTCACAACAGGCGACTTTAACCGCGACGGCAAGACCGACCTCGCCGTAGCAAACTACGACGGCAATAACATCTCAATCCTTCTTAGCAACGGCAATGGCGCCTTTCCGCCCGCAGGCAATTTTAACGCCGGGTATGGGCCGTCTTCTGTTGCTACAGGCGACTTTAACAGAGACGGCAAAACCGACCTTGCCGTGGCTAACTATGGAAGTAATAATGTCTCGGTTCTCCTCGGCAATGGAAACGGAACTTTTCAGAATGCGGTCGATTATGGGGCGGGGACGAATCCTCGCGCCATCGCAGCAGGTGACTTTAACAGAGACGGCAAAACCGACCTTGCCGTGGCTAACTATGGAAGTAATAATGTCTCGGTCCTCCTCGGAAATGGAAACGGAACTTTTCAGCCGGCAGCGAACTACCCTTCAGGTGCAAGCCCCCGCGGTATCACAACAGGCGACTTCAACCGTGACGGTAAAATTGATCTGGCCGTGGCAAATGCAATCGATAACAATCTCTCTATTATTTTAGGAGTGGGCGACGGCACTTTTCAGGCCCCGGTAAATTATAATGCCGGATCGAGTCCAGGAGGACTGGTCGCGGGAGATTTCAACTCCGATGGAAGGCCCGATATCGCAGTCGCGGATGTCGGTGGCAATATCTCAGTCTTACTCCTGGAGCAGCCGGTGCGGAGGTTTGCTACCGCACCGACCGGATATTATTCGGCCATTCTTGATGCTTACACCGCGGCTGCGGACCGCGAACAAATACAGGTCGAAACGGGAATATACGAAGAGACACTGACCATGGGCCGGAGCGATAATGTTTCTCTCTCGCTGACGGGCGGCTACAGCGGCGGTTTCGGGGGTCCCACAGACTACAGCACTATCAGCGGATCCCTCACGATCAGCAAAGGAACGCTGACAGTTGAACGCATAATAGTTCAGTAACTGCCGGCCCATCGGGCAGGACATCGTGCGTAAATATTCGCGTCTTCTTATTAAGGGAGTGAACTGCCCCTGTGATTCATGCTGCTTTGCAAGAACATGCTATATTAAATAGTTATGAGCATTTTCACGGTAAGCGCGCAAAAAGAAGCACAGCTGAAGGACAAGATGGAGTCCCTGAAAATCCGGGAAGAGGACATTGAAGAGTCCTTCATCCGGTCGTCCGGGAAGGGCGGACAGCACGTGAACAAGACTTCGACCTGCGTATATCTCAAACACCTTCCCACCGGGATCGAGGTGAAATGCCAGGAGGAGCGGTCACAGGCGCTGAACCGTTATCGTGCGAGGGTGATCCTCACAAAGAAGATCGAGCAGCTTGTCAGAGGCAAGGAGAGCGAAGAGATCCAGCGGATAGAGAAAATCCGGCGTCAGAAGAGGAAGCGATCGAAGAGGGCGAAAGAAAAGATGCTCGCCGAAAAGAAAATTACAGCCACAAAGAAAAAACTCCGCGGACCGGTCGGAGAGAATAATTATTGAACATGGGCACTGCAGTTGCAAGCACGGCCCTTCGCTTGCCCAACTGCCTGTCTTGCCAAGGATACCATCTAAACTGTCTCAAAATAATGTGGACATTAATTTATAAAATCCCTCCTGCCCTCCCTTTGCCAAAGGGAGGCATTATGCCCCTCTTTAGCAAAGAGGGGGTGGGGAGATTTTCAGACAAATGTCATCTTACTTATGGACTCAGAGTAACTTGAATGAAGACCATGGGAAAAGATCGGCTCACCCACATATACAAAAAACTCTACTCAGCCTTCGGTCCCCAGCACTGGTGGCCGGGGGAAACGCCTTTTGAGGTTGCGGTCGGGGCGATTCTGACACAGAACACCAACTGGGGGAATGTAGAAAAGGCGATCACCAATTTAAAAAATGAGCGGAAGCTTAACGCGGCCGCTCTCCACAGCCTGCCTGTGGGGAGACTTGCATCGATGATAAGGCCGGCCGGATATTTCAACATAAAGGCGACGAGACTGAAGCATTTTATGGATTTTCTCGTAAGGGAATACGGCGGCAGTATGGCGAAGATGAAAAAAGAAGAGGTTGACGTGATAAGAAAGAAGCTTCTCGCCGTGAACGGAATCGGCCCCGAGACAGCTGATTCGATAATCCTCTACGCTCTCGAAAAGCCGGTCTTCGTCATCGATGCCTATACAAAACGGGTCCTTTCGCGGCATAATATTTTGGACCATGATTCGTCATATGACAAATTCCAGCAGCTTTTTCATCGGAATCTCGGGAAGGACGTGCAACTCTTCAATGAATACCATGCTCTCATCGTCAGGGTGGCGAAGGAACACTGCAAGACAAAGCCGATCTGCGCCGGTTGTCCGATTGAAGGGATGTAAATAGCTATGGTCCGGATGATCACCCAGGTCCTTGCCGGCCTTATGCTTCTCTTCGGCGCTGCGACGCTGTTTCCGAAGGCCTATTTCGAGTACCGGTTTAGGAGGACCAGGAAAAGCCTTCTCTACTTCAGTCTCGGACTCCTGGCCCTCTTCTTTTCGATCATGGCCTTCGTTTATGCATACCTGATACTGAGCAGGGAGATATTGGTCTAACGCCTCACGACTACAAGATGCCTGGTTGTGCCGGTAAAGGGCAGTTCGATGTCAGAGACGGTAATGTTGTTTATGCCGAGGCACTCCAATTCTTCCCTGAGCTTCGGTCCCTTGCTCAATATCAGAACTCCTTTTGTGGTCAGTATCCGCGCCGCCTTTTCGATAAACTCCCCCACGCTGTAAAGCGCCCTTGTCATTGCCGCATCGACCCTGAGCCCTTCGACGTCCTCTATCCTTCTGTCCAGCACCTCGACGCCTTCCAGCCCGAGTTTGCCGCAGATATGTTTCAAAAAGACCACCTTCTTTTTCGAGGGTTCCAGAAGAAACAGCTTCAGCACCGGCGCCATTATCTTTATGGGGATGCCGGGAAAGCCCGCGCCGCTTCCGATGTCCGCCACAGTTGAAACTCCCTCAGGAAGGACCTTCAAAAAAAGGAGGGAGTCGAGGAAGTGCTTTATGATGATGTCGCGGTCGCTCTTTAAACCGGTGAGGTTATGGACCCTGTTCCACTTTTTCAGTTCCGAGAGATAGGTCCTGAAGGCGCCGATCTGCTGATCGTTCGAGGAGATATCCAGCTGGTCGAGGCCTTTCTTAAGAAGATCCTCCGTCTCTTTCATAGACAGTGTCAGTGCCGGAAAAGATATATTATTCTAGCCGCAAAAACCGCCCAAAATAGGGTCCGGCGTGATGAAAAACGTCCATAGTCGTCCTCCTCAGGCGGATCCGCCGGGGCGGAAGGCTCCGCAGCCCGCGCGCACAGAGCAAAGCCTTTTTCATAACTACATCTGAGGATATGCCTGCGTGTACGTGAATCATCGTTAAATCTTGCCGCTTGCCCGCCCATCCGTTTGGAGGGATTCTATGGCGTTTTTCAGCATGTCGGGCTCTATCCTTCTGCATCACTACACACTATTACAGCTGATCTTTCTCCGCGACCCTCGCGATGCTGACGATTCTGTCGTCTGCGGTATTCATCAGCTTCACGCCCTGGGTGTTCCTGCCGTGGATAGATATATTTTCGGCGGTCGTCCTGATAAGCTTGCCGGAACTCGTGATCATCACGACTTCGTCCTCCTCCCGCACCTGCAGGAGCCCCACCACCTTTCCGCCTTTTTCAGTGAGCTTGATCGAGATCACGCCCTTCCCTCCGCGGCCCTGGAGGGGATAATCACCTATCTTCGTCCTCTTGCCGAAACCGTTTTCAGCAGCCGTCAGCACGGTCGTCCTCTCTTCGGCGACTTCGGCAGCCACAACCTCGTCACCCTTCACCAGACGTATCCCCCGAACCCCCCTTGCCATACGTCCCATGTCCCTGACGTCCTCTTCATTGAACTTGATTGCAAGGCCGTTGCGCGTGCCGATAATCAGGTCGTCCTGCCCGCTTGTCTTTCGTACCGCGATCAGCTCGTCGCCTTCTTCCAGGGATATGGCGATGACGCCCTTTCCCCTCGGATTGCTGTAGGAGGTGAGCGCGGTCTTCTTGACCGTCCCGTTCTTGGTAAACATGACGAGATACCCTTCCTTGAAAGCACGGACAGGCAGCGCGGTCGTGATTCTCTCTCCCTCCGAAAGCTGGAGCAGATTTATCAGCGCCTTGCCCTTCGATGCACGGCCTGCCTCCGGGATCTGGTAGGTTTTCAGCCAGTAGAGCCTTCCGAGGTTCGAGAAAAAGAGCATATAGTCGTGGGTAGACCCGATAAAGAGCTGCTCGACGAAGTCTTCCTCCTTCGTCTCCATGCCGATGAGGCCCTTGCCCCCGCGCCGCTGACTACGGTAAGCACTCAGCGGGTTTCTCTTGATATATCCCGCGTGAGAGAGGGTAATCACCATCTCCTCCTCGGTGATGAGGTCTTCGAGCGTGATCTCTTTCGTCTCCTCCGCGATCTCGGTCCTCCTCTCGTCCGCATATTTCGTCTTTATCTCGAGGAGTTCGTCTTTGATGATCTTCGTGACCAATGCCTCTGACCCGAGAATCGCCTTCAGCCTCTCGATCTCTTTAAGGGTCTCTTTGTACTCGCTGATTATCTTTTCCCGTTCGAGCCCGGTGAGTCTCTGAAGTCTCATCTCGAGGATCGCCTGGGCCTGGATCTCGGAAAGGGGATAGTTGGACATCAGACCGGCCTTCGCCTCAGCAGGGCCATTCGATGCCCTTATAAGGGCGATAATCGCATCCAGGTGGTCGAGCGCTATCTTGAGCCCTTCCAGGATATGGGCCTTCTCCTCCGCCTTCCTGAGTTCAAACCTCGTCCTCCTGAGGACCACATCCCGTCTGTGCTGGATGAAGTAATGCAACACCTTCTTCAGCCCGAGCACGTGGGGCTGGCCGCCGACAAGGGCAAGCATGATAATGCCGAAGGTCGTCTCCATCTGGGTATGCTTGTAGAGGTTATTCAGCACCACCTCGGCCATCTCGCCGCGCTTCAGTTCGAGCACCACCCTTATACCGTCCCTGTCGGATTCGTCCCGTATGTCGGAGATCCCCTCGATCTTCTTTTCCCTCACCAGCTCTGCGATTTTTTCGATAAGCCTCGCCTTGTTCACCTGATAAGGCATTTCGGAGATGATGATATGCTGGCCTCCCCGGTGCACATCCTCCACCCGCGCCTTCGCCCGCACCTTGATAAGGCCCCTGCCGGTCGTATACGCGTCCCTGATCCCGCCGGTGCCGTGGATGATCCCGCCCGTCGGAAAATCAGGGCCCTTTACCG
>JAKAIZ010000044.1 GCA_021814065.1 Nitrospirota bacterium | reverse complement strand
ATGTAGAGATATCCGTGCTCGATGATCTGAGGCATCTGCCGATAAAAAAAGGTCAGCAGCAAGGTGCGGATATGGGCGCCGTCGACGTCAGCATCAGTCATGAGGACGATCTTGTGATAGCGGATCTTCGCGATGTCGAAATCATCGGCACCTATGCCTGTCCCCATAGCAGTGATGAGGATCCGGATCTCCTCGGAGCCGAGCATCTTGTCGAACCTCGCCTTTTCAACGTTCAGGATCTTTCCCCTGAGGGGCAGTATCGCCTGCGTGCGGCGGTCTCTCCCCTGCTTTGCCGAGCCGCCGGCCGAATCGCCCTCGACTATGAAGAGTTCGCTCAGGGCAGGGTCTTTTTCGGAGCAGTCTGCCAGTTTCCCGGGAAGGCCGGTGTCCTCAAGCGCCCCTTTTCTCCTCGTAAGCTCACGGGCCTTCCTCGCCGCCTCCCTCGCCCGCGCTGCCTGGATCGCCTTTTCGATCACCTTTCTCGCGATAGAGGGGTTCTCCTCAAAGTAGGTCGAAAGCGTATCATTCACGATCGACTCGATGATTCCCTTAACTTCGCTGTTGCCGAGCTTCATCTTCGTCTGGCCCTCGAACTGGGGGTTCGGAATCTTGACGCTGATCACGGCTGTCAGGCCCTCCCTGATGTCGTCGCCGGAGATACTCTCTTTGACGCCTTTCAGGATGCCTGTCGACGTTGCGTAGCTGTTCGCCGTCCTCGTGAGGGCTGACTTGAAGCCGATGAGATGCGTACCGCCTTCCCTAGTATTTATGTTGTTCGCGAACGTAAAAATCGTCTCGGAATATCCGTCGTTATACTGAAGGGCGACCTCCGCGAAGATGCCGTCCTTTTCCCCGAAAATGTAGACCGGCTTTGGATGTAGGACGGTCTTGTTTTTGTTCAGGTGTTCAACAAATGATATGATCCCGCCTTTGTAGAGAAACTCCTGGTTCTTGTCCACCCTCTCATCAAGGATCGTAATCTTCAGTCCCTTGTTCAGAAAGGCCATTTCCCTCAGCCTCTGTGAAAGTACATCGTAACTGAACTCAGTCATCTCGAAGATCTGGGGGTCCGGCTTGAACGTCACCTTCGTCCCCCTGCCCTTCGTCTTTCCGACGACGGTGAGCCCGCCCATCGGTTTGCCCCTTTCGAACCTCTGCTGGAAGACCTGGCCGTTTTGCCTTATCTCGACCTCGAGCCACTCCGAAAGGGCGTTAACCACGGAGATGCCCACACCATGGAGCCCTCCCGATATCTTATAAGCCTTTGACTCGAACTTGCCGCCTGCGTGCAGTTCCGTAAGGACCACCTCTGCGGCAGTCCTCTTGTCAGGGTCCCCGGGATGCGGTCCGGTAGGGATGCCCCTGCCGTCGTCGAGCACCGAGCAGCTCCCGTCATGATGAAGCACTACATCGATGTTGTTGCAGTATCCGGCGAGCGCCTCGTCCACGCTGTTGTCCACCGCCTCATAAACAAGATGATGGAGCCCTTCAGGGCCGGTAGACCCGATATACATTGCAGGTCTTTTCCGAACAGCGCTTAACCCCTTCAGGATTTTGATGTCCTCTGCGCCGTACGTCTCTTCTATTTTTTCTTTATCTTTTTCTTCCATCTTTCCTCTATTTATAGTCCGTCAACTGAAATCATGCTTTATACAGTTCCGTTAATAACAGTAACTTCGTCATTCAATCCCGGAAAACCTTCGGGAGTCGTGGACCTTTACCCCTCACTCCTTACGCCTTACGTTTCACAATATTTATATCCTCATCGGCATGATTACACACCGGTATTCGGTGTCGGTCTCTTCCCTTATCAAGACAGGGCTCAGGGGCGCCTGCAGCTCCATTACCACATTTTCGGAAGCCATCGCATCCAGAATGTCGATGAGGTAGCGGGCGTTGAAGCCCAGGGATACCGATTCCCCCCTGTAGTCGACGGCCAGTTCATCGCTGGCTTCGCCGAGGTCCGGGTTGGAGGAGGTGATCGATATGAGGCCGTCGGAGAGATCGACTTTAACCGCATTCGAGCGTTCACGCGACATGATCGCGACCCTCCGGAGCGTTTTGATGAAAGCCTCTTTCCCCACACTGATCTTTTTTTCGTTGGACGAAGGGATCACCTGTTCGTAATTCGGATAAGTCCCTTCGATCAGCCTTGTCAGAAACTGCATTTCCCCGACCCCGAAAAGCACATGATTCTTGCCGAGTGTCATGCGGACATTCTCTTCGGACTTGTCGAGAAGTTTCCTCAACTCCTGGGCGGCCTTTCTCGGCACGATCAGTTTTCGCTCTTCCCTGATCGTCCCTTCGATGCCCCTTTTGATCAATGCGAGCCGATGGCCGTCGGTCCCGACAACCGTCACCTTGACGCCGGGGATGATATGAAAAAGGAGACCGTTGAGCGTATAGCGCGTATCGCTCTCTCCAGCTGCGAAAACCGTCTTCTCTATCACCTCAGCCAGGACCTTTGCGCTTACCTGCAGCTCTTCCATGTCCTCCATGCCCGGCCATGCAGGGAACTCCTTGGGGGGCAGGCAGGCGAGCCTAAAACTGCTTGCGCCGGCCTTCAGCTTAAGCCACTGCTCGTCTATTGACTCGCAGACCAGATCGCCTTCGACCTCTCTGACGATCTCGAACATCTTCCTTGCGGGAATGCATATCTTGCCTTCTTTTTCCACTTTTATCTGGAGGGGCTCCTTCAGGGCGGTATCGAGATCTGTGGCGGTAATGAAGGATCCGTTCTTCCCTGCATCCAAGAGAAAATGGCTCAGCACCGGCATCGTGTTTCTCTTCTCCACGATATTTTGGATGTTCGAGAGTTTTGCAAGTATTTCGTCCTTCGAAACAATGATCTTCATGCGGCCCCTCCTTAGTTCTTTATCTTCGTCAAGAGATTGTCTATCATCCTGTTGAATGTTTCGTCCTTCGCCCTGCGTTCCTCGATCTGCTTGCATGCGTAGATAACCGTTGCATGGTCCTTGCCGCCGAAATGTTTACCGATATCGCTCAGAGAAGACCCGGTGACCTGCTTACTCAGATACATCGCCACCTGCCGGGGCAATGCGATATCCTTTGTTCTCCTCTTCGCCTTGATGTCGGCCAGACTGATATTGTAGAAGTCACAGACGATTTTTTGCACCACCTCCACCGTCACCGGCCTTTCGTCATCATGGATGATGTCTTTGAGGACCTTCTTCGTTGTCTCAAGGTTGATCTCCTCGCCCGTAAGGGACGCCTGCGCTGCGATCCGGATAAGACAGCCCTCGAGCTCCCTTATATTCGAGCGTATTTTTGAAGCGAGGAAATTCGCGACCTCTTCCGGGATCTTTTTGAGCGCCATCATCTCGGCCTTCTTATAGATGATCGCCAGCTTAGTCTCGATATCCGGGGGCTGGATGTCGGCGATCAGGCCCATATTGAATCTCGAGCGCAGACGGTCGGTAACCTCGCTGATCTCTCTCGGGGGTCTGTCGCAGGATATCACGATCTGTTTCTGCTTTTCATACAAGGCGTTGAACGTGTAAAAAAATTCCTCCTGCGTCGCGGTCTTCTTCGCGATAAACTGTACATCATCAAGAAGGAGCAAGTCCAGGTTTCTGTACTTTTCCTTCAACTCGGCCATCTTGTCGTGGCGCAGCGATGATACGACCTCATTGGTAAATTGCTCTGAGGAAACATAGAGGACCGAGAAGTCGCTGCGCGAGTCGAGCACCTTATTGCCGATTGCGTTCATCAGATGGGTCTTGCCCAGACCGACTCCGCCATAGATGAAAAGAGGATTATACGTCTTCCCCGGCGACTCGGCAACCGCTATCGCCGCAGCATGGGCAAACTGGTTACTGTTGCCCGTGATGAAATTCTGGAAGGTATACTTGGGGTTGAGGTAAATCCCCTTGCTGGCCAGTTTTATCCTTCTGTTTTCGAGCTTCTCGATGATCTTTCTCTGGTTGTTCTGCTGCTTCTCCTCGATTTTATAGCGAAGCGCCACGGGATAGCCGACCACTATTTCGATTGATTCCTTGAGCAGGTTCGGGTAGGAATCTTCTATCCATTCTTTAAAGAAACGGTTCGGGATCTCGAGGGTAGCCGTCTCGTCCTTTAAATTGAAAAGCCTGATTGGCTTGAACCACAAGTCAAATATCGAATTGCCGACCTTACCCTCTATCTTCGAGAGACTCTTATTCCATATCTCATCTATCGTCATGTTTTTTATTCACTGCCTTTGCTAACAAGTTCTTAACAATTGTTAGTAACTGTGCCTTGGAAGGTAAGCTATTATAGCTCAATTAAATATTTCAGACAATATCTCTGTTGCTTCTCTGTCAGTAACCTTTTGGCTTTTTCGTCAAACCGTAAGTGTTTGCATTCCATCGTTTTCACTCACATGTTTTTCAAGGTTAAAAATCTATATAAAACTTTAACTTACAAGGTTTTATGGCTTACCAACAGTACTTCTTACTACTACTAGTTTTTTAGTATTTATATAAAGAAGAAGAGAGAGGACTTATATCTTGACAGATGGGATGCCGAAGCTTAATCTATCTTTCATACTTCTGGATACCCGACAGGGAAAAGTACGAACCACTTTTGGGAAGCTTATGAAAAAAAATCTGCCTTTAAGAAAAAAGACAAAAAAAGAGGTTAAGAATATCGCACGGAATATAAAACTGCTTATTCTCGACGTCGACGGCGTTCTTACCGACGGAAGCATAATACTCGATAACAAGGGGAATGAGTACAAATTATTCCATGTCCGTGACGGGCATGGAATAAAAATGCTGATGAAAGCCGGGGTGGAAGTAGCGATCATCACAGGCAGAGGTTCCAAGGTAGTAGAAAGAAGGGCCAAAGAACTGGGTATCAGGGAGGTTTTCCAGAAATGCTATGACAAGGTTTCGGCCTATCAGGACCTGCTTCTCAGGTACTCGCTGGATAAAGGGGAGGTTGCCTACGTCGGCGACGACGTCGTCGATGCGCCGGTAATGAGCAAAGTCGGACTTCCTATCACGGTATCGGATGCCGACCGGAGGATCAAAAAGTATGCATTGTATGTAACGAAGCAAAGAGGGGGAAGGGGTGCGGTCAGGGAGGTCACCGACTATCTCCTTGAGGCCAAGGGGCTCTGGAAAAAGATTATCGATGGGTACTTTGAAGCTTAACCTGCCGACTATCCTGACTCTGAGCAGGATTGTGCTCATTCCGTTTTTTGTGGTCACGGTATACCGGTACCCCTTTATCGGGGCGCTTGTCTTCGGGATCGCCTCCATCACTGATTTTCTTGACGGATATCTGGCCCGCCGGTCGGGTCAGATAACGAAGTTCGGCATTATCATGGATCCAATCGCCGATAAGTTTCTGATTATAACCGCACTGATCGTTCTGGTAGATATGGAGCGGCTTCCCGCGTGGATCGCGATCGTGCTTATTGTACGGGATTTTCTTATTACCGCGCTGAGGGTGGTCGCCCTCTCAAGAGATATTGTTATCCCGGCCGAAATGGGAGGTAAGCTCAAGACGACCGCCCAGATTACATCGATCTTGTGCCTGGTTCTCATGGGGAGTATATTTCAGATCGATCTCTATGATGTAGGGATTGTCTTTATCTGGGTGGCCCTCGTGCTGGCGGTCGTATCCGGGGTGAAATATACGCTCTTCTTCTGGAGAAGTATATGAATGTGGTGTTACTGTCCGCGGTTGCGTTCCTTCTTGGTTCCATACCTACCGGGATGTTGATAGCCAAAATCAAGGGAGTAAATCTGCGAAGCGCGGGAAGCGGGAATATCGGCGCAACCAACGTGCTGAGGACCACTGGAAAAGGGGCTGCTGTCCTTACGCTTGCGGGAGATATCGTCAAGGGGTCACTTGCGGTTCTGATGGCAAGGTACTTCAATGCGGGCATTTTTTATGAAGGAATAATCGGTATCTTTGCGGTGCTCGGGCATGACTTTTCACTTTTCCTGAAATTCAGGGGAGGAAAGGGTGTCGCCACAAGCATAGGGGTGCTGTGCATTTACTCTCCACAAACAGGGCTGATTACTATTATAATATGGCTGATGACGGTTCTCATTACCCGATATTCTTCGCTTGGCGCCCTCGTGTCTTTCGGCATTTTGCCCCTCGGCGCTTTTTTTCTCGACTCACGCGGAAAATTCCCGCTCTTTTTTCTCCTGGCAGTGATGATCTTCTTTCGCCATAAGGACAATATCATGCGTCTGATAAAAGGCGCCGAGCCCAGGATAGGCGGCGGCTCATGAGAAAACTCGCCCTGTGCCTGCTTTTCTGTCTTATCTTCCCGTCTTCTCTTTTGTACGCAGACGAGTACCATGATCTTCAGTTGAACAAGGGGATACAGAACTCCGATACCTATGCATATCTCTTAATTGAAAAGGCACGCGCGGACAAAGCAGGATCTGTGGAGTTGCTTCGCGAAGCTGTAACCGATGCTCCGGATCTCCCGGCGGTCTATTTTGCTCTATCGAAGGCGACTTTTTCCCTCTCTGTTTCAGGAATTCTGGACAGCGTCGATTACGTGATTCGGGGGATAGATGCATATTCCAGAAATTTCTGGTGGTCTTTTACACTTATGGGTTCTCTTTTTTTTGATCTGATCTTCTCCTTTATTGTGGCCGTGTTGTTGATTGTCGCGGTCAGGCTCCTGCCGGATATCCCTCTACTTTCCCATGATATAGGTGAATCGTCCTGGAAAGTGGCGCTTTTACTCCTGATGGTCTTGTTTTCGGCTGCAAGTCCGCTGCTTTTTTTGGGCAGCATGTTGGTCCTGTTCGGTTTCTATATGAAGAAATATAGCAGGAGCGTCGTCTATATCTACCTGCTGTTTCTCCTCTGTTTTCCTCTTCTTTCGAAGATGGCGTCGGATTATCTCGGGGCCGCCTCATCCGGCAGTCTGAAGGCGATCGTAAAAGTCAATGAATCGGAGAGCAACGAGTACGCTATTTCGACACTTCAAAACAGGGATGATTTCGCCCCTCTTTTTTCCTACGCCCTCGCGTTGAAGAGAGAGGGACGCTATGATGAGGCGATCGCCTCATATAGGCGACTGCTTGAAAAAAACGAAGACCCCAGGATATACGTAAACCTCGGGAACTGCTACGTAGGCCGGTACAACTTTGATGAAGCACGAAAGACGGACCTCCAGGAAGCAGTCAAATACTACTCTTCTTCCTTGCGAATTAAACCGCTTGTTTCTGCGTATTACAATCTCTCGCAGGTCTCGCGTGAAATGATAGACTTTGCAAAGGGAGAAGAATATTTCAGGTCCGCCCTTGCCCTGGACAGATCTGCCGTTGCCGGGTACAGGGCTATATCGGGCAGAAAACCGAATCGGTTTGTCGTCGACGAGACACTGAAGCCTTCCGAATTCTGGGATTATGCGTTATCCGGAAGTGACACGCCTGTGTCGCTCGGAGTTGCAGTGGTTCCGCCTTTCGCAGTTTCCCTGGCAGCGCTGTTTTTGGGTGTAGTCTTCTATCTCATGAACAGCAGCGAAAGACAGCGCGCATACCGTTGCAGGAAATGCTACAAAATTCTCTGCGCAAAATGCGAAAAGAGGGTTGTGTGGGGACGGATGTGCCCCGAGTGTTACTCCTCTTTGATAAAACTCGAGGAAATGGACGTGCGCGAGAGAGTTGCCAGGCTGCTGTCGATATACGAGCAGCAGACAAGGCGCAGGAACTTTTTGAAGGTATTGTCCTTCGTGCTGCCGGGACTTGCCGAGGTGTATTCAGGGAGGGTCTTCCTTGGGTTAGTATTCCTGTGGTCTTTTCTTTTTCTCTTTCTTCTGCCCGTTATGGTTTTTCTATTTGTTCCAGACAGTCATTTGGTGTCACACAGTTTCATCAAGTGGGCCGCGCTCTTTCTGGCGGTGCTTCTTTACGGATTGTTCCTTGTAATAACGAGAAAGAGGATCGCAAAGGGATGGCTTTAGAAGGTTCGTTATCCGATTTCGGACTTGCCGACATTCTTCAGCTGATTTATTTTCAGCGAAAAACGGGAATGCTTACCCTTGATGGAAGGATGGACAGGGTAAAACTACTCTTCATCGAGGGAAATATCTCCGGCGCCGAGTCCAAGCGGCGGGTCGATGACAACCGCCTGGGCAAGATCCTGCTGAAAAAGGGGCTTATAAAAGAAGAAGAGCTCCAGATTGCGCTGGCGGAGCACAAAAAGACGGGAGAGAAGCTCGGAAATATCCTGGTGAACAAGGAGATCGTCGATAAAGAGACCGTCACCGAGGTCGTGAATAGCCAGATTACAGAAACAGTAATTCAGCTCTTCAGCTGGAAAGAGGGTACGTACGAATTCAAGTCCGAGCGGGTATCCAAAGACAAGGAACTGTCATTTTCTCTTGATACGCAGCATCTTCTGATGGAGGGCCTCAGGATCGTCGACGAGTGGTCGATGATCAAGGGAAAGATTTCTCTTGACATGGTCCTTACGAGGAAGGAAGAAGCGCCTGGTGATCTCACGACGGAAGAGGAGGCGATATTCAGATACGTTGACGGTGAAAACGATGTCAGCACTGTCATCGATCTCAGCGGGAGGGACAATTTCGAGGTGTCCAAGACGCTTCTGGCGATGATGGAAAGAGGCATCATCGAATCGGCCGAGGCTCCACTTGTGGTGGCGAAGGTCGAGACCGTGGAGGAGCGGAAGCGAATTCCTTTCCTGAACATCCTCGTTCCTGCCGCGGTATGCATCTCGCTTGTTCTTTCTTTTTCGATCATAGCTACCGGGAAAGACAGCCCTTCAAGGCAGTTTAGGGCTGCGGGCACAGTCGAGGACCTCAGATACAGGATAGAATCGTATAAGATAGAACATTCGACGTATCCTGCATCGCTCGATTTGATTTCACACGCGCAAGACCCCTGGGGAAGGCCTTATGACTACAGGGTTTCGAATGGCTTATTCTTTCTGCGGAGCGCGGGGCCCGACGGCTTATATGGAACCGCAGATGACGTATACTGACAGTCCGGCATGCGGCGACCGGACGATGCCAAGAGGTGAAGGGATGTGAACAGGGCCGTCGTATTGCTGAGCGGGGGGGTTGATTCTTCGACTGTGCTGGCAATCGCCGCGAGCGAGGGGCGCGAAATCTATGCCCTGAGCTTCGATTACCTGCAAAGGCATCGCGTCGAACTCGAATACGCAAGGATGACGGCGGGGGCGATGAAGACGAGACGGCACCTGATAGTGAGTTTCGACCTGAGAGAGATAGGTGGGTCGGCCCTTACGTCGGATATCGAAGTACCAAAGCGCGTAGAGGAGGGAATGCCATCTCCTCCGGGCGAGATACCGGTCACGTATGTCCCGGCGCGCAACACTATCTTTCTTTCTTTCGGACTCGCCTGGGCGGAAGTGCTTGGCGCGGCGGAAATCTATATCGGGGCTAATGCGATCGATTACAGCGGGTACCCGGACTGCAGACCGGAGTATCTGAGGGCCTTCGAGAACATGGCAAACTTGGGGACGAAGGCCTCGGTGGAGGGCAGCATAAAATTTTCGATCAAGGCCCCGCTCATTTCGATGAAGAAGTCTGACATAATCAGGAAGGGGAGCGAGCTTGGAGTCGATTATTCTCTTGCATGGAGCTGCTATGATCCTCAGCCAAGGGGGGAAAAGTCAGGTGTTAGAGGTCAGCGGTCAGGGGAAAAGGCCGGGCGTTCGGGAGGTCCTCGTGGCCCCTCACTCGTAACTCCTTACTCTTCATTTGTCCCCTGCGGGCGCTGTGACAGCTGCAGGATAAGGGCAAAGGGGTTTGCAGAGGCCGGCATCAGGGATCCTTTAACAAAGAGCAGTTATCCTGATGTTGCATAAACGCCGGAGAAAAAAGGCCGAAAAGATTTGTTTGCAACGATGAGGTTATCGCTGAGGTAAATCTCTGATAGTATAGTAAATAAAGTCGAGGAGGGCAACATGGGAGAGAAACTGTCTCAGGAAGAGTTTGTGAAAAAGGCGATCTTGAGCCTGAGAAAGGAAGGCTACAAAGGGATCCATTCGGTCTACTCGGGGTTTAATGAGGCGTTCAAAAAGTATTTTAGCGACGAGAACCCGGTTGAGGTCACGAACCGGCTCGCAGGCGAGGGGAAGATCGTCATCAGGCCGGTGAAGGGGGGGCGTCATGCTATATCTGCCTGAGGACGCGCCGGGAGCGGGAAGCGGGGAACAGGCGCTTAAGAAGATGGGGCTCGGTTGATCCCGGAAGGACCGGCGCAGAAGGCATTGTTGTCGGGCCTTCCCTCAGTGGATGAAGTCCTGAAGAGCCCTGACGGAAGGCGATGGATTTCGCAGTTTCCGAGGAAGATAGTCCTCCTGGCGGTCAGGGACGTCATTGCAGAAAGAAGGGCTGCCTTGCTTAGCGGAAAAACCGCGGAACTCTCGCCTGAAAGTCTTGCCGGAGACATAAGACAAAGGATCTCGAAGCTTTCCTCATTCAGTCTTCTGCCCCTTATTAATGCGACCGGCATTGTCATCCACACGAACTTGGGCAGGGCGGTCCTTTCCGAAAAAGTCCTCAAGAATGTCGTGGAAGCAAGCGGTTCATATTCCAACCTCGAATATGACGTCGCAAGCGGAAAAAGAGGGCAGAGACATACGCATACGAAGCGGCTCCTCAGGGAGATTACGGGGGCTGAGGATGCGCTCATCGTGAACAACAATGCGGCAGCGGTCTTTTTATGCCTCAATACTGTCGCAAGGGCAGGGGAGGTGATCGTATCGAGGAGCGAGCTCGTGGAGATCGGCGGGTCTTTCAGAATACCCGATGTCATGGCGGCGAGCGGGGCGGTGTTACGGGAGGTCGGGACGACGAACAAGACCCATCTGAGGGACTATGAAGAGTCGATCAGCGAGAACACCGCTCTGATTTTGAAGGTGCATCAGTCGAATTACAGAATTACCGGCTTCACCGAGAGTGTTGAGATCAAGGATCTCGTTTCCCTGGGCAGAAAGCATGAGATCCCGGTGATGTTCGATCTCGGGAGTGGCTGTCTCATAGACCTTAGACCCTATGGCATTCACGACGAACCTTCTGTCTCCCAGATTGTGGAAACGGGCGCGGACATTATATCCTTCAGTGGAGACAAACTTCTCGGAGGGCCCCAGGGCGGGATAATTCTCGGAAAGAAACGCTATGTAGAAAAAATCCAGAAAAACCCTCTGGCGCGGGCGGTCAGGATAGACAAACTTGCGATAGCGGCGTTCGAAGCGACGCTCATGGAATATATGGACACCGAGAACGCAAAAAGGGAGATACCTGTTCTCGCGATGCTCCTTCAGGCCCCCGGGGAAATGGAAATGCGTGCGAAGAAAATCGCCTCAGCGTTGCGCAGGAAAGCCGGCGAGAAAGACATCCGTGTTATCAGGGATTCCTCGAAAGCGGGGGGAGGTTCGCTTCCGGAGGTCGAATTTCCGACATATGCGGTCGCGATAAAGCCTTCCGGCATCTCGGTCAATGAGCTCGAGGCCAGGCTGCGAAACGGCTCGCCTCCGGTGATCGCAAGGATACGGGAAGATTCCCTGCTCCTGGACATGAGGACCGTCCGGGAACGGGAGATCGACGATATCGTAAGAGCGGTTGTCGCTTCTCTTTCGGCCGGGTGAGGAGATTTACTGGCCGTTTAGCTTTTTCATTATGAGCGCCGAAAGCATGAATTTCGGAAACTCCTCGGATTTTACCGATTTGTAGAAGTCACAGATCTCGCAGTTCTTGTATTTTTGAGCGAATGTACCCTGTACCTCCCCCTTGCACAATGTGCCGGCCAATACCCAGCAACTCCTTCCGGCCTTGCTCCCGCCGTGAACACCGTCGAGTCTCTCCTCAACGGTCGCCGGGCAAACTCCGAGATCGGCCGTATGTGCGCCGCCGGGCTCTCTTCCGCATTTCTTGAACTCCCAGCAATTTAGTTTGTTTTTTTTCTCTGCCATCGCCACCTCCTGTAAAAAATAAGCGCTCGGATGATTATACAACAGAGGGCATCAGAGCTGTGTGGAAATTGCGAGCGGGATGCGGCAGGTATGCGACGAAGCAAATAAAGGCCAACACTATCACAAAAAATATTATAATGGATGAAGAAAATTTTCCCGGACTAAAAAAATGAGACATATAATACTCGGAACTGCAGGGCATATTGACCACGGAAAGAGTTCTCTCGTAAAGGCGCTCACCGGCATCGACCCCGACCGGCTCAAGGAAGAAAAGGAGCGGGGCATCACCATCGATATCGGATTTGCCGACCTGGTTTATCAGGAGAGCGGCCTGACCGTCGGCATCGTGGACGTGCCCGGACATGAAAGGCTGATCAGAAATATGCTTGCCGGCGCAGGAGGCATCGACATGGTATTGCTCGTTATCGCCGCGGACGAAGGGATCATGCCCCAGAGCCGTGAGCATCTTGCGATCTGCGACCTGCTTAAGATACAGTCGGGGCTCATCGCAGTGACAAAATCGGATCTCGTCGAGAAAGACTGGATCGATCTGGTGAAAGACGAGATACGCGGGTTTGTGAAAGGGACCTTTCTCGAGGCCGCGCCGATCATTCCGGTCTCCTCCAGGACCGGAGAAAATCTCGATATCCTCAGGAAAGAGATAGAAGAACTCGCCCTGAAGGCTGCCCCGAAGAATTCGGAAGGACTGTTCAGACTCCCGATAGACCGGGTCTTTACCTTGAAGGGCTTCGGTACGGTCATTACGGGAACGGCGATTTCGGGCACAGTTTCTCTCGACGAGCCTGTCGAGATCCTGCCTGCAGGCATAAAGACGAAGGTGAGAGGACTGCACAGCCACGGCAGGAGCATTGAAAAGGCCCATGCGGGGCAGAGGGTGGCCATAAACCTCCAGGGCATCGATAAGGAGAGTCTTAAAAGAGGAGATGTTGCCGTAACGCCTTCGAGCTTCTCCGCAACAAAAACCATAGATGCGTTTCTCGAGCTTCTTCCCGGTGCCCCAATACTCAAAAGTAAGAGCCTGGTGCATTTCTATGTCGGCACGGCCGAGACGGTGGCGAGAGTCATGCTGTGCGGGGAAGAAGAGCTGAAACCCGCGCAGAGCTGTAATTGCCAGCTCAGACTTCAGGAGCCGGTCGTCGCTATGGCGGGGGACAGATACATCGTGCGAAGGTTTTCGCCTCTGGAGACCCTTGGGGGAGGGGTGATACTCGATCCATCGCCCTCAAGGAGAAGGCGGAAGGAAGGTACAGAAGACCTCACGGTACTCAATACCGGAAGTCTCGACCAAAAAATTTCACTGAAGGTCGAAAGGGCTGGTCCCCGGGGCATCTCGGTCGGTGCGATAAAGGGGTGGATCAAGGAAGAACCAAAGGCTATTGAAGAGGCACTGAAAAAACTCGGCCATGCCGGAGAGGTGCTGCATTTTGAAGACCTTTTTTTGCATAAGAAGGCTTTTTCAGCTCTCCAGGACGGCATCGTCGGTATTCTCAGGGCTTTTCACAAGAAGAACCCGCTCAAGGCCGGCATGTCAAAAGAGGAGTTAAGAAACCAGCTTAAGATAGATGCGCGCATTTTCAATTTCATTCTGGCCGGCCTGAAAGACATCGTCGTCGAAAAAGATCTGGTAAGACTGGGGGAATTCAAGATCGCGCTGTCGAGCAGCGAAGAAGGATACAGCACAAAGATACTCGTGCTGCTCGAAAAAGGCGGGTTTCAACCGCCTACCAAAGAGGAGCTTTCGGCGGCACTTAACGTTGATCAGAAGCGTCTGACGGATATGTTAGGGCTTCTTTCGAAAGAAAATAAGGTGGTGCGGATCAATGAATCGCTCTATCTTGCGGCCGGCTCCTATGAAAATATGATATCACGCGTTCGAACATTCTTTGAGAAAAAGCCGGATATGACCGTGGCAGAGTTCAGGGATATCCTCAATACCTCCCGAAAGTATGCGCTTCCTTTCCTCGAATACCTTGATTCCCACAAGATAACTATCCGTACCGGAGATGTCCGGAAGAGCCTTCTCAAAAAGTAATTCAGGCCCGGGAAACAAGAAAAAGAAGCACGGTTCATGGTATGGGCCGGCCTTACAGCCGGGGTCGAGATCGATGCGGCCTCTGACGAGATGTGGGTCAAGATATTCGTTAATTTGTATGATCTTATTGTCGAACGGGCGGGAGGCGTTTATTAGTCTTTCTGCGCATTGTTCCACGTGGAACAAACTTGTGACGCTTAAATTTTGTTCCACGTGGAACAATGCGACCTTCCTATCAAGTTTTTTATCGAATCTGCCGGCAAAATGCTATAATAGTCTGAAAATGCATAGGATTATCGCGATAGTGAACCAGAAAGGCGGCGTCGGTAAGACGACGACTGCTATAAATCTTGCCGCTTCACTTGCACTTTCCGGCGAAAAGATCCTGATTATAGATATTGATCCCCAGGGAAATTCGACGTCAGGGCTCGGTATTTCGCGTGATGCAATAGAAAAGACTCTCTACAATGTGATTTCGGGTGACTGCACTGCAAAAGAGGCGATTATAGGCACATCTGTTGAGAACTTGTTCCTGCTGCCGTCGAGTATCGACCTGCTCGGCTCGGAGGTCGAGCTTGCAGGGCGGGAAGGCCGCGAACGGATACTCTCTTCGGCTTTGGAGGAGATTAGAGGCGAGTATCGGTATATTTTCATAGACTGCCCTCCATCGCTCGGCGTTTTAACGGTCAATGCCCTGGTCGCCGCAGAATCGGTGATCGTTCCGGTCCAGTGTGAGTATTACGCGCTAGAGGGATTGGGTCTTCTGACAAAGACCCTTCGGCTGGTCAGGGGGTCTTTTAACCCTGCTATCGATATCGAAGGCATACTGCTGACCATGTTCGACACAAGAAACAGTCTTGCCCATCAGGTGGTCTCGGAGATAAAGAAACATTTCGGGGACAAGGTCTATAGGACTGTTATTCCCCGGAACGTCGCCCTGAGCGAAGCTCCAAGCCACGGCAAGCCGATTATCCTTTACGATATACGCTCCCGTGGAGCGCAGAGCTATCTTTCTTTGGCCAAGGAGATATTGCATGAAAACGGCGTTGGGCAGGGGGCTTAATGCCCTGATCCCTGAAAAGGGAGAAGAGGTCCTTTATCTCGATATCGACAGGATTATGCCGGGCAAGCAGCAGCCGCGCAGAATTTTCCATGAAGATTCCCTGAAAGAGCTGGCGGCCTCGATCAAGGAGAGGGGGGTTCTCCAGCCCGTCATCGTATCCAGGACAGGGGACGGCGCCTTCAATCTCATCGCCGGGGAACGGCGTTGGCGGGCTTCGGTGCTTGCGGGGTTGAAGAAAATTCCGGCGCTGATCAAGAATGTGGCTTCGAAGGATTCCCTTGAAATTGCTCTCATAGAGAATATCCAGAGAGAAGACCTCAATCCCATCGAGACTGCCGAGGCTTTTAACCGCCTGCTCATAGACTTTAATCTGACCCAGGAAGATCTCTCCGCGAGGGTAGGAAAGGAGCGGGCGACGATCTCAAATTACCTGCGGCTGCTGAAACTGCCCGAAGAGATCAAGACGATGCTCTACAATGGTTCATTAAGCATGGGACATGCGAAGGCCCTGCTTGCCATCGAGAGGAAGGCGCACCAGCTTGAAGCGGCAAGGAGAATCGTGAAGGAAGGTCTCAGCGTACGGGAGGCGGAAAAACTTACCAAGAAAGGCTCCCCTAAAGCGAAACCCGGAAGGGGAAAAGACCCCCAGATCGTTTCTCTGGAAGAAAAATTGATCAGGCAGCTGGCGACGAAGGTTCGCATTGTTCACAAAGGGAAAAAAGGCGGGAAGATAGAAATAGAATATTACTCCCTTGAAGAACTCGACAGACTCCTGGAGATCTTGCTGGCCTGATGACAAAGAACCTCTTGTTAACAGGGCCGTCGGGTTCAGGCAAGACAACGCTGATCAGGAAGCTCTCCGAGATCTTCAAGGAGTTTAATCCTGCCGGGTTTTACACCGGAGAGATAAAAGAAGACGGCTTACAGACCGGTTCCTTTGTTGCGTCACTTTTCGGCGACAGCAGGGTTCTCTCCCATATCACCTTGAAGAGCAAGTATGCTGTAGGCAGGTTCCGCGTGGACGTGAAAGGCTTTGAGACTATGCTTGACGTCGTCTTTGCGCGGGACAGGAAAACGGGGTTGTACCTTATTGACGAGATCGGGAAGATGGAGTGTCTGTCGAAAAAATTCTGTAAGTATATTATAGAGTTTCTTGATTCCGAAAGACCGGTTGTAGCATCTATCTCGGATAAGGGTACCGGCTTTATCACCGAGATACGAAAGAGAAACGATGTAAAGTTGCATGAGGTTACTCCGGAAAACCATGACCTTAAGCTGAAGGAACTGACCATGGAAATCAGGGACCTCCTCCTCGAATAGGATTGGGGAGATCCCGATGACTTCAGGGAAAGTCAAAACAGGACTGGATCAGGTTGCCGCGAAGTGGCCCAAGGTCCTGAGAGGCGCACGTATCGGACTTGTAGTACATCCTGCCTCGGTAGATCGCAGGTTGAGGCATGCGATTTCGGTCTGCCTTGAATCCCGGAAGTTCAGGCTGAAGGCCCTCTTTGGACCCCAGCACGGGATTCGCGGCGAGACGCAGGACAATATGATCGAATGGGAGGGGTTCCGGGATCAGGGGAACGGACTTCCTGTCTTTAGTCTTTACGGAAAGACGCGGAAGCCCACTCCGGAGATGCTCCGGGGACTCGACGCATTAGTCATTGACCTTCAGGATGTCGGTTCGAGATATTATACGTTCATCTGGACGATGGCGCTAATTATGCGGGCCTGCCGGGAGACGGGGAAGGCGGTTGTCGTCCTCGACAGGCCCAATCCTATCGGCGGCAAGCTGACTGAAGGGCCGGTACTTGCCCCTGAATACAGCTCTTTTGTAGGTCTGCACCCGTTGCCTGTCCGGCACGGGATGACGGTAGGGGAAATTGCGCTTTATCTCCAAACTTTATATTCAGGAGTTCAGTTGCACATCATCAGGATGACGGGTTGGGCAAGGAGAATGTGGTTCGATGATGCCGGTCTGCCATGGGTCCTTCCTTCTCCCAATATGCCAACGGTCGAGACCGCTGCTGTATATCCGGGGATGTGCCTTCTTGAAGGGACCAATCTGAGCGAAGGAAGAGGCACCACAAGGCCCTTCGAGACCTTTGGAGCGCCCTTTATCGAGCCTGACAAACTCGTGGGCCGGCTATCCGGATTCGGCCTGGGGGGTGTTGTCTTTCGCCCGCTTTATTTCTTGCCCACTTTCCAGAAACATGCAGGCACACTCTGCGGAGGGGCCCAGATCCATGTGACGGACAGAAGAAGATTCAGGCCTTTCAAGACTGGAGTCGGCATAATAAAGGCGGTCTTCGATCTTTATCCGAAGGATTTTTCCTGGAACAACCCACCTTACGAGTACGAAGAACAGCTCATGCCTATCGATATACTGGCCGGCACCGACCGGTTGCGAAAAGATGTCGAGGCCGGCACTGACCTTAATAAAATGGAACTCTGGTGGGACGAAGAACGTAAGGCCTTTGACAGAGAAATCAGGACAAAAACTCTCCTCTACACGTGAAAGAGCTTCGCGCATTTATATTAGCGGCGGGATTAGGAGAGAGGCTTAGGCCGATCACGGACCACCTGCCGAAACCGCTTCTTCCGATCCTGGGGAGGCCTGTTATCGAAAGAGTGATAGCAAGAACCGCTGACATTCAGGTGAAGCGGATCGGGATCAATCTCCATTATAAGCCCGAAATGATCAGGGAATGGGCCGAGACCTTCGATCAGAGCGGCGAAATCGAGCTTTTTTACGAGGAGGCGATACTTGGCACCGGTGGAGCCCTAAAAAATGCTGAGGGCTTTCTCAGTAGTTCTTTCTTTATCATTCATAATTCGGATATCTTGTCCGACATCAGCCTCGGAGTCCTCATCGAAAGACATCTTTCCGAGGGCAATTGTGTTACACTCGCCGTCCATGATCACCCTGCATTCAACAATGTCTGGACCGATGAAGCCGGCAGATTGCAATATATTGGAAAGGCGGTGCATGAGAATAAGGGACTTCGAAATGTCGCCTTCACAGGCATAGCAGTGTATTCTCCAGAGTTTCTTTCATTACTGCCTCCGGGCAAGTCGAGTATCGTTGACACCTGGCTCAGGGCAGCATCCTCCGGTCTTAAGATCGGGACAGCCGACTTCAGTGGCTGCAGCTGGGTGGACATAGGTACGCCAGCCGCCTATTCTTCATACGTATTCAACGCCTTAAGGAACGAGGGGGAGATTATCTTTACCCATAATTCAGTCGACTGCAGCGGCGTCCAGTTCGGCGCGAATGCCGTTATCGAGAAGGGAAGCATACTTTATAAAGGGGCTTCGCTGAGGAACTGCATACTTCTTCCGGGGGCCAGGGCAAGAAAGGGCGACCATATAGAAAATGCGATTGTCGGTCCCGATTACAGGATCGACCTTCAGGAGCAGCTTTCGATCCCCGCGTCTCTGCCATCAGGAATGATTACGGAGGCCATGGGCGGTTCGTCAGACGACATTACAATGGCATTGATCGGTACCGGCGGTTCGGACAGGAAGTATTATCGCGTCAGGTGCGGGCAAAAGACAGCGGTTCTTATGGAATGCCCGGAAGCCGATCCCGATTACCAGAGGCATTTGATCTACACGCATTTCTTCAGGAGATATTCGGTCCCCGTGCCTGCACTTCTTGGGTCTGACTCGGCCAACCTGAACCCGGGCTCTCCAATGCGCAGCTCTGTCTATGCGCTTTTTGAAGACCTCGGTGACATTTCTCTCTATTCATGGATGAAGTGTAACAAACAGGGCCGTTTTGTCGAGGCGTTATACAAGCGCGTCCTGGATATCCTGATAGGCCTCCACACAGTGGTTACAAAAAGTGTGTCGGAATGCCTTCTTATTCAGTCGAGGATCTTTGACTATAGCCATCTTCGCTGGGAAACAGACTATTTCGTCGAAAGGTTCGCAGTAGGGCTGAGGGGTATGCAGATTTCCGATAGAGGGCTTCTCGAAGGCGAATTCGACCGCCTTGCAAAGACTGTCGATTCTTTCGGAAAGACCTTAGTGCACAGAGATTTTCAGTCGCAGAATATCATGGTTATGAAAGGTGATATGCCGAGGGTGATCGACTATCAGGGTGCAAGGATGGGCCCCCCTGCGTATGATATTGCCTCGTTCCTTTGGGACCCTTACTCCCCGCTGGATGACGGACTCCGCGCGGATCTCCTTGATTATTATATAGCGCAAGTGAAGGGCTATAACGGCGGCAGCTTCGATGAGGCCGCATTTCGAAAGACAATACTCCCCTGCCGCCTGCAGAGGCATATGCAGGCATTAGGCGCCTATGGTTTTCTGTCCAGGATAAAGGGGAGAGCATACTTCTTGAAGCATGTCCCCCGGGCGCTGCGGTACCTGAAAGAGGAGGCTAAGGAGGCGAAAGGCGAGTACCCAATACTTTTGGGGTGCCTCGAGGGCATGGATGAAAACCTTAATGATTGATTTCGATGAACTCCAGAAGGCGATGGAGGACACCGTCAGGGATGCCTTCGATTATTTCCTCGATACGGAAACAGGGGAGATAATCATCCTCTCTGAGGATATCCTAAGTAGGGCAAGGGGTCTTCTTTCCGAGGGCATTGATGAGGACATGGCGGACTATGAAGAGGTTGAGTTCGATGTGCCGGTCGAAGTCCCTGAATGGATGGAAGACGAGATAGAACTGGCTCTCTATATCTTTCTTTATGAGAAAGACCGGTATGCCCGGATACCCGAAAGGGTGACAGACAACGGGTATAAGACGATGAAAGATTTTACCGAAAAACTTGAGGACCTTCCACTGAAGCAAAGACTTCTTTCGTTACTGGACGGCCCGGGGGTCTTCAGAAAATTCAAGGACGCGCTTGACCCCTATCCGAAACTGAAGAAGCTCTGGTACGGCTTCAATGCAAAGATTGCGAGGGACGAGATGAAAGAGTGGCTCCGCACACTTTCGATAGAGGGGATTCCCCGGGATACAAAAAAAGAGGGGACCCCGTTTTCGTCGGGGTCCCCTTAGGGGAGGTAACAAGAGCAATGAGATTTAATTGCTGAGGTCTTAGCCCTTTGCCTTTACTTCCTCGGCCTCTTTCACCTTGCCGGTGCTGCCTATAACATCGAC
>JAKAIZ010000043.1 GCA_021814065.1 Nitrospirota bacterium | reverse complement strand
CCTTGATTACAGAAGGCTATTTTCGATTATTTTTCGTATCGTTTTCTTATATGAGGCAACGATTCAACTTCGTATCGTTTTTTGATGAGGCAATTCGCTGGCTTGACAACTTTTGCGATTATACTGTAAAATGTTTAGCTTAAGAGGGCGGCGTGACGCCCATATTATAATTGCTGAAGGGGGGTAAAGGATTGCATGCTTTAGGTACCCATTTGTTGGTGGAGTTGAGGGAGTGCAACCCCGAAATTCTCAAAGACCTCAAGAGGGTCAAAAACGCATTGGTCTCCGCGGCAAGAGAGGCCAAGGCTACTATTGTAGACATATCCTTCCACGAATTCAATCCTTTCGGTATCAGCGGCATGGTAGTTATCGCGGAATCTCATCTTTCGATTCACACATGGCCGGAGTATTCCTACGCGGCCGTGGATATCTTTACCTGCGGCGATATCATCAAACCGGAAGTAGCGGCGTCTTTTCTTATCGAACAGTTCGAGAGCAAGAGTCCTTCGATCGTAGAGCTCAAAAGAGGGATACTCTCGCATTCCAATGAAAAATTGCCGCACAAAGTCACCGACTCAGAGCTTCAGCCCACGATCTGAAACGCAATCCGCGATTTAACCGCTCATCACTGTTCAATAAAGGTGCGTCCGGTTCTGTTATAAAAAAAATCCCCCTGAAAAGGGGGATTTTCGCATCTCTTCCTGAAGGTAATTTCAGACGCTTTCGGTATTCCTCTCCGTCAGGGCGGCTATTCCGGGAAGTTCTTTCCCTTCAAGAAGCTGCAGTGATGCGCCGCCGCCCGTCGAGATAAACGACAGGGCGTCCGAGACACCGGCGCGGTGGACGGCGAGGTCCGTGTCTCCGCCGCCGACGATCGTCAGCGCATAGGCATCCGCCACGGAATGGGCGATCGCGAAGGTCCCCCGCGAAAACGCATCGATCTCGAATATTCCCATGGGACCGTTCCAGAGGATCGTCTTTGCGTTAGCAAGGGCCTCGGAAAAAAGCTTGACCGTGGCCGGTCCTATATCGAGCGCCCGCCATCCCTTCGGGATTTCCATGGTCGGGACGATCTTCGTCTCGGCCCCCGGTTCGAGTGTCTGTGAGATCACGCAATCGACAGGTAGATAGAACTTTATGCCCGCATTTTTGAGTTTCTTCCTGATCCTTTGCGCTGTTTCGAGCATGTCGTTTTCGACAAGAGAATCGCCTACCTCGTACCCCATCGCCTTAATAAAGGTAAACGCCATACCTCCGCCGATAAGGACTTTGTCCACCTTTGCCTCGAGGTGCTCGAGCACGCCGATCTTGCCGGAAACTTTGGCACCGCCGAGGATCGCGACAAACGGGCGTATCGGCGCATTCACCACCCCTTTGAGGTACTCGATCTCCTTTTTCATCAGGAACCCTGCAGCAGAAGGCAGAAACTTTGTGATCCCTGCAGTCGACGCATGCGCCCTGTGGGCGGCGCCGAAGGCATCGTTTACGAAAAAGTCCGCGAGGTTGGCGAGGCTTCGCGCGAAC
Organism: Nitrospirota bacterium; assembly: GCA_021814065.1. Taxonomy (GTDB): domain Bacteria; phylum Nitrospirota; class Thermodesulfovibrionia; order Thermodesulfovibrionales; family UBA6898; genus Sulfobium. Next base: position 18,666 of record JAKAIZ010000043.1, on the reverse strand, counting down.
CCCTCGTCATTCTTCTCTTCTTCCGGATGAAACCGCAGGTTCTCCAGGAGGACCACATCTCCGCCCTTCATCCTGGCGACAAGGCTTTCCACCTGCGGCCCCACGCAGTCGGGAGCGAAGACGACTTCTTTATCAAGCAGCCTGTGGAGTCTCTTTGCAATGGGAGCAAGGCTGAACCTCGGGTCCGGTTTGCCCTTGGGCCGCCCGAGATGAGAGGCGAGAATCACCTTTGCGCCCTCGTCAATCGCGTAGTTGATCGTCGGAAGGGTAGAACGTATCCGGCCGTCGTCAGTAATCCTCAGGTTATCGTCAAGCGGGACATTAAAATCTGCACGGATAAATACTCTCTTTCCCTTTATGTCGAGTTCGTCGATCGAGAGCTTATTCAGCACATCCTTTATAGGGACTGCCGTCCCGTTTGTGGTGTTGTTCTTCTTCGCCATTTAACTCCTCTTTTTAAGAATATACAGGATGAGGTCTCTCAGCCTCGAACTGTAGCCCCATTCGTTGTCGTACCAGGAGAGGACCTTCACCATTCTGCCCTCGATGACTTTGGTGACCGAGGCGTCGACGACTGAGGAGTGGGCATTGCCGTTACAATCTATGGACACGATAGGATCTTCGGTGTACTGCAGAACGCCTTTCATGGGACCTTCAGCCGCTTTCTTGAGCGCCGCATTCACCGCTTCGGCGGTCGTGTCTTTCCCGAGTTCGGCAACGAGGTCGACGACCGAGACGTTCGGGGTGGGCACCCGTATCGCCATTCCGTCAAGCCTGCCCTTCAGTTCCGGCAGCACGAGTCCGACCGCCTTTGCCGCGCCGGTCGTCGTGGGTATCATCGAGAGGGCTGCGGCGCGCGCCCTCCTCAGGTCCTTGTGCGGCAGATCAAGGATCCTCTGGTCGTTCGTGTAGGAATGGATCGTTGTCATCAAGCCTCTGACAATGCCGAATTCATTGAGCAGCACCTTGGCAACCGGCGCCAGGCAATTCGTCGTACAGGAGGCGTTCGAGATGATCTGGTGTTTAGATACATCGAGGGTCTCCTCGTTGACGCCGAGGCAGACGGTGATATCGGGCTCTTTCGCCGGAGCAGAGATGATGACCCACTTTGCCCCTGCTTCCAGATGCTTGGCCGCCGATGCCCGGTCCGTGAATAGTCCGGTCGATTCGATCACAATATCGACCCCGAGGTCCTTCCAGGGCAACTTCTCCGGCGCCGTGATGGCCGATATCTTTATTTCTTTCCCGTCAACAGATATCCCTGCGCCGGTGTCCTTGACGTCGGAACCGAATACGCCGTGCACGGAATCGTATTTGAGTAAATGGGCGAGCGTCTTGGAATTCGTAAGGTCGTTGATCGCGACAATCTCGAACTCTTTTACCCCTTTGCTCGTTCTCAGAAAATTTCTTCCTATCCTGCCGAAACCGTTGATTGCTACGCGAAATGCCATAAGTGCCTCCTTAAACTAAAGTGTAATAGTATTATAGAAAATGTTTAACACCATGCCGGTCATAAGCTTCGGATAAAAATACGTCGACTTCGGCGGCATCCGGAGCGACGCGAGCGCCACCTTTTCGACATCTTCGACCCTCGTGGGATTGAGGAAGAAAGCCGCCGCAAAGGCCGACTCCCTGACGGACTGCAGGCACTTCCGCACATCCATCTCGTAGGAGACACTCTCGATGTCCAGGAGCTGCTTGAATATGAGGTCATGGAGGATCGTGACATCAAGGTCCCTCAGGGCCGCCGGCACGCCATGAATGCCTTCGCCCCTGTAACTCAGCCGATACCAGGTTTCCCCTCCGGTGTAGAGGCCGTAAACATCACGTTGTCCAGCGATCGCACGGGAGATAGAAAAGTCGTCACTCATCTCCTCGATCCGGAAATCAGTCGAAAGAAGATCGAGCACATCAGACGGGATCTTCTTCACCAGGCGGTGAGTCGGAAGGATGGTAAGCCCCTCGTCAGCCATGTTCGCGAGGAACATCAGCACGTAGTCGTAGGGTCTGGGGCTGCCGGACGCGCCTTCTTTCACCATCATCTCCCGCTGATACGCGAGGGCGGTCTCATAACGGTGGTGGCCGTCGGCGATGAAAATAGCCTTGCCCCTGAGTTCCTCCTCTATCGCGGCGATCGCCTTCGGGTCACTCACTTCCCATAACCTGTGAACAGCGCCGTCGGGGTCCCGCCCCTCAACGCGCGCCGGCGCATCGTGCACTCCCGCAAGTACCGCCGCGGTCTTCCCTTCGTTACTACGGTAGAGTGAAAAAATCGGACTTATGTTCGCGCCGCAAATCCTCATTAGGTTCAGCCTGTCTTTCTTAGGCTTGGAATGGGTATACTCATGGGGATAGATATTGCCTTTGCCGAGTTCCTCGAGCCTGACCAGACCGAGAAAGCCACTGAGTGTTTTGTCTATATTCCCAATTTTATATGATATCTCGTAGGAATAAAAGCAGGGGCGTTGGCTCCTGGTCAGGACACCGCCCCGAAGCCACTCGTCGAGGAAATTTTTTGCCCGTGTGTACCTGTTGTGTGAACTATCGTCGCCCGGAAGCTCCTTGCCGAAGTCTATGCGAACAATGTTGTAGGGACTCCTTTGATAAAGGTCCTCCCTGAATTCAGGAGTAATAATATCGTAAGGGGGCGCAAGCAGGTCCGCGCCCGATTCCTTTGTTGCGAGCGGCGCATCATAAAGGACGCCGTCAAAAGGGATTACTTCAGCCAAGCGTTCAGCTCCTCGGGGAAAAAGATTGGGTATTGTAGCATGCGGTTTCCCGCTAATTCCAGTGGGGGGGCGGAACCCATCCGTTACGGGCCTGCGAGGTCATCAACGATGCGGCGCGCGCCTACAGGGGTGTCATACCTGAGGACCGCCTTGCGCAATGAGAAGTATCGGCGGGCAGCTGCTTAAGCACCTCATTTCGATGACGACCCGGCCTGTGCTGATCGGGACCTGGGCGGACGCATCCCGGGCGGTACGCTTCTACGAAAAGCATGGGTTAGCGAAGGTTTCAGCGGAGGAGAAGGACAGGCTGCTCAGAAAGTATTGGCGCATCCCGGAGCGCCAGGTCGAGACACCGGTGGTGTTAAGACAACGTGTCATATGTGTAGACCCTGTCTCTTTTTCATTATTCCTTTCCCTCCTCTCCTAAATCCTCCGCGATCAATCTGAACTGCTCCACCGCCGCTTCAAGGTCGTCGACGATCTCGCGGGCGATGATGCCGGGGTCGGGGAGGTTGTCCGAATCCGCGAGACTATCATCTTTGAGCCAGAAGATGTCGAGGCTCGCCTTGTCGCGGTTGATTAGTTCGTCGTACTCAAATGAACGCCAGCGGCCGTCAGACCTCGCCTCTGTCCATGTCGCTTTTCTCTTATGCCTGTTTTCGGGGTTGTAGCACTTAACGAACTCGTCCAGGTCTTCACGCTTGAGGGGGTTCGTCTTGAGGGTGAAGTCTATGTTTGTCCTGAAGTCGTATATCCAGAGCTTCTTTGTCCAGGGAGTTTCAGAGGCGGGCTTTTTGTCGAAGAAAAGGACGTTTGCCTTTACTCCCTGCGCATAGAAAAGACCGGTCGGCAGGCGGAGGAGTGTATGAACGTCGCACTCATGAAGAAGCTTTCGGCGGACTGTCTCGCCTGCGCCGCCTTCGAAGAGGACATTGTCAGGTACGACGATGGCAGCGCGGCCGTGTTGTTTCAGAAGAGTCTTAACATGCTGGAGGAAATTAAGCTGCTTATTGGAGGTTGTTGCCCAGAAGTCTTCTCGCTCAATCGTCTCTTTTTCCTTGTAGGGCTTCCCGTCCGCGCCGATTATCGTCGTGCTGCTCTTCTTGCCGAAGGGCGGATTAGTCAGGACCATATCGAATCGGTCTCCCGGATCTGATGCGAGAGAGTCCGAGACTATCAGCGGCAGCTTGCTGCCATTCGTACCGATGCCGTGGAGCATCATGTTCATGGCGCAGAGACGGGCGGTGTTGTGGACCAGTTCCCATCCCCGGAGGGCGTCTTCCTTGAGGAATTTCTTTTCGTCTTTCGTCATGGTCGGGAAGTTGTGGATAATATAGTCGTTGGAAGCGAGAAGAAAACCTCCCGTGCCGCAGGCAGGATCGCAGATCGTCTCTTTCGGCTTTGGGGCCATGCAATCGACAATGGCCTTGATCAGTGGCCTGGGGGTGAAGTACTGGCCAGCGCCGGACTTTGTATCCTGCGCATTCTTTTCGAGCAGCCCTTCGTAAGCGTCTCCTTTCACATCCGCGCTCATGACGGACCAGTTTTCCTTGTCGATGAGATCGACGATCAGGCGACGGAGCTTTGCAGGGTCTTGGAACTTGTTTTGGGCCTTGCCGAAGATAAGGCCTAGGAGGTTCCCCTTCTTGCCGAGTTCTTCCAGTATGTGGCGGTAGTGGTCAAAAAGATCGTCACCGTCTTTTTTTAGGAGAGCGGGCCAGTCGTAGCCGGAGGGGATAGAGCTTTTCTGGTTATACGGCGGCCTTGACCGCTCATCGGCCATCTTGAGGAAAAGTAGATAGGTGAGCTGTTCGACGTAGTCGCCATAGCTCATCCCGTCGTCCCGGAGGACGTTGCAGTAGTTCCAGAGTTTTTGAACGATTGCAGAAGAACCGTTTGTCATCTATTTATGTAAGGGCGAGCTTCAAACCTGCCCGTTCCTTTCAAATTCGGATTTTCTTCGTCTTCTTCCCATTTCAATGGATTGTACCTGATGTATTCGCGGATTGAGTGCAATTCCCGTTCATCACGGATGATGTGTTCGTAATAATTGCGCTGCCATAGAGGGGACCCCGGAGAGCCAAGACGCCTGTTAACTGCAATGGCCGATATGGATTTGAATGTTCGCATAATGTCACCCAACGTAGGGGCGCTGCTTGCCGCGCCCTTCTGTCCGCGATTTGTTCCGGGCAGGGCAAGCCCTGCCCCTACTACATCTGTATGCAAAATCACAATCCCGTGAACATGATTCGGCATTATTACAAATTCGTCCAAATCTATTGACGGGAAGCGTCCCAACAGGTTGCACCAGACATCTGCCAAGACCTGCCCGGCTTCGTTATAACTGACCTTCCCATTCTTTATTTCTCCGAACAAACATTCCTTCTTCCATGCACAGATCGTTACAAAATATGCACCTGCCAAGGAATAATCATATTCCTTCAGCCGGATGGAACGGCGGTGATGAATTTCAGGGTTGTACGTCATTATTTTTGATATAATAAAACATGTCTAAGAAATCATTGTTGGAAACCAACCCTTTCCTGAAAGACCCGGAGATGCGTATGAAGATCGTCGAGACGGTGACTGTTTCCTCGGCATCTATCGAAGGAGTCGGGGCCGCTGCCAAGCAGGCCATAAAAAATGTCACCAGCCACAAAACTGTCTTCAGCGCTGCACAAGCGTGCGTCTCGTCCGGGAAAGCACAGACCTAAAAATCTTCTTCATCGGCTCGTAATTTTGGTCCAAGCCTGACTGCACGGCCACAACGTATTCTTTTCTTTTTCCCCCGCGTATCCCCGTAAAATCAAGGCCGGGTAAGCCTGCCTGGAATGCCATTACCACGGCAAGGAGCCTCCCGGCCCGACCATTTCCTTCGCGAAAAGGATGGATCAGCGTCAGCTCAGTGTGGACTACCGCCAACGCTGTAATAGTCTCCTCATCCTTTTTAAACCGGCACGGCGTATATATTTTCAGCGGCCCTTTTTCGAAGTCTTGCATAAGTTTCGGGACATGCCGTGCCATGGCAAAAGAAAAGCCGTCCTTTGATACGTTCACCTGCCGGTATCGGCCGGCCCATTCATAAACATCGCCGAGCCAAAGTTTATGTATCGAACAGACATCTTCAGCAGTAAGCCTATGATCCCGATCGAACTTGCTGGCGAGCATGGGGATTGACATCGCAAATAGCTCCGCTTCCACAATGTCCATCTTGCGTTTCCCGGTTATATGAAGAAGGTTTTTCAGGACTCGGCCGCGAGAGCCCGGCTCGGACTGGGATTCGGGCAGATAGGAGGTGGAATAGCGGGCAGATTTCTTCATGAAATGCCGCAGCTCATCCCGTCGTCCCGCAGGACGTTACAGCAGTTTGAGAGTTTTTGAACGACAGCGAAGCTATCATTTCAAATAACTTAACCAACGTTGTCATTCCCTTGATTAACAACGATTCCCTTTTGATGAGTTGTGCTTGCGGCACATCAATGCTGCATTTGCCAACTTGCTACGACCACCCTTACTATGGGGATTAATGTGGTCGATTGTAAAGTCACTCCATGTCAGTTTACATCCGCATTTTGCGCATACACGATTGGCCGATGTGTTCCAGATTATTCGCCGCTGTTCCGGGGAAAAACCACGTTGGGTGTCTTTTACTGAAAATAGGCTCCCTAATATACCTCTCAGAATCTGTTCGCGTTTCCTCCTCTGGGCTACATCATCAGTCATCTGCGATACTGTTAACAAATAGTCTCGATAGAGCTCCTGATCAGGCCGTGCTCCTTTTGCTTTGCGCTGTAATTCCCTCACCTCATCAACGCGAGTAGCAAACGCTTGCAAAAGATCCCAAGCAAGGCGATTCCGACGGCGGTCAGTTAAAATAAGGCCCTCCTGTTCAAACTTGCCGATGAGGACAGTCAGTGTGTAGAAATCCGTTATCTGCCTAAGACGAGTTGTTCTAAGCTGTGGAAACATACGTCGGATACGATTTAAGGTAGTTATAACCATGCGGGCGGCTTTACTAAGCTGCCGCCCGTCAAAGGATGACGCCGCCATGACACGATCTAGCGCGGTTTTCTTGTTCAGCACATCACCCTGACTCAAGGAAAGCATGAGTTCACATGCAATTTCAATATGTTTCATCCGACTTATCTGTCCAGAGCTCAGAATACCATTATCCAAGAAATATTTTTCGAAACGTTTTGCCACGCGAGCAGCTTCCTTTAGCAAGGGGCTGTTATAGTAGCGAGCTTTACGTTTTTCTTGTGGAGTTAAAGCCTTTCCTGTCGAGTTTATGCGAACAAAAACATCAATGATTTCTCCCATATCTCCGTCAACTTCAATTACAGGAATTTCATACCCAGTAATAAGATGTTGTAAACTCTTGCGCTTGAGCATCGCCCAGCCTACCAAATCTACAGAATCTGCTCCGGGAAGCTGTGTGCGCGTGTTATAGCGGCCCCGAATCACGCCCATAAACATAAATATTGACTCAAGTCTTTGCTTCCCGTCTATGACATCAAAAATAAGACGCCCGTGTTCTTCACGTTTGTAAAGAAAGATAGCTGGCAACGGATAGTTTCTCAAAATGCTGTCAATTAGTTTTGCACGGTCACGCTCATTCCAAACTGACTGCCGCTGAAACCCTGGCTGAAGATTTAGATTACCGTGGTCAAATAGATTTTGCAGGTCAAGGATGCTCTTAGTCTGCGTCTTATGAGTAAGATTTGTCGTTTTTTGCATAGTGGCCTCCTATCACACCAAATTTCCTGAAAAAGCCTTTTGCAATATCCCCTGCCTTAAACGCTCAGCACGGTTGAGATCGGTTTCAACGGTACATTCAATTTCTTCGGCGACAGAAAGAAAGCGTGCAACTTCTGCAACAATGCTGATCTGTTCAGCGTGGGGAGGAAGCGGCATTGTAATCATCTTAATTTCGCTGAGGTTAAGTCTCGGGCGCCCTACGCCGTGTATGAGACGCTTCGTTCGTTCGCGAGTAGGTTTGGAATTTAGCGCGAAATTAATATATAGATTCGATACACTTGCATGGGGATGAAATCTAATACAATCAGCTTTTACAAGGGCTGGGCCGAGAGTAGGTGGAATGACACATGACCGAGGTGGCGAGTCACCCAGGGCAGCGATTACCAAATCACCTGAAAGTACCTGATGTTTCTTCAGAAACGAGAAGTGTTCTTCTGAAACATAAGCGCGTTCATCAACAAAGAAACCATCACCGATATTCTGCAGTCGAATCACGCGAGGACCTTCATTTGTATAGTGGGATGTCTTGAGGTTAGATCCGAAAGGCCCGTCAGTTATCGAATTGGGTTCCGGCGCCACAAGTTGGTCTATCGTTGCCCAGCCCCACCCCTTCGGCAAGTCCGGCAGATTTGAAGTATCAGGCACAACAGGTTCTTTATATTTCTTGCCATGATTCTTTTCTTCCCATTTCTTCTTCCGCTCGGCGAGGATGCGCTTTAATAATTCCGCCCCCGTTTCGACGTTGGGATGGGCCTTGCGCCATTCTTCTGTCAACTTTCCTTCGACAGCCGCCTTAAGAACAGAGGCTTTGTATCGTTTGAGGTTTGCCTTGACACGCTTGAGCCCGGCAAAAGCCTCGTCCAAACGGGAGAATTGTTTTTCGATCTCAGCAACGATGAGTTTCTGTTGATCGAGGGGAGCTAGGGGAATGGGGAGCTGCTTCGCTTTTGCTCCAGATAGTTCCAGGAAAGTAGTCCCACTCGCCAAACTTTCAGCTAAGTCTTTACTTCCCTTCAAATACCAGTACACATAATCCGGCAAAATACCCTCTTTGAGCACAAAACTTTTGAATCCCTGGTTAGTCGAGATAGGATTGCTGGCTATTGCAACGTAGCCGATTGGCGCCCGCGATGTGAATAACACCGTTCCAGCAGGCAACAGCCGAGCTGACGATGACGAAAGCCCTTTTTCAGTAATATAACGACTGCCATGACCAATTTTTTTTGATATGTATCCGGACAGATCAGCAGGCGTCACCCATGGAATGGTGCCATTTTCGAAATTCGAAGGGTCGTTTGTCCGCGGAGTTCCCCCTCCAACCACCTCCGCAATCTCACCCAACGTCTTCCATTCCCACCCCTCCGGCAAATTCTTTTGGGCCGCGCCATTTTGTCTGCACGTAGGGGCGCCGCTTGCTGCGCCTTTCTTTATTACGCCCGCCATGGCCTGTTTATCAACCATGTTTCAATCCGGGCAGGGCAAGCCCTGCCCCTACAGGTTCTGATTTCATATCAGCGTTTGCGTCCTTTTCGCATTGTGGCCTGTTCCTCCATGCCGTCCATCGGCGCAAACTTTATTTCTTCTTTGCTGAGCACAGGCCTGTTGAGCGCCTGAAGAAAATACTTCATGTCGTTCGCTAATTCTTCCAGCGTCTCACCGTGCTGGGGCATCGCATCTTCGGATATCGCCGTTATGTCCCCATTGTCGTTGTAGTAGACCTCGTGTATGCAAAACATCTTGTCATGCTCTATGACTCTATAATTCCAAACCATTACGACTATATGCTCCAGTCGACAACTTTGAGATTTTTTATCTGCTTAAACTCCCTGACATTATTGGTAACCAGGGTCAGATCGAGACTCAGGGCATGAGCGCCGATAAGCATATCCATGGAGCCCACAGGAGTTCCGGCCTTTTCTAAAGCTGCACGTACTACCCCGTAAATCACGGCAGCCCCCTCGTCAAAGTCTGCAATTTCGAGAGGGAGGATAAACTCCTCAAGCGCCTGACGATTATTATGAATTTGCTGGCTCTTTTCGACGCCAAATCTGAGTTCGGCGAGCGTTATAGATGAAATTCCGATATCGCCTACGGAATGGTCCTTGAAGCGTCGAAGGACTTTTGGGGGTTTTTGTTTAATGAGATAGATACAGATGTTGGTGTCGAGCATGTATTTCATCAAAAAGACTCACGTTTCTGTGTCTTCGGCTGCTTTCGTTCTGACATGAAGTCGGGAGAGAACTTATCCAGGCTCTTCATCAGCGTCTCCCATGAGCCTTTTGCGGGGATCAACATAACGACATTGCCGGACTTTTTGATAAACACATGGTCGTCATCAAATCGGAACTCCTTAGGCAGGCGGACGGCCTGACTTTGTCCGTTCTGAAAAAGCTTCGCTGTTTTCATTGGTCACCTCTTTAAGTCTATATTATAAATATATACTATTTATTGTGGCTAGGCAAGGGAAATCGTCTCACGCCGCCAGCACCCCATTGAGTTCTTCCATTATCTTATTTAACTCATCCCCAAAAACCTGATGAACCTTCCCCAGCCCGCCCTGTTGCGCAAACGGCGCATAATCGAAATCGCCGGCATCGATGCTTAGGTTCGCGGCGATGTGGTCGCGGATCATTTCGAGCCAGCGGTGCTGTTCGCCAGTCAGGGCAGGGAGACCCATGCCCCTACGGTTTATCTCTTGCTGGGTCATCCACGCATTGAAGTTAACATTTACCTTCTCAGGAAACGGCACAAGTTCATTGTCCTGATGAATGGCAAATCGAACAAGGGAAACCAAGTCCGTCAAAATATGCGGGGCGCTTGCGCCTTTGACTTTCGATTTCTCCAAAGCGGCATAAGCCTCCCAGAGGCGATCTATCTTCCATAAATAAGGCGGCTTCTCGATAAGCTGGGCAAGTGCCTTGATCTCTTCAAAACGAAGCCTCGCCTTGTAAGGCCTGCTGTAAAGTATCTGCAAGGCGGTTATTTCGTCCTTATGGTCCTTTATGAATTGTTCAAAGGAAGTGACCGTCTTCTTCGCGTTCTCAAGGGCTTCGGCGCTGAAGCCTGATACAAGGACTTCATCCTTGCTGACGACATCAATCGTCTGCTCGGCAGTTTTGTAAAGCTCGACCAACCTCTTCCGAAGCTCCGGCGTGTGAAGGGGCTTTACGGATGTTTGTATAATTTTTGTCGCAGCTTTTTTGATCTGCTCAGTCGAAGGTTCGGCAACGCCCGGATTATCCTTCTTCGCCTGCTCCACATGCCTGTCGGGATCGATCGCCTGAACAAGATCGCCTGTGAGTTCCTTGAGGCTCTTGCCGCCGGCCAGCTTCTGCACCTCTACCTTCTCTGCAGGTGCAATCCTCTTTTCCAGACGAGCGAATCGCGCAGCGATGGAAGAGATAACTTCAGGCTCCGTATTCCCCAGGGCAACAGCCTGGAGGAGCTGCTCCAAAGAAAACGAACGCTTCTTTTCCATCGGCCGCGAGTCTGTCTTGTCCTGTTCACAGACGCCGACGGCATCGACAATCACGAAATGATCTTTCTCTTTCGCATCCGGAGTGACAGACTGGAGGTCGTTTGGATTGATTACCCGCACGCCGCGGCCTTTCATCTGCTCGAAATAGGTACGGGACTTTATTGTGCGCATGAAGAAGACGATTTCGAGAGGCTTTATGTCCGTGCCCGTGGCGATCATGTCCACAGTTACGGCGATCCTCGGGAAGTAGCTGTTTCTAAATGAAGCTATCAGGGCCTCCGGAGATACGCCGGTTGTCTTATAGGTGATCTTCTGGCAGAAGTCATTGCCCTTACCGAACTCTTCCCTTACGATCTTGACGATGTCTTCAGCGTGGGAGTCGTCCTTTGCGAAGATAAGAGTCTTGGGTACGTCCTTACGGCCCGGGAATATGTCGGTAAAGAGCTTGTCGCGAAATGTCTTCACGACAGTTCGTATCTGATCAAGTGCAACCACATCGGCATCGAGCTGGTTCGCTCCATAGGTCAGCTCTTCGTCTAACTGCTCCCAGCGCACCGCGCGGGTCTCGCGGTCACGCTTATCCACATAGTAGCCGGCGTCTACTTTCGAGCCCTGCTGGGTGATTTTGGTCCGTATCTGGTAAACATCATAGTTGACGTTGACACCGTCGGCAACCGCCTGCTCGTGAGGGTATTCCATGACGAGGTTCTGATTGAAGAAGCCGAAGGTCTGTTTGTTCGGCGTTGCGGTTAGGCCGACAAGAAAGGCATCGAAATAGTCCAGCACCTGCCTCCAGAGGCCATAGATCGAGCGGTGGCATTCATCGGTGATGATCACGTCGAAGGTCTCTATCGGGACAGCCGGATTATATTCAACAGGCATCGGCTCTTTAAAGAGGTCAGAATGATCGAAGAGGGATTCTTCTTCAAGCTCCTCGCTGATCTCCTCACCCCTGAGGATCGAATAGAGCCGCTGGATCGTCGAGATGCAGACGCGGGCGGTCTGGTCTATCTTGTTCGATTGCAGCTGCTGGACTATGTATTCTTCGGTAAACTTGTATGGACTGTATGGCGAAGCATACTGCTGAAATTCCTTGAGAGTCTGGCGGCCGAGGTTTGCCCGGTCAACAAGGAAAAGCACCCTTCCTGCGCCGCCATACTTGATCATGCGGTAAATCGCGCTCACCGCAGTGAAGGTCTTGCCGCTTCCCGTAGCCATCTGGATTAAGGCACGAGGCCGGTTTTCTGCCAAAGACCTTTCGAGGTTCCTGATCGCCCCGATCTGAGCAGGCCAAAGGCCTTCTTCTTTTAAGGGCGGCATCTGACGCAGTCGTGAACGCAAGGTCAAGGGTTGATTAAAAACGGCCTGATAGTCAGCCGCCTTCTCAATCAAGGGCGAATGGTCATCCGCCCCCACGTCGTCGTTCAGCCAGGCTTCCAGCGTGTCGGGTTTATGAAAAGAAAAGACATTGCGGGAGCACGCATCGGAATCGAGCCCGTTCGTGAACCGGGTCTCCACGCCGGTCGACTGATAACAAAAGGGGAGAGGCCGATACCAAGCCGGAAATATCTCCGGGAAACCATGCTTGTATTTGTCCGACTGAATCTCGACGCCGGTTAATGTTGTGCCGGCCTTTTTTGCTTCGATTACACCTGCGGCTTTTCCGTCGATATAAAAGAGGTAATCGGCAAAACCATGGCCTTTACTCAGCGGATAATTCCGGATGACAACCCCACGAGCTGCATGTATATTTGCATCTTTGAAATCGCAGACATGCCAACCCGCCTTTTCAAGCATGCCATCGATTGCTTCCCGTGCTTTGTCTTCAGGTGTCGGACTCATATCCCCATAAAAAATTGTCCTTTAATATTAGAATCTTTGCATAATATTTACAAGAGGCAGGACATTACGGAGGGTCAGCGGTCATGAATAGAATAGGACGTGCGCCATGACAATTTCCGTTCGTAACCGGCATGTTGATCAGAATATCACTAAGCGAGGGGTACTGTGAGCAAATGCGATGAAGCTCTCCCCTATTTAATCGATTGCCTCAGAATTATCGATTTGAATCGACATCGAAAAGATCGTTATAATTTTTTGCTGTTCAAGTTAGGAAGATAGGATATTATTGCTTATTCCATGAATTTTGCCACCGCAGTTAGGGCAATAAACAAGCTTCTCAGGGCGCTACGGCCCAATACATTTGGCAGTTCCTGGATAAGACATCATGCGCCGGACGTGTATAGTTTCATTCAGAAAAACGTTCGAGCTGAAAGCGGCGGTGTAGATTGGGATAGATTCACGCGCGCTTTAGACCGCAAACTGCAGCGAAGATGGAAGCCGTCACGCAGGGGCAGACTTCCAGAAGGTTTCAGGGACAAAAAGGGCGTTGAGATCATCCTGAAAAAATACCGCGATAAACTTTATACGTTTCTCTCTCCCGCAGATGCGAACGACAGGCAGACCCGCGATATCATCAGCATTGCTCTGGTAAGAATCGCTCAACACGGCAACTTAGCGGCTAAACAGGAAATTATGAAGCTGCTCAGGTACACTGTCGACGAGTGGATTGAACAGCATCCACGGGAAAAGGGGTCAGGTCTTGTTCCTTGCAGAGACAACCCTGTAAGATGTTTAGCCTTGCAACTTCTTCTACTTGTACGCCCACAGAATTTTTTGGCTCACCTTTACTGCAACTTTCTGCGGAGGTCTTGCTGCTATTCACCTGAAAACAACTTTTGAGGTCGCTAGCGCACATTTAAAGTTATAACTTGACACACCTATTGTTTAGCGGTACAAAAGAAATAGAATACTGGTAATCACGACAAGGCCAAATCCTTTGTGAAAAGGGTACGGAAAGCGGCGGGTCTTACAATAAGACGGCCGAGCTGCCGAAGGAACCATTCCGGCAGTTCGGCTTTTTTTATTTGGGGGGGATGGGCAGAAATGCTCATACAGGCATCCTCGATACTGAGTCTCCTTTTACGGGTTTCTGGATGCTGTATGGCACACCCCATGTAAATGGAAAACCGTTCATCTGGAGCGAGTCGTTATGGGATTGGCAGGAGTTGCGTGATGTTGCCGACAGGCTGGAGGGCGTTTTCACGCTGATGCCCTTGTATTTGAGGTGAACGTGAGTAGCTAGAAGGAGGAAGCGATATGAAGACAAAAATACTGCTATCCGCAATCATGTCTGTGTTACTGCTGGTACCGTGCGCATTCGCTCAAGGAGCAGTGCAGGACCCTCTAAACCCCAACGCCCTGGACAGGTTCCAAAAAGCGCTCGAGCAAGACGGATTTGATGTGAGCACCGGCAAGGTCGACGTTTGGAACCTGGTGGCAGAGTGGTGCGCTTACACGCCGGGGGTCGACAATGCCTGGTATTTCAACAACCAATCGTATCTTCAGTTCGAAGTCCCTAAATCGGCGCAGGAGAAAGATCAAGCGAATGCTGTCTTTCAGATGCGGCAGGATGAGGCGGTCGTCGTCATCGGCCTGACGCCTCCCCCCGCCAGATACTTCAGCTACACGCCATTTCTCTCCTCGAAGGTGTACCCCGACGGAAGAAGGCAGATCCTGGCTACTTTGGGCGATTCCGTGAATAACGCCACGATCAAAACCATTGGCAATACGCCCTTTAATGCCCCCGTGGTGCTGATCTTCACCCCGGACCAGGGGACGGAAGCGCGCGTTCGTGCGGCGCTGCGCCGTGCCGGTTATCCGGCAGCGATCATCAACACGCTCGTGTTCCCGGCGTCGATGCTGAACCTCGGCTACGGAGATGCCGACGACGAACTGAGAATTATTCCGCGCGCTGCGATATGGGACGATCCCGCGGCCGGCGACGCCTACATGAAGAATCCGCCCCTCAGCGTTTTCCGCGTGACGCCGGGCACCCCGGCAACTGCGAATCCATTTCCCGCGCCGCCTCTGCGCATCCGGGGAACGGGAGAGACCGAGATGTACCTGATGAACAAGCTGGCCGAACTCCGCAAGAACATCATCGAAGCCAATCCCGGGATGGATGCCAAGGATATCATGGTCAGCCCCACCTTGTACGAGGGGTATGACTATATCCAGCGCGGTGCTAACCCCTATGGAGACGGCCGGGATTGCTTTTACGTCTCTGCCGGGTACGCGCCTGAAATGGGCACGGAAGAAGAGATCCGGCTGGGAGATGGGGAGTTCCTCGTAATATATGGCCCGAACCACGTCGCCATCGGCAAGGCAACCTACATGAACATCAATGTCTATGCCAGCGAGACGGCAAAGCTATCGATAGGCTCTCTCGACGACAGTGACTTTCCGAACACCGCCACGCAGTACCTCCCGGACGATCCGGCGGCGGACCTGATGTTCGCGTATAAGGTGTCACGGAGCTGCGGGAAAGGCGAACCCAATTGTCTGCCGCTGAAGGCTCCCGACAACTGCTCGCGTCTGACGATCGATGCCAGCACGCTTCTCGGCATCGGCATCCGCACCTATCTTGAGCCTGCGACCAAGGTCGGGCCAGCGATGCCGGAGATTCTTTATGACCGTGTAATCAAGTTTTCGCCGCGGCCTTGATGGTCAGGGGTGGAGACAGAGAACTAAGGGGGACTACTAAAATGAAAAGACAGATCACCAAGAAAGCTTTTCTGACATTGGGGTTGATTTGTCTCTTATTTGTCATGATTCCTGTAACTGCGTTTTCCTGGAATCAGGCCACCCATGCTTATATTGCCGACAGGCTGAACGCACGCGTGGGCTATGATAATCTGAACGAAATGTGGGGAAGCGTCGCTCCTGATCTGTACAACTTTGTCTTCGATCCGGCTCTTTGCCCCGGATGGATAGCAGATCAGACCCAGGGAACGTATTCCGAGACTTTCATGAAAGTCTGGAACGCTGCGGAGACAAACTCCGAAGACGCACTTGCCTATGGGTTTGTCAGCCACAATCAGCAATGGGGAGCCGATTACACCGCCCATATCTCCGGTCTCAGGCCCGGGTACGAAAACGAAGGTTATATCATCACGAAGGCAAAGTTACTACTGAACGCTCCGTTAGACCCTGCCAGCCCTCAGCAGACGTTCGGCGATGTCTTCGCCGGTCTCGGAATGAGCCCGGACGAGGCGCTGTTGATCGCCCATGTGATCACGGAAGATGCGGTAGACATCAGACTTGGCAACGAAGTGGATCCTTTGCTCGGACGGAGGTTGGCCACATCGGCCCGAAATGAGACCAAGAGGTTTCGCGCCCTGCTCATAAAGGCCTATGCAGCGGATTACGCGGACTACTGCTTTGGCGGCGATCTATCGACCGCAGCCTCCGTTTTAACAGCTACCGAGGAAGGGCACAGGAAGGACATGATCTTTTTGGGACAGGCCATCTCCCAATCCGAACCGGCTGCCGCGCAACTGTTGGCCGAACAGCTTGTATCGATACTCCCCGAATTCTTGGGCCATGCGCTTCCCGTTCCTGAAGCGGAAGCTGTCAGAATCGTCAAAGCGGCCATTTTTCAGTCTATGGGCATATGCGATGATTACTTGGCAGAGATAAATGCCACCATTGAGTTCGTAGGCAAGAACCTGGAAGATCATGGGATTATCTATTTAGTACATGGAAATCCCAAATAGCACAGCAGAGGGAAACCCCTCGCCGCGGCGCTAGGCGCCAGCTGGCAAGGGGGCGCAAAGAAGTGCGTCTGGCGGATTTCTTAAAATTAAAGAGGGGGATTGACATTAATATCCACAAAATAATACTGATAGTCTCCAAGATCCAAATACGTTATACGAGGAGGACAACAATGAAGATGTTCCGAGCGGGTATTCTCGCCGGTCTCATGGTTTTAGCGTTTCTAACTAATCCCCATGTCGCCTGCGCCGACAATTTCAATTATCGCAACTGTGCGTGGCCTATTTTAATGTCGCCCGAGGGGGTCGCCAACTTCCAGTTCCCTGACAATTCTGCGCGGTATTGGGTCATGCCCTTTGATACGCAGTACGAAACAATGACATTCAAGGGCACCTATCCCGATATCCGGTATTTTTCTTTCTCCGCTTACGAGACTATAGATTACGACGCAATAAATAATACAAATCAGGGTTTCGTCATCCCCCCAGGGAATCTTTACGATGCCCAAATCGCCCCTGATCCGGGCAGCATCAACCCGTTCGTCCAACCGGGCGGTCGCAACGGCACATACACGGTCGTAGTCTCGCGCACCGGCCCGAGTTCGGGGAATACAATCGGGGTTTCCTCCGACCTTGTTTGGGTACTCCTGCGAATGTACGTGGCGGACGCCGATCCAGACCTGAGCGGTCAAAGTCTGATGGGCGGGGTGCCGCTGCCCACCATAACAGTGACGGACCGAACCGGCGCCAGTCGGCAGTTGGAGGCCTGCTCGCCGGTCAATAAATGGTTTGATCTGAGTAAATTTGTCCAATTCCTCTTTCCACCGGCGCTAGATCTGAGCATCAATGAGGGGACGCCGTCTTCAGATCGGCTGTGGTTTGCACCGCCGTTAAACCCGCCGCCGATCCTATGGCCTAATCCGGACAACAAATACATGATGATGTTGCCCGGGAACGACTACCAACCCGGGCGCATCATTGTCATACATGGCAAAGCTCCTGGTTTCCCCGATACATTTAACGGTTCGCCCATTTGGGTGCCGTCGCGGGATTTCCGGACAGTCGACTTGCGGTTTTGGGCCTTGTGCACCGCCGACTTTGCGTCGCCGTTTTCGGTAATTAATTGCGCAACCGATTTTAACATAGATCTTAAAGGGGAATATTATACCATCGTCATCTCGGACGACCTGGTTCGTCCCAAATGGCTGCGGTGGCAGCCCAATGTTAATTGGCTGCCATGGGGGGATGAGCAGTATCCCAAGGTAGTGGCTTTCCGAAACATGCTGCCTGCGCCCGATTTTCACCATGCTGTCCAAGATGCCTGGAATTATAAGAAGGGAGTCTGCACGTTTAATTTCTCGTTGTCGGACCCTCCAAACCCAGGTGATATCGACGAAGTGGGGCCATGCGCCCAGAGAGTGATGGGTGATTACTACCCGGTTGCCGTATGGTGTGATAAGTCTACCTTTATACACGGCGGATGGCAAGCATGCATAAAAAAACGCCATCATTGAAATCAAATGAATTACTCCGCAGCAGAGCTGCGGGGCATCTAAAATTAACTACGTCGTCATTCCGGCTTGTCCGGAATCTTTCTGAAGAAGGATTCCCGACGCGCTTCGCTTGCGGGAATGACAGCAAACGCACCCCGATGCAGAGCATCAAGGAATTCTCTTGATTAAAGTTGGATGAATCCTATAGGGGAAAGAAAGGGGAAAACAGATGAGATTTCAATTTTTGGCGATTGCGTGTATAACCGGGATAGCAATGAGTTATTCGACGATATGTTTGGCAGAAGCTGGAGAAAAAACGAATAGGAGTGTGGACTCGTCGGCGTACTCCCATCTCTCCTTGTGACCTGTAAACCGCTTCATGAATCTGGCATAACAATAAACGCAATTATGCGTGCAGCCGACATAAGGGTTTAAAGCATAATCATAGGCCAGAGACTTGGACAGGATGCTCTTTGCCTTAATCTCCCTGATCTTCATAAGGTTTGCCCTAAAAGTAACTTGCTCGCTCACCCTCTCAGATAAGTCACTGCCTGACCGTAGACCGAAGGACACTTATCAGCGGACACGTTCTT
>JAKAIZ010000042.1 GCA_021814065.1 Nitrospirota bacterium | reverse complement strand
GAGGTCAATAGCGAGCGGATAAAAGGTGAAAAAGTGGTCATCGCATCGGGCGCACGACCTCAGGTGCCGCCGATCAGCGGGATAGAGGGAGTCGATTTTCTGACAAACGAGAGCCTTCTCCGTATGCGGAAAAGGCCGGAAAGCCTGCTCATCCTCGGCGGCGGATATATCGCCGCGGAATACGCGCATTTTTTTTCGGCGATGGGCACGGACGTGACGGTCTTACAGAGAAACAAGCGTCTTGTCCCAGACGAAGAGCCGGAAATATCGGCGCTCCTCAAGGAGGCGCTAGGGAGACGGATGAAGGTCCTTACCTATACGGAGGCGACGACGATAAAGAAATCAGGCCGGGAATATCGCGTTACGGCAAAGGATCGGTCGACGGGCAAGGAAAAGGCGTTCTCCGCGGGCGCGGTCCTTGTAGCAACGGGCCGGACCTCCAACGCAGATCTGCTGAAAGTCCGAAACAGCGGGATAGAAACCGACGCGCGAAATTTTATAAAGGTTAATGAATACCTCGAGACATCATGCAAGAACATATGGGCCTTCGGGGACGCGATCGGCAAGAAGATGTTCAGACATGCTGCCAACAGGGAGGCTACGATCGTGTTTCACAATGCCTTCCATGAAGCAAAGGAGACGCTCGATTATCTCACCGTGCCCCATGCAGTGTTTTCCTATCCCGAGATTGCCTCGGTGGGGTTGACCGAGGACGAGGCGAGGCAGCGGTTCCATGTGCGCGACCTTCTTGTCGGAAAGGCGAACTATTCGGAGGTCGCGCGCGGCGAGGCTATGAGGGAAGAGGAGGGCTTCTGCAAAGCGATCGTAAAAAAAGACGGAGGGAAGATCGTGGGCTTTCACATCATCGGCCCTCATGCGTCGATCCTGATCCAGGAAGTGGTCTTCGCCATGGCGAACAATTTGAGTATGTGGGCGCTGAACAAGGGAATCCATATCCATCCCGCCCTGACGGAAGTGATCATCTCGACCTTCGGCAATCTTGAAGAGCCGGAGCCGACCTGGGCCCGCTGAGCAAAAGGATTAAACAGCGCGCAAGGCACTAATAGCGGCGGTGCCCCTCCATCCCCCGGTTTTCCCGGTCCCCGCGATCATCATACCTATTTTCCCGGTGTCCGTGATTATCTGCCCTATCTTCTCTGCGCCAATCCCTTGCCTCGTGCCTGTCGCCGCCCCGGCGTTCATGGCCATAGCCGCCGGCGTGTCTGTCCCAGTATTTTTCACGCTCCCACCTTCTCCAGTTCTTCCTAAACTGACCGTAGGGGATGCGCTCATATCCGGGACGCACGTGATGACGGTAATCAGGCGGCAGATCCACGACGACCCTCGGGACCCTGCTCGGGCCGATATGCAGCCATGGCCCGTCATATCCCCTCGCCCTGAACCACCGTCCTTCATAGGGGCGGTACCAATATCCCTGATAGAAAAAGATATCCACGTCCACGTCCGGCGCATAATAGGCGTAGGTCCCGGGGATTACCACCATCGGCGGCGGCGCCGGGAACGCAAAGACCGGCAGGTTGATCCCTACGTTAACATGCACGCCGGCATAACTTTTCGGCAGCAGGAACAGGCCATAGGCCAGCACCAAAACACCGAGCACGAACAATATATACTTCATTCTCTTCATCTGCGTTTCCTCCCGTGCGGACAAATAAGTTTTAGAGAACACTGTGTTGGACTATAATCGCATAACCGTTTAAAAAAAACCAATTAATTTTTCTTAATCTCTTCAATGCTGTTGCCACTCCCACTTGTTGATGCTACACTGTTAAAAAAACAAAAGGCTGGTGAGACAATATGCATGAAAAGAAAAAGAGATTAGGAATCATGATACCCTTCGTCCTCATCTTTCTTACGGGGTGCCTATTTTTAGGGTTGTCCGGCGACTATGCCTATGGCGGCCCGCCCCCGGAGGTCTTGCGCGCAACTCTAAAGAACGGCCTCAGGGTAGTTATCATCAAAGATGACCTGGCGCCGGTTGTTACGACGGAAATGAATTATCTCGTCGGTTCGAACGAGTCACCGGAAGGGTTTCCCGGGACCGCCCACGCGCAGGAGCATATGATGTTCCGTGGCAGTCCCGGCCTTTCCGCCGACCAGCTTTCCGACCTGGTAGCCGCGATGGGCGGTCATTTCAATGCCGACACACAGCAAACCGTCACGCAGTATTTCTTCACCGTTCCCTCCGATGACCTGGATATCGCCCTGCGCATCGAGGCGATACGCATGGCCGGAGTGCTCGATTCACAGCAGCTATGGGAAGAAGAGCGCGGCGCGATCGAACAGGAAGTCTCCCAGGACTTCTCCAATCCCCTTTATGTCTTTTATTCGAAGCTCCTGTCCAGGGTCTTCGCGGGAACGCCGTATGCGCACGACGCCCTCGGCACACGGCCGTCGTTCGACAAGACGACGGGGCAGATGCTCCGGTCCTTTCACGAGGAGTGGTACGGCCCGAATAATGCGGTCCTTGTCATCACCGGGAGCGTCGAGCCGCAGCAGGCGCTCGAAAAGGTGAAAAAGTTCTTCGCTGACATCCCCCCGCGGCCGACGCCTCCGAGACCGCAGGTCCAGCTGCAGCCGCTTAAGCCCGACACGATAAAACTCGAAACCGATCTTTCTTACGGGGTGGTTGTCGTGGCCTACCGGCTTCCGGGCTTCAAGGACCCTGACTTTGCTGCTGCACAGATATTGGCGGACGTGCTCGACAGCCAGAGGGCAGACCTCTACGCCCTGGTTCCCGAGGGGAAGGCGTTATCAGCGGATTTCAACGTGACGATGCTGCCGAAAGCCGGGCTTGGATATGCAACCGCTGCCTTTCCTCAGGGAACAGACGGCGCGCAACTCGTCCCTGTCGTCAAGAAGATAGTCGAGAACTATATCAAGAACGGTTTCCCCGCTGATCTGGTCGAGGCGGCGAAACGCCGGGAAATCGCGGACGCCGAGTTCCAGATGAACTCGATATCCGAACTGGCTTCGCTCTGGTCCCAGGCGCTCGCGGTCGAAGGGCGCAATTCTCCGAAGGACGATATCGATGCGATCAGAAAAGTGACTGCCTCAGAGGTGAACAAGGTAGCAAAGGAATACCTCGTGAACGATACCGCAACCGTCGCGATTTTGACGCCGAAGCCCTCGGGCAAGGCGGTCGCGTCGCAGGGCTTCGGGAGAAAGGAGACGCTGGCGCCGAGGAAAATGACCGGAGCCACTCTTCCCAAGTGGGCTGCGAAGGTCACGAAGCTGCCGACTGTGCCGGCCTCAAGTATAAAACCTGCGGTGCTGACGCTGCCCAACGGGCTCAGACTCATCGTGCAGCCGGAAAAGATCAGCAAAACGGTAAGCGTCTATGGGCAGATCAAACACAATGCCGACCTTGAAACCCGGCCAGGCAAGGAAGGGGTCGGCCTCGTAGTCGACAGTCTTTTTTCTTACGGTACAACAAAGCTCGACCGCCTGGCGTTCCAAAAGGCGCTCGATGATATCGCGGCCGATGAATCCGCGGGGACCAGTTTTTCGGTCCGTGTACTGTCTGACAAGTTCGAGCGGGGCGTAGAGTTGCTGGCGGATAATGTCCTTCGTCCCGCCTTTCCGGAAGAGGCGTTCAAGGTGGTCCGTCAGGAAATCGCCGGAGCGGTTGCCGGCAAACTCAAGAGTCCCTCATACCTGTCGAGCATCGCGCTTCGCACTGCGCTTTATCCGAAAGGAGATCCGACCCTCAGGCAGCCGACCCCTGAAACAGTGTCGAAACTCTCCTCCGACGACATCAGGGCATATTACCGGAAGGTATTTCGCCCTGACATGACCACAATTGTTGTCATAGGAGATGTGTCGGTAGACCGGGCCAGGGAGATAATCGCAAAGCAGTTTGGAGACTGGAAGGCCTCCGGCCCGAAACCGGAGACAGACCTCCCGCCGGTGCCTGCAAACAAGCCGTCTTCCGTCGCGGTCCCCGATGCAAGCAGGGTGCAGGCAGAAGTGACTCTTGCGGAGACGCTCGGGCTGACGAGGAAAAACCCGGCATACTACACCCTCCAGGTCGGGGTCCATGTCCTTGCCGGGGGGTTTTATTCGACCCGGCTTTATAAGGACCTCAGGGAGAAGACCGGACTGGTGTATGCCGTAGAGGCGGTGGTCGAGGCCGGCAAGACCCGGTCCCTCTTTGCCGTCGAATATGCCTGCGACCCGGGGAATGTGTCGAAGGCCCGCGCCATAATCGAACGCGACCTGAAAGATATGCAGGCGAAGCCGGTCACCGCCTCCGAACTGCACCGTGCCAAATCGCTCCTTATCCGTCAGGTCTCGCTTTCGGAGTCGAGCACCGACAGCATCGCCTCAATACTGCTCGATCTGGCCCTGAAGGACCTTCCCCTGGACGAGCCGGTAAAGGCGGCAAAGAATTACCGGAAAACCACCGCGGCACAGGTAAAAGCGGTTTTTACGAAGTGGATAAGGCCGAAAGACTTCGTGGAGGTGACCCTGGGACCGGTGTCGCAGTAGCAGTCAATGCCTCTGTATCATTTTGCCGGTGGCCCTTCTTTTTCGGGACCAGCGGGCCTTTCGGGCGACTCGAATTTCCGCTCCCTGAAGTCCTCGGGCCTTTCGCCGAGATAAAAGCGGGTGGAAGGGTAATAGTGATAGTACCCGTACGGATAAGAATAGGGATATGGGGAATACGAGTAGTAGCCGTAAGGGGAATAATAGTTAAAAGGAGCAATAAAACCGTAATTATCGGGATAGTAAGAACGGTCGTAATCCAAAGGGTAGTAATAGGTGCATCCGCCCAGCAGCAACACAATCACCGAGAAAAGAAAGGAGATGGTGATAAGTTTTTTCATCTCTTCATCCGCCCCTTATATAATGCCGCATTGAGCCCTACCTCTGATTACATTTGATCACCTTTCGGTTGTCTTGTCAATCGGCTTTTCCAGCCCATTCTGTCATCAAGGCAGCGCTTCCCGGGACGGCATTAACGTACTCTTCAACAGGCGCGACATGTCCTGCGATACCGGACATATGTCCTTGCTGTGGTGGGAGGCTTTGTCTGCAAAAACATTGTATAATAAAGCCGTGAAAGATTCTTTTCTGGAGAAGCACTTTTCCGAAACGACAGGGAAACTTCATGTCCCCTGCCCGCACCGGGAAAGCACCTGCATCAACGTGCATGTGGTGATAAAGGACGGGTTCTGCTACCGCTCCGAACAGTGCATGGTGATCAAGTGCAAGTACAACCGCCTCCAGTCGGACATCAGCTGCCTCCTTTCGCTGACCTGGTAAATACTCCTTAATTCCTTAAGTTTGTCATTCCGACTTGTCCGCACTTAAGCGGATTCGCCGAGGCGAGAATCTTTCTTCTTTGTTGCTTTAGTTGACGGCATATCCATCATCAATTTTCCGGAGTTCCCCCAGGATTTCATGCTCACGAGACGCAACTGTTTGAGGTAAAAGTAAAAAATGATTTTAAGAAGTGATCGAGCTCTTTTTTAATAATGGGGGAACTTTTTGCAGGCAGATAGTAAAATAAGAGCCTTCATTCCCGCGAAGGCGGGAATCCATTTTCCCTATGGTCCTATACATGAAAGAAACCTTTTATGTTTACATTTTGGCCAGCCAAAGAAGAGGCACCCTGTATATAGGCGTGACCACTGACCTGACGAAGAGGGTTTATGAACATAAGAACGGCTTGGTTGATGGTTTCACAAACAAATACGGAGTGCATCGGCTTGTTTACTATGAGATTGCGCGAGACGCCGAGACAGCGCTATCGAGGGAAAGACAAATGAAAAAATGGAATCGGGTATGGAAGCTTAAGCTTATTGAGGAACACAACCCCGAATGGGCGGATTTGTACGAAAGCTTGATGCGTTGAGAAGAGTGGATTCCCGCCTGCGCGGGAATGACGAATAAAAAAGTGGGGGAACTCCTGATCAATTTTCTCTTGACTCACCTCCACACGTAAAGGTATAAAATAACCGCTATGCCGACGGGGAAAATAGCAGCTAATGGAGGGAGTACATGTCAGAACATACCAACCAAAAGACCAGCATTCCATGAATTCTCTTGTTCGCGATAATAGAACGGCCATATTATGCCGCTGCAGTATAATACGTCCCAGGACCGTATTATATAGCACAACGCCACTGAAAGCGGGGCATTATTCCGCATTCTTCCCATCAGAGGGCAGGGGCGGGCGGAAAAAGTCAGAAAATGTAGAAGAAACTTAAAAAAGAATGTTAGCTGAGAATAATATATGAAGAATAACATCATCTCCGAGTTGCAAAGATGGTACGCCTCGAATTGTGATGGGGAATGGGAAGAAGAGTGCGGCATAAAAATAGAGACCCTAGATAACCCCGGCTGGTCGGTCATCATTGATCTGAATGAAACGAATCTTGAAGGTAGAATATTTGATGAAATTAATAATCATGAATATGAAGATTCATGGCTTGACTGTCGGGTAGAGGATAAAACATTCAAGGGATTTGGTGATCCGAGTAAGCTTGAGGCCATTCTGCAAATCTTCATCGATTGGGCCAAGTCACAAAACGAGGATTGGTTGCGCCCGCCGCCGCCACTTTCGGAAGAAGAACAGAAGAAAATTGAGAATGATAATTTTTGGAATGCACTAGGGGACGAAATCGGGCCAGAGTTGTGTAAACATGAAAACTGCAACAGAAAAAGAATTCAACACAGTGTTATGTGCAAGCAGCACCATTTTGAGATGATTACAGGACAAAAGAGAATATGACACGACAGCTAACAATTGCCTCCACACCGACTGGCGATAACGCTGGTTTGGTTTTAGCAAGGGCTGTTTGCGCCAGCGGGTGAGGCATGGTCGTTAAAAGAGAGTGTATCCTCATCAATAAGCGGCATAATGAAATAAGGGGCATGAGGAGGGTTAAAGTTCATGAAAAGGGGTCCGCGTTTTTTTTATTAGTCATGTTTCTCTTCGCAATATCTAGTCACCTGGTACCTGATTCTGTTTTCGCTGCAACGTTTAGCGTTAATAGCATTTCCGACGGTGTTGACGCCAACCCTGGTGATGGCATTTGCGCGACCGTCGAAGGGTTCTGCACGCTTCGTGCAGCAATTATGGAAGCTAACTCTCTCGCTGGTGCAGATACCATAACACTTCCTGCCGGTGTCTACACATTGGCAATTGCCGGTGCAGACGAAGACGCGTCTGCAACAGGTGACCTCGACATTATCGAAGACATAACCATAAATGGAGCAGGATCTGCGACAACGACTATTGACGGTAACAGTCTTGATCGCGTTATTGATATTCATAGCGGCGCTGTCACAATATCCGGGGTTACAATACGAGGAGGTAACCCTGGAACTGGCAGGCCGGGTGGGGGCATTATGGTGAGTACTACCATTGCCGGGTCTTTGACAATTCTCAACAGCACAATATCAGAAAATAGGGCTGCTAACGGCGGTGGCATTTATAATCCTGGGCTCGGTCTTACCATCACAAACAGCTCTATAGATAATAATATTGCAGATGTTGACGGCGGCGGTATTACAAATTTCGGGTTCTTGGTTATGCAAAATTCGACGATAAGCAATAACACAGCAACCAGTGAAGCTGGCTTATCACATATGGGCACAAATGCAGCATCAATAATAAACAGCACTATATCGGGCAATATTGCTACAACCGGCGGCGGCGGAGGCCTTGTCATAAATACTTTTGGAATTTCAACGATAGCAAGCACCTCTATAGTCAATAACACGGCAGCGCTAGGGGGTGGCGGTCTATATATTAGCGGCACGGGTCCAGTAACAGTGGCGAACAGCACTATCAGTAGTAACACGACAAATTGTTGTGTGGCAGGAGGTATCCTTCATTCAGGTAGCGGTGAGCTGATCTTGCGCAATAGCACTGTCTCTGGCAATACGGTGAGCAATGGCGACGCTGGCGGTATTTTTGTCAGCGGTGCAGGGCCTTTGACCGCGACTAATACTACCGTGAGCAATAATATTGCCGGGAATAATGGGGGCGGTATCTTCAATTATGGTCTTTTGACATTGACTAATGTAACATTAAGCCGCAATGAGGCAAGTATCGGAGGAGGCATCTACAATTTCACGTTAACAGGTAGCTCCATACTAAGGAATACGATACTTGATAACAATGCTGGAGGAAACTGTAACGCCACCATTACGTCGGCGGGCCATAATCTTGATAGTGGTAACAGTTGCGGATTCAGTGGCCCCAATGACCTTATTGATACCAATCCTCTGCTCGGGCCATTATCCAATAATGGCGGCTCCACACTGACTCACGCGTTACTGGCCGGAAGCCCTGCAATTGATGCAGCAGATCCGACGACTTTTCCGGCGACGGATCAACGAGGAGTCACAAGACCTCAAGGGGCCGGACCTGATATCGGTGCTTACGAGTTAGTGCCTTCAACAGCCACCACGGTTTCCATTCCCACAATGACAGAATGGGGCCTGTTGATCTTTTCAGTGTTTGCGGGATTCCTATCCATGCATCATCTAAGAAAGAATAGACTGACTGAATAATGACAGCACGAATTATAAGGGCTGCGGGTGGGAACGCATGACAAAGAAGCTATTGTTTGTCGGCGCGCTTTTTATTTTTAGTATTATTCTTCTCGGGCATCCAGAGCCGGCGCAAGCAAACAGTTCGATCCGGAACTATCAGCGCGTTTCGTCTATTCTGTCTCAGGTTAAACAAACAGAGGATCTGCCGGACACCGTGCATAAGAACCCGCTTGTGCTGAAAGCGGTCGGATTATTTCTGAAGACGGCCGATGCCGACGACTTGTCCGAAGAAGAAATGCACGGAAAGCTTCGTTCTCTTTTCCCGATTCCAAGATGGAAGGAATGGGTCCCGCAGTTCGAAATCAGGAAAGTTAAAAACGGTCTATATCTCGTCAGCCTCGAAAAAAGACTTTGGGGACGTTGTGTCCGCACTGTCCTTATTATGGAATATGGAGATGAACAGGCTTAGCGAAGGTGAGAATGACACGTGGGACACAACGTCCCCACGATGTTCTCAGATCAGTTGGACACTTTTGTGAGGAAACATATTTTTCAGAATCGTAGCCAGGCTATTCAAGAGGCTGTAAAAGAGAAACTTGCGCGGATACAACGTACCCGTTTGGCGAAAGAATGTGCGAAACTTGACCCGACCTTTGAAAAGGCAATGGCGGATGAAGGACTAACTGAGGATTTGAGCGAGTGGCCCGAATACTGAGGGGCGACATCAGATGGGCTGACGCACGCTCAATCGCGGGGAGGTGCAAGGGGAGGGGATATAAACCCGATGCCGGGAATTGATATGTTTCTATGGCGGCGTTTTTCCTTTTTCCGTTTCCCTTTTCCATTGCAAAAAAAACACGTCTATGATATAAAATGCAATCAAAAAAAAACGGGGGGAAGCGGAATGAAGGCAATGAAGATGAAGTCGATAATCGGTGTGGCTCTTTTTCTGGCGGTTATCATGTGTGGCGGTCAAAATGCTTTTGCGATGCATTTTACCACTGCTCCTATGGCGGCAACCCTTGATTGCAGCGGGATTAACGTCACCAACTCATCTACGATCCAGTTTGACCGGGACAACACCGGGACGGGGCAGGAGGCGTACCAAGTCGTCGGCACCGACGGAGCGGGGAATGTTATTTATCAATTTTCTAACAGTGTTACCGTTGGCTCAACGCTATCGCAGCCCCCTGCTACAGTGCCGTGGATGGCTGCACCGCAGTACAATCCCCTGACGCTTCGCATCGTCAGCCTCGCCGGAAACGGCCTCCCGGAGCAGGTGCCCGTGAACATCTCGGGAACGTGTCAGGGACTGCCGACCTTTTCTACCGCAGTACCCACGATGAACGAATGGGGGATGATCATCTTTTCGTCGATTGCCGGGCTCTTCTCGGTTTATTTCATAAGAAGACGCAACCACGCAGCCTGATCGCAGGCACTTATACCGGATTAGGGCGGGCAAAGACCCGCCTCATCCGGCAGTATGTTTGTCCTTCAGAAAACTCCCTATTCTATCTGCCGCATCTTCGACTGATACGGCCTCTATATCGATGACGATCTCCGGACTCAGCGGCTCTTCATAAGGCGCGTTTACCCCCGGCACTGGCCACCCTTTCTCCCCTTTTGCATAGATGTCCTTCGGTGCGCCATGCGTATCATGCCGCCGCGTCTCCCGCTCTCTGCACGTCTCGAGGCTGCATTTCAAATACACCTCGATATAGCCGGGAATGAGGTCCCTTGCAAGCTCACGCCATTTTCTCAGATTACCGGTTGCGTCGATTATCACGCCATGGCCGAGGCCCGTCAGCTCTTGTGCAACGAAAACAAGACAACGATAGACAATATCGCGTTCTTCTTCGGAGTAAGAAGGCTCGGGGGTGACGATCTTCCTAATATCGTCCATGCGAAGGATCATGAACTCCGGATGTCTCTTCCTGAGCTCATCTGCTATCGTGCTTTTGCCGCTTCCGGGAAGACCGGTTATCCAGATGGCGAGCCCGTCCATAAGCAAAGCTTATCCGTTAGCGGCGGGAATAGCAAGGAGGCCGATCAGTGTCAGATAGGGACCGCTTCATCAGAAGGCCGGGAAGCCAGGATATCCTTCGCTATTTCGATATCGGACCGTATCTGACCCACAAGGGCTTCGACGTTTTTGAACTTCTTTTCCTCACGTATCTTCCTGATGAAATAGAGCGATATGTCCTCGCCGTAGATGTCCTCGTCAAAGTCGAAGACGTGGACTTCGATCGCAAGGACCTTTTTATTGAACGTAGGCCGCATGCCTATATTGGCGATACCGTCATAGAGCCGGTCTCTCACGGAAAGCCGGACCGCATATACCCCGTCGGACGGGATGATCGCATGCTTGGGGGCGATGTTAGCGGTGGGAAACCCGAGCCCTTTGCCCCTGCCGTCGCCTTTGACGACAATGCCGGTGATCGCGTAGATCCTTCCGAGGAGCCTCGCCGCGTGCTCGACCTCCCCTTCTCTGAGCAGGGTCCTGATCTTCGTGCTGCTGATCACCTCGCCGCCGAGAGATACCTGTTCGACTTCCCTGACGGCGAAACCGTATTGTTCGCCGAGCCTCCTAAGCGTCTGCACGTCTCCCTTCCTGGCCCTCCCGAACCGGTAGTTGCATCCGACGAATATCTCTATGGCCCCGAGGGTGTCGCACAGGATGTTTTTCACAAAGTCCTCAGGCGTCATGGCCGAGAACTCGACCGTAAAGGGTATCTTCACGAGGACGTCGATGCCGAGACGCTCGAAGAGTTTTATCTTCTCTTCGTAGATGCTTATGAGAGGAGGACATTTTTCAGGCGCGAGAATCTTAAGGGGATGGGGCCTGAAGGTCACGACCATGCTGGCAGCCCCCGTTTCCCTTGCCCTGCGGATGACCATCCTGACCAGTTCCTGGTGGCCGAGGTGAACGCCGTCGAAGTTTCCGAGCGTGATGACGCTCCTGTCGAAT
The DNA here is from genome assembly GCA_021814065.1 of Nitrospirota bacterium. Lineage (GTDB taxonomy): Bacteria > Nitrospirota > Thermodesulfovibrionia > Thermodesulfovibrionales > UBA6898 > Sulfobium. The sequence continues at coordinate 8,700 of JAKAIZ010000042.1, read as the reverse complement.
TTTTTTTCTATGTGACCCAGATCGGTGATTAAGATCATTTCCTGCCCCTCATCAGATTCTCCATTTCGTGAAAGATCTCCTGGCCTATCTCTATTCCGAAGTCTATGAATTCCGGGCCATACCTCCTGCCGGTGCCGGTCCTGAATGTTTCCTTTATACGCCTTATGCCCTCCATTTTTTCCAGGAAAGTGGCATGGAGATTCTCGGCCGGGGTGTCCGCGGATTCCACGATCAGCCAGAGCGTAGTGGTGAAGTTGTCCGGCCCCCACCGGAACTTGTCGGCATCGTAGAGGGAGTCGCTGACGAGCTTCGCCTCGTCGTCCTCGGAGGCGAGCACTTCCCTGAACGCCTCGTGGTTCCTGATCGCCGCAGTGATATAACGTTTATACCTCTCCTCGATCATGAAATCCCCAAGTATTCTTTCGGCCTCGATGCTTCCCTTTATCGTATGATTGTCCTCGCTTCGCTTGATATCGTGAAAGAGACCGGCGATCTGGGCACAGAGCATGAGGTCGTCGGAAGCGGCTGCAGGCGGCCGTACACGGTCATTCTCGATCTGGAGGATTGCGCCCGCCTCTATCGCCACTTTCTCGCAATGCCTTATGCCGTGGGCAGGATGCATCTTCGATTCATCGAGATAGGACCTGCATTTCAAGAGCAGCCCGCTTTCGGAAAAAGACTTATGGGAGCGGTCGAGCTCTCTCTTGTGGGCGCTGTAAAAAGAGGGCGGTCCGATCCGTCGGGCGGCCTTCGCCGCCTTTTCCTTCAATACAGGATAAATTGGACTTTTCAATAAAAAACTCTGAACGCACCAGATTTAATATATAATTATAATAATTTTCCGGTATAGTTTGCCTGAATTTTTTGAAAGGCCCGAGATTTATGGTATTCGACAAGAAAACGAAATTCTGCGCCGAGGTCCTCGACAATGTCGCCGACGGCGTATATGTGGTCGGCAGCGACAGGAAGATACTGTACTGGAACAAAGGGGCGGCTGCGATCACCGGCTATACTGCCGGAGAGATGGTCGGGCAGAACTGTTATTCCGATCCGCTCAATCACGAGGACGAGAAGGGGCATACCCTTTGCGACTCCGGCTGCCCGCTGACGACGAGTATGGAAGAGGGGCCGTTGCTGCGGAATCTCTTTCTCCGGACGAAGGACGGGCGGAAGATCCTTGTGGAGGAGCATATCTCTCCCCTTTTCACCGGGAAAAAACTTGCCGGCGTGATCATCACGTTCAGGGACGTCTCCGCCTTCAAAGGGCTCAGGCCCTTCCAGCTGAGGACCGACAAACTTGATCGCCTCATACCGATCTGCGGATGGTGCAAGAAGATCAGGAAAGGGTCCGATACCTGGGAGCAGCTGGAGGCGTTTCTGACCGATGAGGGGTTCGGCGAATTCACGCATTCGATGTGCCCGGTCTGCGCCGAAAAGATATTCTCCAAGAAGATCTACCTGGAGAATTACCAGAACATCTGCAAGGCGATCAGCACGAGCCTCTCGCTCGACGAGGTGCTGAAGCTCATCGTCACGAACGTCGTGAAAGTCATGAACGTCAAGGCGAGCCTGCTGAGGCTCTTGAACAAGGAGAGCAACCAGCTCGAGCTTGCAGCATACCACGGCCTCAGCAAGAGCTACGCGAACAAGGGACCGGTCGAATACGACGCGAGCATCGATGACGCGCTCGCCGGCAAGCCGGTCTCGGTCTACGATATCACGGCCGACAAAAATGCGAAATACCGGAAGGAGGCCGAACGAGAAGGCATCCGGAGCATCCTTTCGATCCCCCTGAGGTTCAACGCCGAGGTGATCGGGGTGCTCAGGATGTATACCTCCGAGCCGGTTGAATATTCGGAAGAGGACCTGAAGTTCGTCTCCGCGATCGCGGAGCAGGCGGCGATTGCGATCATGAACGCCCGCATGTTCGAGAAGACCTTGTCGAGGGAGAAGGAATATCTGAACGTATTCCAGGCGGTGACCAGGGCGGTCAGTTCCACGCTCAATGTCAACGAGGTGCTCGATCTCATCGTGAAGAAAATTCCCGAGGTGATGAACCTCAAGGCGGCGACGATCAGGTTCCTCGACGGCACCGGCAAGAAGCTTCAGCTTGCTGCCGCGTGGGGTCTCACCGAAAGGTATCTGAACCGGGGGCCGGTCGACGCCGAGGAGAACGTGATCGAGGCGCTCAATGAAAAGCCGGTCGCGATCTATGACGTATCTACCGACAGCCGGATACGGTATCGCAAGGAGGCGGAAGAAGAGGGCATCAAGAGCATGCTGACGCTCCCGATCATGGCCCACGGAAAGGTGATCGGTGTGATGAGGCTCCTGACCGGATGGCCGAGGCATTTTTCCGAAGAGGAGATAGCCTTTGCGGACTCGCTTGCGGAACAATGCGGCACCGCGATAGAAAACGCCCGCATGTATGAGAGGCAGTCCCGTGAGATGCAGTACCTTAAGGCGATACAGGCGGTGTCGAAGGCGATCAGCTCGACGCTCGACATCAAGGAAGTCCTCGCCATGATCGTCAGGAAGATACCGGAGATCATGAGGACAAAGGCGGCGACGATACGGCTCCTCGACGAGTCGGGGAGCAGACTCGAACTGGCGGCGGCATACGGCCTCAGCGATAAATACCTGAACCGCGGGCCGGTGGACGCGGAGGAGAGCATGTCCCTTGCGCTGGAGGGCAGACCGCTCGCCATCTACGACGCCACGACCGATCCGAGGATATTCTACCGGGACGAGGCGAAAGAGGAAGGCATCAAGAGCATTCTCGTCGTGCCGATCGTGGTCCGCAAAAAGATCATCGGCATCATGCGGCTGCTCACCGACGAGTTCAGGGAGTTCGGAAGCGGCGAGATCGACTTCGCGGTTGCCCTTGCGGAGCAGGGCGGCATCGCGATCGAAAACGCGAAGATGTACGAGAAGCTTAAGAGATGAAGTGAGGCCGGCTGAGAAGTTTCCCCGCCCGTTCAGTGGGGCTGTTATGGGACGAAGTATGCACTGGTCATATGCACCGAATTCTCCGAAAAGGTGATGGCAGAAACGTACATAATGAAAGTTATCCTGTTTTCTGCCCCCGGCGTGCTGCCCACGACCTGGACAAGGTCGCCTCCCACTTCCTTAAGTTGGGGGAAGAAGTTACTTTCCCCAAGATCGGACCCCTTCTCTCTATGCCATGTGTCAAGAAACAGTTTTTGTAACTCTGCCACGGCAGGCCCTTCAATCCGGACGTCGGTGTCGCGCCACGGGATTTTCTTCTCATCCTTCTCTTGTCTGCCGGAGAGGCCGCCTGAGTAAACGCCGCTGATGTTGACACCTCCTGTGATGGCGACTTTCCCGTCAACAATGAAAATTTTCCTGTGATCGCGATGGGTCGGCTGCCATCTCAGAAGCCTTCTCCAGAAAAACTTCGCCGGATTCACCGGGTTGAATTCGACAACATGAATGCCGCCATCTTTCAGGCGATCGAAAAACGAGCCGGGGGTACCCAAACTTCCCACGCTGTCATAAATGATGTTGACCTGAACGCCTTCGGACTGCTTTTTAAGCAGCAGATCGGCGAATTTACTGCCCATTGACCAGCGAGCATTGACACCCACGAACCCTACGGTATAAAATTGGCAAAAATCTAAAGTTACAGTTTTAGATAAGGAGGAGATTCGATATGGCGGAAAAGTGTGAATTGCTCGAAACATGCGGTTTTTTCAAGAAGTACCAGGAGTCGTGGAGCGTGGCATGCAAAAATCTGATCAGCAAATACTGTATGGGTCCGAAGATGGCCGAGTGCAAGCGGAAAGAGTATCGCGCCAAGAACGGTCAGTCGCCCGATCCCGACATGATGCCTACCGGAGACAGGCTGAAGGCTTGAAGTAAAGCTTCCGCTGAATAGAGCGTTACTGAAACGCTACGGGAAGCGAATAGTTAATAAAAAAAGGCCGTGTTCCCACGGCCTTTTTTTGTCACAAAAAGGACTGCTAAATCTTGAACGGATTCACGAATAGCAGTATCAGCGCTACGACGAGCGCGTAAATCGCGAGAGACTCGATCATGGCGAGACCGATGATCAGGGTCGTCGTGATCTTGCCGGATGCGCCGGGGTTTCTTGCGATACCCTCAGTGGCGCCCTTTAAGCCCATGCCCTGGCCGATACTCGCTCCGAAGGCCGCAATCCCTATCGCCAGACCGCAGGCAAGCGCCGCTACCCCATAATACTTGAGCTTAGCGTCTGCCGGCGCAGTGGTTGCTGCAGCAGTTGCCGCTTCTTCGGCGAATACAACGGGTGCGAGCAGGACTACAAGCGAGAGGACCAGAAGGATCATTGCAACGGTTTTCTTCATACTTTTTCCTCCTTTCTCAAGGAACTTGGATTAATGTGCCTCTTCAACGGCACCAGCAAGATAAAGCGCTGTCAGCAAGGTGAAGACAAACGCCTGTATCACACTTACGAGCACGCCGAGCACCAGTATCGCCACCGGCACTATCGCCGGCGAGAGGATACCGAGGACCCCGATGATGTAATGCTTGGCGACCATATTCCCGAAAAGCCTGACCGAAAGCGTAAGAGGTCTGGCTATATGGCCTATGAATTCTATGACGAACATGAGGATCATGAGAGGCAGCGCGAAGATCGAACGGATGGGTCCCAGGAAATGCTTGATGTAGCCGAACCCGTGCACCCTGATGCCGTATACATGGGTCGCCAGAAATACCGGGATAGCCATCGCAGCGTTAGTGTTGATATTTGCTGTCGGCGAGACGAAGCCGGGTATAAGGCCCATGAAATTGCAAACGGCAATGAAAAGCGCAAGCGTCGCCAGGAGCGGGAATAACGGCCTTGCCCAGTGATGTCCTATGTTCTCCTCGGCCAGATTCAGGAGCGCCTCGATAATCGTCTCCACCACGTTCTGCGTGCCCGTCGGCACGAGTTTGAGTGAACTTCTCACAATGAGTGCGATGACGATCAGCAGTAGCGAGGCGAGGAAGGCGTAAGAGACATAAGAAGGGATCACCTCAGGGTTGAAAAATATATCCATAAGAAGTTTTGATTCGTGCATAAGTGGCCTCCTTAACGAAAAATCGGAGTAATATAACATAAGCCAAATGCAAGATGTCAATAAGAAAGATAAAAAACTTGCATTTTTTAATTTGAAAATGTATTAATAATTAAAATTAATATGCGAACTGATCAGAAATCATAGAAAGCATGGCAAGGGGAAAAATGAGAAAAGACCTGAGTGAAGAAGAAAAAAAGGAGATGCCGCTATATCCGATCGGGATCGTCGCGGAACTCATCGGGACCACGGACCAGACCCTGAGACTCTATGAAAAGCACGGACTGATAAAGCCTGCGAGGAGAAACAAAAACAGGTTCTACTCGGAGAACGACATAAAATGGCTCAGGTGCCTGCGGGAGTTGATCCACAACAAAAAGATCAGCATCGAGGGGATCAAGAAACTCCTCGACTACGCTCCCTGCTGGGAGATCACGGCCTGTTCCGAAGAAAGAAAAGACAAATGTTCAGCCTATATTGACCGGACGAAGCCCTGCTGGGAACTGAACAGGATGATATGCAATACGCAGTCCGGCCGGATCTGCGAAGACTGCATCGTCTATATCTCCAAGAAGACCAAGAAGTAGTCGGGGGTTCCTCGCGGGCTAATCGAAGTCGGCCCCTGAAGGGTCCTTCAGCTCCCATATGGAGCGGTATGGAGTGAGTTGCTTAGGCTGGGTCCCGTCCTTGAAATACTCTTTTATCCCTGATGTGTCGCCCGAAAGAAGCCCTGTCTTCGGATCAATGAAGGCGGTGGTGATGCCCTCCGGCGGCGTGAAATCCTCCGCTCCCCCCTTAATCGAATTCCGCATGAACGACACCCAGATTGGAGATGCGGCCCTGGCCCCGGTCTCAAGTGGCCCGAGCGTCGTGAAGTTGTCGAACCCTACCCAAGCGCAGGCCACAAGGTTGGAAGCGTACCCGACAAACCAGGCGTCCTTATAGTCATTGGTTGTTCCCGTCTTCCCCGCTACCGGCAGGCCGAGTGATTTTGCACGCCAGCCAGTTCCGTATTTTACGACATCCTCCATCATCGACGTGATAAGAAAAGCGGTCTGGGGGCTCACCACCTGTTCCGGTTGGGGTTCATTGCTTTCCAGTATTCTGCCTTTCCTGTCGGTCACGTATTTTATCGAGATCGGCTTGACCTTCATGCCGTTGCTCGCGAAGAGGTCATACACCAGCGCGAGTTCCAGCGGCGTTATATTGAACGAACCTAGGGCTATGCTGAGGTTCCTCGGCACGTCCTCGTCGACGCCGACCGTCCTTGCAAAGTTGATGAGGTTATCGATACCCATCGCCTCGACGAGTTTGACCGTGACGACATTTCTCGAATACGTCAGCGCCTCCCTGAGGCGGGTTGGCCCGTAAAACTTATGGTCGTAGTTCTCGGGGCTCCACTCGCCTTTTGCCCCGCCGGCATAGGTAACCGGCTCGTCGTTGATGACGCTTGCGGGGGTGAAGCCGTTGTCCATTGCCGATGCATAGATGACGGGTTTGAATGCAGACCCCGGTTGTCTTTTTGCGTACAACGCCCTGTTGTAGTCGCTCTCGGCAAAGTCATACCCCCCGACCATTGCCCGGATGAAGCCGGAATACGGTTCTACGGCGACCAGGGCGCCTTCCACCTGCGGGTCTTGTTCGAGCGTCAAGCGGACGTCCCTGTTGCGTATGCTCTTGATGCTGACCTTTACCACGTCCCCGGGTCTCAATATCTTCGTGAGGCCGAAACTCGGGATATTCTTAACTTTACCGTCCTTGTTCAGGATCTTCGATGCCCAGGTAGCGTCCTTGAGCGAAAGTTTCCCGATAACTCCTCTTGTTTTTATCAGCGCCTCCTTGTCCGTGACACGAAGGACAAGTCCTGAATAAATATCGCCCGGATTTACCGAGACCGTGGAAGAGAGTTCTTTCGCCTTCAGTTCTTTGTCAAAATCAATGTCGCTTTTGTGCTCTATTACGCCGCGCCATCCCCTGCGCTTGTCCACCTCTTTCAGTCCGGACTGAACCGCGTTAACAGCTGCGACCTGCATCCCCCTGTCGAGGGTCGTGTAGACCTTCAGCCCGCTTTTATACACGGTATCCTCGCCGTATTTTGCCTCGAGGTATTTCCTTATGTATTCGACGAAGTAACTGTCCGCCTCCATCCCTTTTTTAGGACTCGTCAGGTTAAGCGGCTGTTTATTGGCTGCCTCCCTTGCAGACTTACTTATGTACCCTTCCTCCTCCATGCGGGCCAGGACGGTCGCCTGCCGTTCTTTCGCCTTCGAGAGGTTGTTAAAGGGGGAATAGAGCGTAGGCGCCTTTACGAGCCCCGCGATCATGGCTGCTTCGCCGAGGCTCAGGTGTCTGACGGACTTGCCGAAGTACACACGCGAGGCCATCTCGACGCCGTAGGCGCCGTGGCCGAAATAGACCTTATTGAGGTAGAGTTCGAGTATCTCCTTCTTTGTCAGGTTTTTTTCGATCTTCACCGCAAGCGAAGCCTCCATCAACTTTCTCCGGAGGGTCTTTTCAGGGCTGAGAAAAACCACCTTTGCAAGCTGCTGGGTGAGCGTGCTGCCGCCTTCTTTGAGGCTTGCGTGGAGCACGTCCGTGACGACCGCCCTGGCGATCGCGATATAATCTATCCCCTTGTGCTTCCAGAACCTGGAGTCCTCGACCGCGACGATCGCGTTAATCATGTTCTTAGGCATGCTGTCGATAGGGACGAATATCCCCTTCTCCACCCTAAGCTCACCGATCAGCACGTCGTCATCGGAATAGATCCTGGTGCCGACGGTCGGTTTATACTGTTTCAGCTCGTTAATCGACGGTATCCCTTTTGCGATAGCCACATAGCTCCCGGCGATGCTTCCGATGACAAGGGAGGCGAGTAAAAATATGAGGACAAACTTCACTTTCATGCCAGCTTTAATTATAAACCTGCCCTTGAAAGACTGTCAAAAGCCACAGGTCAGCCCAGCATATGCAGGAGGAGATTTACCCCTCCGCCGACCAGGAGAGCGAAGATAGTGATAAGGAAGAACATGAGCAGGGCGGTTTTCGCCCCCCGCTCCTTGACGATCATGAAGAAGCTCGCCAGACAAGGGACGAAGAGCGTCAGCGTGATGATGCTCACGATGATCTGGTCGGGCGTGAGGAGCCCCTGTTTAGAGAGTGTGAAGAGACCCGCGGCCCCGTAGTCCCTCCTGAGGAACCCGAGTATGAAGACGCTGGCGGTTTTCTCGGGCAGGCCGAGAAATCCGACGACGACCGGCGACGCGGCCCGCTCGACCCATCCCAGGACCTTCAGTTTATCGAGCAGAAAAAGGACGAAGGTTCCGAGAATGAAGAGCGGCACCGCTTCCTTCAGGTACCATTCGATCCTACCGAGGGTCTTCATGAGTATGTTCCCGAGCCTGGGCAGCCTGATCGGCGGCAGTTCGAGGAAAAAGTCGGCCTTTTCACCGGGCACGACTTTGGCGGCGATATACCCGGTAAGGACCAGGACCAGAAAGAGGGTACCGACCCACCAGAGCGTGACCTTGATCGGATAGGGTCCGAGCATCCCCAGGATGACGCCGAGCTGCGCCGAGCAGGGGATTGCAAGGGCTATCAGAAACGTCGCAATTATCCGTTCCCGCTTTGTCTCAAGTAT
>JAKAIZ010000233.1 GCA_021814065.1 Nitrospirota bacterium | reverse complement strand
CTCCTTACACTAACACATCCAATACTGTAACGATGTATACGTACAGCACTGGTTCAATTGTCGGAGATTGCACGGTTCAGGCGACGTTCGCCATAAATGAATATCAGGTGACGGCTGCGGCGGGCCAAAACGGATCATTGAGCGCTTCTACGCCCTCACCTCAGACAATAAGTTACACCGGGACTACCAGCTTCACGTTTGATTCAAATACCGATTACCATATCGGCACCGTAGAGGGATGCTGGGGGACCCCATACACTAATACTTCTTCCGCTGTTACAAGTTATTCGTATGCGACAGGCCCGATAACGGCAGACTGCACTGTCAATGCGTCTTTCGTCATTAATGCTCCCGTTGCCAGTTTCACATTTGTGACTGCCCCTGCATCGGTGAAGGCTCCACTGAGGGCGGCATTTACCGACACGTCGACGCCTCCTGCTTCCCAGTGGGACTGGGATTTCGGCGACGGCTCGCCTCACAGTCACGAGCAGAATCCCGTTCACGTCTATGAAAGTGCGGGAACTTTTACCGCGACGCTTACTGCCACAAACGACGGCGGCCCTTCCGTCCCGACTGCCACGCAGAGTATTGATGTCCTGGCGTGTGATAATCCTCAAACAGTCAAGCTTTCCAGTTCGGCAAATGTATATACTACGATTTATGCTGCCCTAAGCGCCGCTAATCCCGGCGATACGATTCAAAGCCAGGCTCTGCACTTCCCTGAGAACGTTACCATCGATAGGGACATCACCTTGGATGGGGGATATGACTGCGATTTGTTGGAGAAGGTGGGTAATTCCACGATAAAAGGGCCGACGGACCCCTCGCTTTCTGTAGACACAGGCTCTGCAACGATTGACGGAATTTCGATCGAATAGGAACGGCGAACCCTCCATGATTCCCACAAATTCGCCGTTCTGCGGAGGGCGTCCCTAATCCCGATCCCCGGGGCGCCCTCCACCCCCTCCTTTCAGCCGCCAGCCTGCCGCCCATACTGACGCGGTCTTCATTTGGGCAAGAATTTTTCCTTGACAAACTGCGATATCGCAGTATATATTGGTCTCGTGACCAAGTTAAAGCTCACCGAAGTCTTGGCGAAGCTGAAAAAGGAGCGCATTGATATCTCGAAGAGGACCTTCGAGTATTACCAGCGCCTGGGGCTGTTGCCAAGACCTGAGAAACAGGTCGGGGAGAAAGGGCGAGGGGTCTATGGCTATTATAGCCCCGAGATTATCGGCATGGTCAAAAAGATTATCGAGCTGAAAGAAAAAGGCCTTACTCTGGAAGAGATCAGACATATGCTTAGCGACGATCTGCTAAAGAGAGCGAGCGCCCAGTGGGCGCGGTGGAAAGATATGGACAAATATATCGGGTTGGAAGACATCGACCCCGGCGGGCCCTACTTGAATTGGTGGGCCGACGACAAGACGGTTGAGGCATATGTTCTTTCCAAGATCACAGAGCATACCGAACTCCTTTTGATGTCGGCGGTATACACAATCGGGGAAATTGACCTTCTCACAGAGCAGTTGACGGATACAGAGGTGAAAGCAGTTTCAAAAATCATAAGATTGCTCAGGGACAAGTCAAGCCGGCGAAGCCTTGCGCTTTGCGATTACTACATTCGCCTTGCGGAGATACACGGCACGTATAAGGGCAAAACAAAGGAGGAATGGAAAGAAAGACAGGCAATGGAAATTGAAAGGATAAGGAGGTTGCAGCATGTTTAACGGTGGCTCTTTTTTTAGGAACAGGAAGTGCGATATCGCAGTTACATGAAAAGGCCTGGATAGAATGGCAAAGGAGAAGTTGACAATGAGGAAAATAAGAGAAATTCTGAGGTTGCATCATGATCTCGGTCTTTCGGCGCGGAAGATCGCAAAATCGGTCGGCTCCGCCCGGTCCTGTGTAGCCGACTATCTATTGAGGGCCAAAGCGGCGGGTCTGAATTGGCCCCTGCCGGAGGAAATGGACGAGGCGGCGCTGCAAAATATGCTTTTCCCTTACGAGGGGGTGAAAACCAAGAGGGCGGTCCCGACGCCTGACTTTCCGAAAATCCACACGGAACTCAGACAGAAGGGGATGACGCTCAACCTTCTGTGGATGGAGTACAAAGAACGCAATCCCGACGGCTACCAGTACTCCCGCTTCTGCGATCTATATCATAGATGGCTGCAGACGCTCTTTATTAGCATGCGCCAGACCCACAAGGCCGGCGAAAAGATGTTCGTGGATTTCGCCGGCAAGGGTATACCGATTCATAATCCGGACACGGGAGAAGTCAAGGACGCCGAGCTCTTCGTGGCGGTACTGGGCGCAAGCAGCTACACCTACGCCGAAGCCATGCAGTCGCAGGGTCTGCCGAACTGGATCGGCGGGCATCTACGGGCATTTGAATACTTTGAGGGCACGCCACAGATAATCGTCCCGGACAACCTAAAGGCCGGCGTCTCCAAGGCGTGCCGCTACTAGCCGGACATAAATCCGACATATCAGGAGATGGCGCAGTATTACGGCTGTGTTGTCATCCCGGCGCGCGTCCGCAAACCGAAGGACAAGCCAAAGGTCGAAGCTGCCGTTCGCGTCGTAACGATGTGGATTACGGCGAAACTGAGAAACCATACCTTCTTCAGCATCGACGAGGCTAACAAGGAGGTCAGAAGGCTCCTAATCGAGCTGAATAATCGCCAGATGAAGAAACTCAAGAAAAGCCGGACGGAGCTGTTCAGGGATTTGGATAAGCCGTCTCTGAAGCCTCTCCCCTCCGTCAGGTACGAATACGCCGAATGGCAGAAGGCGCCCGTGAACGTGGACTATCACGTCGAGGTCGACAGCCACTTCTATAGCGTCCCCTACAATCTGACAGGGAAAATGGTAGAAGTGAGGTTAACGACCGGCACAGTGGAGATCTTTCATCAGAACAGGCGGGTCGCAACCCATCAGCGGAGCTACCAGAAGGGCGCAGCCACCACCCTTAACGAGCACAGGCCGAAATCCCACCAGATGTATTTAGGCTGGACGCCCGCAAGCGTGCTCGAACATGCCAGGAACAATATCGGACCATACGCGTTCAAGGTTTTCGAGCAACTCATCAATGGAAACTCCCACCCTGAAAAGGGGATGAAATCATGCATCGGCATCATCAGCCTTCATAGAAAACCGGACTTCCAAGACCGTCTTGAAGCCGCATGCAAGAGGGCGTTGGCTATCAACTCGGCGTCTTATAGAAGCATCAAATCGATATTGCAGTCCGGACTGGACAGAGTTCCTCTGACCGACCCGGAAAAGGATCGCCCCGCAATTGATCATGAGAACATCCGGGGAAGCAATTATTACCGTTAACGGCGCCTTACAACATCGACAAAGGAGGTATCATAATGATTTACGAAAGCATCGAGAAACTTCATCAGATGAAGATTCACACTATGGCGGTGGCTTTCAAGGAGCAGCTGGATCAGCCGAACTTGAGCAGCCTGAGTTTCGAACAGCGGTTTGCTATGATAGTGGACCGCGAATGGGCGGCCAGGGAATCCAAGAAGCTGCATAAAAGGCTAAAGAAGGCACATTTCAGGCAGCAGGCATCCGTGGAGGACATAGACTTTGTGTCCCCGCGCGGGTTGGACAGATCGGTTATCCTTTCGCTCGCCAACTGCCAGTGGATCAGAAACCATCAGAACGTAATAATCGTAGGGAAAACAGGAGTGGGAAAGACCTATATCGGGGAGGCTCTGGGGAACAAGGCATGCCGGGAGGGACTCGAGGTAATCCGCTACAGGGCTACAGATCTCTTTCAGGAACTGATTGCCGCCAAAGGAGACGGCAGTTATAGGAAGCTACGCAAGGCCATAGCAAAGGCCGACCTGCTTATCGTGGATGACTTTGTTATTCTGCCGATGGCCGAGGACGAGAAGCGCGAGTTTCTCGAAATAATGGAAGACAGGCATGACCTGAGGGCCACCCTTCTGACAAGTCAGCTTCCTGTCTCGGCCTGGCATACCCAGATCGGGGATCCGACCATAGCCGATGCCATCCTCGACAGGATAGTCCATAATGCGCATAGGATAAATTTGACGGGGGAAGATTCCATGAGAAGAAAGCGAGCAACACTGTTCGATCCGGAACCCGGGGCCAATCTGAAATGACCCCTACGACTGCAGCACCGAGTAGGGGGTCACCTTCAAGGTGGCCGGAATCCCTCGGAATGGGTGGCCGGAATACGTCGGAATCGATGGCCTCAATCTCGGAATAGGCGGCCGGAAAGGATTGGAATGGGCGGCCGATATCGTCGGAATATGCATTCAGTCTTTCTTCCGACGGATAAAGTCCGGTGAGACGCCCGGATATCCGAGGTTCAAGGGGGCCGACCGGTTCCACAGCA
>JAKAIZ010000232.1 GCA_021814065.1 Nitrospirota bacterium | reverse complement strand
GATAAATTGACCGAACATGGCTGCGGAACAGCAAAAAGCGACAAGGTCTGCCGGTCGAGGGGAGGCGAATCCTGCGCCTTCGACGGCGCCATGATCGTGCTTCAGCCGATCGCCGATACCGCCCATATTGTCCATGGCCCTATCGCCTGCTGCGGCAACTCGTGGGAAGGGAGAGGCACCCGCTCCTCACGCGGTATCCTCCACAGGATGGGCTTCACGACTGACCTGAGCGAGATGGATATCATCTACGGGGCGGAGCGGAAGCTCCGTGCGGCGATCGAAAAGACGGCGGAATCCGTGCGGCCGAAGGCGATATTCGTGTATGCCACCTGTGTCACCGGCATCACCGGGGAAGACATCGAAGCCATATGCACCGATACGGAAAGGAAACTCGATATCCCGGTCATCCCGGTGAATGCCCCCGGATTTGTAGGACCCAAGAATCTCGGCAACAGGATCGCCGGTGAGGCCCTTCTCGACTATGTGATCGGGACAGGCGAGCCGCCACAGAAGAGCAGCCAGGAGTCGGCGGGGCTGATCAACCTCATCGGCGAATACAATATCGCGGGCGATCTCTGGATGGTGGAGCCGGTACTCAGGGCGGCCGGGCTCCCGGTCCTTTCAAGGATGACCGGAGACAGCAGTTTTGAGGAGATCACCTATGCGCACAGGGCGATGCTGAATGTCGTAGTATGCAGCAGGGCACTGATCAATGTCGCAAAGGGAATGAAACAAAAATACGGTATCCCCTATGTCGAGGTATCTTTCTTCGGGAAGTCCGAGATGTCAAAGGCCCTAAGGGCAATCAGCTCCCAGCTCTCAGCCCTCAGTCCTCAACTCCCGGTTAAAACCGAAGATATCATAAGGATCGAAGAAATGGCCCTGGGTGAAAAGCTGAAGTCATATGGGCATCTCAGAGGCAAGAAGGCCGTGCTGTATACGGGAGGCGTCAAGAGCTGGTCGTTCATATCCGCACTGCTCGACCTCGGCATGGAGGTCGTGGCGATCGGTACGAAGAAGAGCACCTGCGAGGACGAGGAGAAGATGAGACGGATCCTCGGCAAGGATGCACCTCTCGTCGAGGACGTCACGCCGAAGAACCTCCTTCGGCTCCTGAAAGACAGGTCCGCCGATATCCTGGTTGCCGGAGGCAGGAACCAGTATCTCGCCGTTAAAGAGGGATATCCTTTCGTGGATGTCAACCAGGAGCGGCATATCGCCTATGCGGGCTATGCGGGACTCGTCAACCTCGCGGAGGCGATAAGCAAAGGTATCAAATTTTATGAAAGAAGCTCCCCTCACCACTCCCCTCGCCCAGAAGCGGGGGAAAAGACAAGGGTGAGGGGGGAATCGAATGCTTCACTCTCGATCAACCCTCTGAAGCATTCACAGTCGATCGGTGCAGCAATAGCGATACAGGGCATAGACCGGGCGATCCCGGTGATTCACGGGGCGCAGGGCTGCCCGTTTCTGGGAAAGGTCCTCCTGACAAAGCATTTCAGTGAGCCGATAGCATTAGGCGGCACTAAGCTCTTTGCCGAGGACGTGGTGATGGGAAGCGGGGAAAAACTCAGAGATGTGATTTCCGGTCTCGCCGGAAAAAGCGGTCCGGAGTTGATAGCCGTGCTCACCTCGGGTCTTTCCGAGGTAAGGGGCGATGACGTCGGTGCTACCCTGAAGGGCCTAGGGCCTGAAGCTCAGGGAGTTGCGTTGATACATGTGCCGACGCCGGATTATGAAGGCGGACTCGAAACGGGTTACGCCCGCGCGGTCGTGGCGCTGCTCCAGATGGCGGAACATACGGGCGCCTGGACCTCTCCCTATGCGATGCCGTTCGAGCCTGTACCCGGTGAAAGAGAATGCCAGGTGAACGTGATCGCGGGCTCCCATTTGGCGCCTGCCGACTTTTCGGAGTTGAGAGAGATTATGATCTCTTTTGGTCTGAAAGCGGTTCTATTGCCCGACCTCGCCTGTCTCGACGGCAGCAGGCAGGGGGTCTCTCCCCTCGCGCTCGGGGGTACTACGATAGAGGAGATAAGAACCATGGGCAGTTCGGACTTTACAATCGCGATAGGCAGGAGCATGGAGGCGCCGGCCAGGGTTCTGATGGAGCGGTTCGGCATAGAGTACAGGGTCTTCGAAAGTCTTGCCGGGGTTGCGGAAACGGATGCATTCATGGAGTTGCTCGTCAAGCTCAGCGGCAGAAGCCCTCACCCGAAATACGAAAGGCAGAGGCGGATACTTATCGACGGGATGAGGGATGCACACTTTTTCACCGCCGGGAAAAAGGCGATCCTGGCCCTGGAGCCCGATCACTGCATCCATGTATCACGCGTACTTGATTCTGTCGGCATGGACATAGACCTCGCCGTGATACCTGCGGACTCGCCGTCTTCTCCGTTTATTCTTGCCGAGAAGGTTGTGGCAGGTGACCTTTCTTCTCTGGCCGGGAAGGCTGATATCCTTATCGCGAACTCTCATGCGGAAGATGTCGCAGCAGACCTGGGTATGCCCCTGCTGCAGAAGGGCTTCCCCGTGTACAAGAATTTCGGCAATAACGTCACCGTGGGGATAGGCTATGCCGGGACATTGGCGCTTATCCATGAAGTAGCAAATATTCTTATCAGGGAGGTGCATACATGAAGATAGCTTTTGCAACAACCGACGGCACGAATGTGGATGAGCATTTCGGAAGGTCCGGCAGATTCGCAATTTATGAACTGACGATGGGCGGGTACCGTTTCGTCGAAATGAGGAGATTTGCCGAAGGCCGGGACACCTTGATAGAAGAGACAAAAGGCATGGGCAGGGTCCATGACGAAAAGGTCGAAGGCAAGGCGGACCGTCTGGCCGACTGCAGGATCGTCTATCTCACGGAGATCGGAGGGCCTTCGGCCGCTCGGCTGATCAGGAAAGGTGTGATGCCGATCAAGGTGAAAGAGGTGGTCTCTATCGAGGAGTCTCTTGCGAAACTCTACGAGACGGTGAAGACCGCGCCGCCGCCGTGGCTGAAGAAGGCGGTGAGCGAACAGTGAGCATTTACGAAAACGAACAATCAAACAGGAGGAATCAAAGGTGAAGATGATCAGGGCATTCATAAGACCGGAAAAGGAACAGGAAGTGGTGCAGGCGCTTGAGGGTGCGGGGTTTCCGTCTCTCACCAAGATGCCGGTGTTCGGCAGAGGCAAGCAGAAGGGTCTCACGGTAGGACCGGTGCACTACGATGAACTGCCGAAGACCCTCATCATGACAGTGGTTGACGACGGCGATGAAAAGAAGGTTATAGCCATCATCTCGGACAAGGCGAGGACCGGATTCATCGGTGACGGCAAGATATTCGTCTCCCCTGTCGAATCAGCCTATACCGTCAGGACAGGCGAGGCCTCGCTATGAAAGAGATCACGGCGATCATACGCAGGGACAAGCTCCCTGAAACAAAGACCGTCCTTGAGCAGCTCGGCTACCCCTCTTTGACCATTCAGAGTGTCGACGGAAGGGGCAAGCAGAAGGGTGCAATGTGCGCAGAAATGGACTCCGAGATGCCTGCCAGTTTCTGTACCGCCGTGAAGCTCACACCGACACCGTCGAGTTATGCGCTGGAACATGCGCTCCCCAAGATTGCGCTCTTTGTTCCGAAGAGGCTGCTGACGATCGTGGTGCCTGACGATGTCGTGTCCACAGTCGTCAAGTCGATCATCAAGGTGAACCAGACAGGCAAGGCCGGAGACGGCAAGATATTCGTCTCCCCTGTAAACGACGCCCTGAGGGTGAGGACGGGCGAACAGGGCGGCGAGGCTATCACGTAATAAATTGCCAGGGCGGGCGGCAGCCCGCCCCCGTCTTTTCGAAAGGAGAAAGCGATGGCTATTGTCGGATACACAAGGGGCGGAGGAACCTGGACGCCCAGATTTATAGAGTCTATCGATGTGAACAGGTGCATCGGTTGCGGCAGGTGTTACAAGGCCTGCAGCAGGGATGTCCTTGAACTGATAGAAAAGCCGTTCGAGGGAGAAGATGAATACGGAGACGACATGGGCAACAAGGTAATGTCCGTAGCAAATCCTGATAACTGCATCGGCTGTGAGGCCTGCGCACGGACCTGCACCAAAAAGTGCCAGGCCCATATCGAACTGTAGGAGGAAATTGAGCCGGACCATCAGCAGTGCTGCTATTATTTCGGGCTGAGGCTGGTCTGAGCAGGATTCAGCACTCCCCTGTCAGCTCACCGGATTATTTTGCGCTGCAGATACAGGATCCGTTCTACCCTCCCTGGTATTCGGTCCCGTATATAAAGCTTTCCAGGTCCTTGATCGTGATCTTCTGTGCCGATATATATGCGCTGATGACATCGCCGATGCTGATGACCCCGGCGACAACATTATCATCAATGACCGGGAGATGCCTTAGTTTCTTTGCCGTCAT
>JAKAIZ010000231.1 GCA_021814065.1 Nitrospirota bacterium | reverse complement strand
GCCTCCTGTCGCCTTGATTACAGAAGGCTATTTTCGATTATTTTTCGTATCGTTTTCTTATATGAGGCAACGATTCAACTTCGTATCGTTTTTTGATGAGGCAATTCGGATTCTCAATAACTCAGGGGCTGATGGTATATAATAAAACAGACCCTAATATTGTATAAAGCAGAGGCGGACATGCTGAAAAAAGCTATAAAAGCCCTCCAAACAGATTGGCGGGCAAGCGGCAATGTTTGATGGTGATTCACGCAAACGCATATAAAGGAGAAAGTCATGAACAGAGCCATACGCCTCTCATCGATCTGCACCCTATCCGTAGCCCTGCTTCTGCTCTTTTTTTCCGCATCACCCGCGGAAGAAAAAAAGCCGGTAGAAGTGAAAAAGGGGGACAAATGTCAGGTCTGCGGCATGTTCGTTTCGGGCTACCCGACATGGGTGGCCGAGATCATATTCAATGACGGGACCTACTCCGTCTTTGACGGACCGAAAGACATGTTCCGGTATTATTTCAACGTCGCGAAGTATAACCCCGGGAAGAAACAGTCCGATATCAATGCGATCTACGTGACCGAATATTATTCCACCAAGTTTATGGATGCCAGAAAGAGGATTTTCTTCGTGCAGGGAAGCGATGTGAATGGTCCTATGGGAGCCGAACTCGTACCGGTCGATTCGTTTGACAGGGCGAAGGAGTTCATGAAAGACCACCTTGGGAAAAAGATATTGAAGTTCGGCGAAGTGAAGAAAGAGGACCTCAGGTAGTTGCGGAAATCCCTGGTCTTCGGACTCTTTGTGCTCGGCTGCTTCTTGTTTCTTGCAGCGTTAGGGGCGACTTCGCATGTCCGCGTTTCACATTTCCTTGCGGTCAGCCACGACCTGGGCGACATAACTGCCACGCTGAAATTGACGGACATCTCATTCTCGGACGACGCCCGTTATACGAGGAACCCATCTCAGGCGGACATCTTTTCCGCATTCCAGGACTACCCCGGTTCTATTGAGCACTTTCCGTCGGGTTCGGTGACGCCCCCGCCCGATTTCACCTCACTCGGCGCGGCGATGAAGGTGAGGGGACAATGAGCCTCAACAGCCATATGAACGTCCTGGATTTCACGCTCCTGTCTCTACTAAGGAGGAAGTTCAAGAACTTAGGCATCGTTCTCGTATTCACATTTATCGTATTCATCACCGGATCGATCCTTTTTCTTTCCTATTCGTTCAAGCGCGAGGCCCTGCTTATCCTCAAGGGCTCGCCCGAGTTGATAGTGCAGAGGATGTCCGCCGGGCGGCAGGAACTGATCCCGGTCGGCAGGGCAAAAGAGATTTCGGCCATACCTGGAGTATCAGGCGTCGAGCCCCGTTACTGGGGTTATTATTACGATCCGCTCGTAAAGGCGAACTATACCATCCTCGCTTCCTCGGGGTCGCTTTCGGCCGGCAACCGTCTTCTTCAGGGGCGGCTGCCCGCCCCTGAGGAAAAAGGCGTCGCGGCCGTCGGCAGAGGGGTGGCAAAGGCCCGGTTCATCGATATGGGAAGTACGATTTCTTTGGTGTCCGCGGCCGGCGATGCGATGGACTTTGACGTGGTCGGCATCTTCGAATCGGAGTCCGAACTCCTTACCGCCGACCTCATCGTGCTCGGCCGGCCCGATGTCATCCGGCTGTTCAGAATGCCGCCTGATATGGCCACCGACCTCGCCGTCACGGTCCGCAACGAAACCGAGGCGCCGGTCATCGCGGGGAAGATCCGTTCCCGTTTCCCGGACACAAGGCCGATATTGAGGAAGGAAATCATAAGGACCTACGACGCGGTATTCGGCTGGAGGAGCGGTCTGATCCTTACGCTCTTCGCCGGCGCCCTCGTAGCCTTCATCATTCTCGCTTGGGACAAGGCGACCGGTCTCAGTGCTGAAGAGAAGAAAGAGATAGGCATCCTCAAGGCGATAGGATGGGAGACCTCGGACATCATCGAGATGAAGTTCTGGGAAGGACTCGTCATATCCCTCTCTTCATTTCTCCTTGGGATAATCCTGGCTTACGTGCATGTGTATTTCTTCGGGGCCTCGGTCTTCGCGCCAGCGCTGAAAGGCTGGTCCGTCATCTATCCTGACTTCAGGCTCGCCCCGTTCATAGATCCGTATCAGATTGCGATGCTGATGGCCCTGACCGTCATCCCCTATATTGCGTCGACGATCATTCCGTCCTGGAAGGCGGCGATCACCGATCCGGATGAGGTGGTAAGAGGATGAGAGAGACAGTAAATAGTAAACAGTAGATAGTGAAGAGCAAAAGAATTAAGACAAAAGCAACCCGAAGTTGTATATCAATATAGGAGAAGAAAAGGCGAATATGCTGAAAAAGGTCCATAATCTGAGGCACCGCACAACCCCGGCCTGCAGCAACAAACTTTTTTCAAGATGTCAGCCGAGTTTAAAACTGCGTTTACGTGAATCAAAATCGAATTTGCCGAATTTATGGACTTTTTCGGGCATGTTCGCCTTCTTCTTTAATGCGACTGCGAGGCCAGCGGCGACATGAACGACCCTATCATACAAACAAACGAGCTGACAAAGTATTACAACAAGGGCAAGGCGAATGAGGTGCTTGCGGTGAGCGGAGTGAGCATCGGCATCAGGCGCGGGGATTTCGCGGTGCTGAAAGGGCCCAGCGGTTCCGGCAAGACAACCATGCTTTCTCTCCTCGGCTGCATGACCCGGCCGACATCGGGCTCGATCACGCTGGAAGGACGGGACATATCACACCTTCCCGAAAGGTTCCTGACCGATATCAGGAGGACGACTTACGGGTTCATCTTCCAGCAGTTCCATCTCATTCAGGGGATGAGTGTCCTGCAAAACGTGATGCTCCCGCTTTATCCCACCGATGTCGACCTCCCGAAACTGAAGAAGAAAGCGGAGGGACTGCTGGAGGGCATCGGCATGATGAAGCGGAGAGATTTCCCTGTACAGGGTCTTTCGGGCGGCGAGCAGCAGCGGACCGCGATTGCGCGGGCACTCATCAACAGCCCCGAGATCGTGCTGGCTGACGAGCCGACCGCCCATCTGGATACCGCGCTTTCACGCAACTTCATGGCCATTATGAAGGACCTTTGGGAAAAGGGCAAGACGGTCATCATCGCCTCGCACGATCCTATCGTTTTCGAAAATGAATATGCGGCCCTCGTCGTCGAGATGCGCGACGGTGCTGTAAGAAATGTGACAAGGAAGTAGGACGCACCAGAGATGTTCATGCAGCCCGGTATCATCGCCTTACTCCTCGGATCAGGCATCACGCTCGTTCTTTTGGCCTATGCCTCCTTCCTCGGGGTGAAGATATGGAGAAAGTGGGACATCGGAAGCAATTCCGAGGAGCAGCTAGCACTCGAAAGAAAGACCTATCTAGTTTCCACCCTCGTCAAATACGGACTCCTCTTCGAGATTATCTCGGTCTTTCTCTTCATCTATACGGCGGACGACCTTCACAACCTACTCGTCGGTGCAATGTGTGCGACCGGGTCCCTGAACGCCAATTCGTTCGGGTTCCCCGCGCTCTATGCAAAGATCGCGGTCCTTTTTCTCGCGGCCGGCTGGATCGCCCTCGACGGTCTTGACAGCAAGGCGGAAGACTATCCGCTCACCAAAAGAAAATATAAACTGCTTCTCTTCATGATCCCTTTTGTCATTGCGGGATATGTCCTTCAGATAAAATACTTCGCAGGAATAGACCCCAACGTCATCACCTCCTGCTGCGGCGTGCTCTTCAGCGAAGGCGGAACGGGCGTGGGGAGCTCGCTGGCTTCCCTGCCTGTCCGTCCGACCGAAGTGGTCTTTTATTCCCTTTTTCTGGCTATTTTTTTCGTCGGAGTAATGGCCTTGAAGTCAGGTTGGAAGCTCTTTAAGGTCCTCATGGCGTTTCTCTCAGCCTTCTTCTTCTTCGCATCAATCGCCGCGATCGTCTCTTTCATCTCGCTTTATTTCTACCAGATCCCGACCCATCATTGCCCTTTCGACATACTCCAGGCGGGGTATTACTACGTCGGTTATCCGCTTTACGTGTCTCTTTTCGCGGGGAGTTTCTTCGGGACGATGACCGGCGTCATCCAGCCCCTTGGGAGAATCAAGACTCTTTCCACTATAATACCCGTCGTGCAGCGAAAATGGACGCTCATCGCGCTTGCTGCATTCACTATATTTGTCTTGATTACTCTGATACCAATCGTCTTTACCCCTTTTACACTCGAAGGATATTGACTTCAAGTCCCTTTCAGGAAAAAGTCTTTTGATTATTTACAAACACTTGAATAGTCTATCCCGTGCCGTTTTGCTATAATTTATACACAATCGCATACGCGTCTATCATTTTCTGAATATACTGGAGGCAAGATGAACGCAACACAGGTAAAACCAGATGTATACTGGGT
>JAKAIZ010000041.1 GCA_021814065.1 Nitrospirota bacterium | reverse complement strand
CACGGCTCGGGACCCCGATAGTTTCGGTAGTGATCGGCGAGGGAGGGAGCGGCGGAGCGCTTGCCCTCAGTGTGGCCGACCGCTTCTACATGCTCGAGCATTCGGTGTATTCGGTCATATCCCCCGAGGGTTGTGCGGCGATACTCTGGAGGAAGAACGGCGAGCTCGGCCCGGAGGATTTTTCGAAGGCTGCCGAGGCTTTGAAACTCACGGCGCAGGACCTCCTGAAGTTCAGGATCATAGACGACATCATTGCGGAACCGGTAGGGGGGGCGCACAGGGACGTTGAGCAGGCGGCGAAGAATATCGGGGACAAGATTGTCGTTGCCCTCGAAGAATTGATTCAGAAGACCCCTGCCAGGCTCGTGGAGGAACGGTATAAGCGGCTGAGAAAGATAGGAGGACTCGCCGGCGAGGCGCAGTAGACCTGAGAGTTGCGGATTTTGTTACAATAAGCAATAAAGATCCTGGAGGAACCATGAAGAAAATAATTGTCGTGATGCTTCTTGCGTTGGTGGCCGTCTCATGCCAGAAGAAGGAGGAGCCGAAACCGCAATCCCAGTTCCCTACGGGTCCTGTCCAGACCGGACCGATCCAGGACGACACATCGATGCTGAAGGAAGTGGTGAGAAAAGATCCTAAGAATGTCGCCGCATGGATAAAGCTCGGCAATGCTATGATGGATACGAACCGGTTCAACGAGGCGATCGATGCATATCAGAAAGCGCTTGCGCTGGACCCGAAGAATGTCGACGTAAGGGTCGATATGGGGACCTGCTACCGGAATTCCGGAAAGCCCGATGTCGCGATGAAGGAGTACAGGAAGGCGCTCGAGATAGACCCTAACCACCCCAACGCGCACAGGAACCTGGGCGTTGTCCTGGCCGATATGAAGGACAATGCACAGGCTGTGAAAGAATTCGAGAAGTATCTCCAGCTTGTCCCGAACGCCCCCGACGCGCCGGCGATAAGAAATCTTATGCAGCAACTGAAGGCCGCCAAATAATCTTATTTTGCTTACGATGCAGGAGAAGCTCGCACGCGTGCCGGCCCAGCCGGGCGTCTACCTTTTCAAGGACGAAAAAGGCCAGCAACTCTATGTAGGCAAGGCAAGGGACCTGAGAAACCGCCTTCGCAGCTATTTTCAGAAATCAGCGGCCCTCGACGAAAGGAAGGCCGCGATGGTGAGGAGCGTCAGGGACTTTGAATACACCGTTACCGAGAACGAACTCGAGGCCTTTGTGCTCGAGGCTAACCTTATCAAGCAGTTCCGGCCGAAATACAATATACTCCTCAGGGACGACAAGAGCTACCCCTATCTGAAATTAACGGTGAACGAGACATGGCCGCGTCTCGAAGTGGTCAGGAGGGTCCGGAAAGACGGGGCGCGATACTTCGGTCCGTACGTCCCCGCAGGCGCGATGTGGGAAATCCTCTCTTTTATCAGGAACAATTTTAATATCAGGACCTGCAAATATTCACTCGAAAAGAGGATGAGGCCGTGTATTCAGCACCAGATCAAGCGGTGCATCGCACCCTGCGGCGGTAACGTAAATCATGACGAATATATGCAGATGATCCATGAGGTGAGGCTCCTCCTTGAGGGCAGGAACAACGGCCTTCTCGGCCTCCTGGAAAAAAAGATGAGGCGGCTTTCCGCCGAAATGAAGTATGAGGAGGCTGCTCTCCTGAGGGACAGGATCCGTGCTATCAGGCAGATATCCGAAAGGCAGAAGGCGGTCGCTCCTCAACTCGGAGATGTGGACGTTATCGGGATTTACCGGGAAGATGGAAGGGCTGTCCTTAAAATATTATTCATACGGAACGGCTTCATGATCGGATCGCGGCATTTCATTATCGCCGACGCGGCAGGGGAGACAGATGGTGCCCTGCTCGGCAACTTCATCGGGCGGTTCTATGAAAAAGAGATCATCCCTCCTCCTGAAGTTCTTTGCCCGTTTCCTCCTGAAGGTGCCGGGGTACTCTCCTCATGGCTTTCCGGCAGGCGGGACTCGGCGGTGAAGATCGCCGTACCCAAAAGGGGCATCAGGAAGAAGCTCGTGGCTATGGCGGAAGAGAACGCACTGCTTATTTCCCGGAGCGACCGTGGACCGGAGGGGACCGCCCCTACGGAGAGGCTTTCGGAATTCCTCGGGCTCGAAAGGGTCCCGGAAGATATCGGGGCGTTCGATATCTCGAACATCGCGGGCAAGGAGCCGGTCGGCGGCTTTGTCTATTGGGCGGACGGCGTGTTTCGAAAAGACAAATACCGGCATATCCGGATGGACGCTGTGCAGGGGCCGGACGATTACGCGATGATGAAGGAGATGGTTAGGAGGACTTTTCAGAAGTCAGGAGTGAGGAGTGAGGAGTCGGGGGTGCCTGTGCCTGATCTTATTATAATTGACGGTGGAAAGGGACAGCTTGGCGCTGCACAGAAGGCATTGGAAGAACTCGGTATTGACACGGAGGTAATCGCAGTTGCAAAAGACCCTGACAGGGCCTTTCTCGGGGACCGGGAAGAACCCCTCAGCCTGGAAGACGGCGGTGCTCCGGCGCTCCTGCTCAGGAGGATACGGGACGAGGTCCACCGGTTTGCGGTCCGCTATCACAAGAACCTGCGGGCGAAGAGGACCTTCGAATCTCCTCTCGAAAAGATCCCCGGGGTCGCCAGGAAAAGGAGATTTGCCCTGCTGAAACATTTCGGAAGTATCGAGGCGATCAGAAGCGCCCCTGTCGAAGAGATCGCGGGGCTCAAGGGTTTTCATAGAAAGCTCGCGGAGAAAATACACGAATCGCTGGCTAAGGAGGCAAAGGAGACAGCATGAAAATTTATATTTCGGGCTCGCTCGCGTACGACAGGATAATGGATTTCCCGGGAAGGTTTTCGGACCATATCCTCCCTGACAAACTCCATATACTGAACGTCTGCTTTACCGTCAACGGCATGATCGAGAAGTTCGGAGGCACCGCCGGAAACGTCGCCTATTCGCTCAGTCTCCTCGGGGAGAGACCTGTCGTCGTTGCTACGATCGGCAAAGACTACGCTACCTATTTCTCGTGGCTCAAGCAAAATGGTATACCTGTCGAAGGCGTCAGGATCATCGATGAGGAATTCACTGCGGGGGCCTATATTACTACCGACAAGGCCGACAATCAGATTACCGGGTTCAACCCCGGGGCGATGAAGCACCGTGCAGGATATTCGCTCGGAAAAGCAGACGGCGGGGCGATCTGCCTGATCGCGCCGGGCAACCTCGGGGACATGACCGGATACGCTGAGGACTGCAGGAAGAATGGGATCCCGTATGTCTGCGACCCCGGTCAGTCGCTCACGCAGTGGGACGGAGAGGCGCTGAGAGAATGGATCAGGGGGTCTCTGCTTCTGATCACAAACGATTATGAACTCGAGCTGGTGATGAAAATGACCGGCGAAGACAAAAGGGGGCTTCTGGACCTGACAGGGACGCTGATTACCACCCTGGGCGAAAAAGGGTCGCTCGTGAGCACTCCGCACTCAGCGGTCCCCATCCCCGCAGCAGAGGCGGATAACGTGGTCGACCCCACGGGCGCAGGGGATGCATACCGCTCGGGACTGCTGAAAGGGCTCTCGGCAGGGAAGGACATGCTGACCGCTGCTAAGATGGGAACAGTGGCTGCCGCCTACGCAGTCGAAAGGTACGGTACCCAGGAGCACCGTTTTTCGCATGAAGACTTCATGAGGCGATACAGGGAAAATTTCGGGGAGATGTAGCCCGGCATGCTTGGAAAATAGCAGTCTCCTCCGGTAGAATATCCGGGAAGGTATTGCCCGGTAAAGGCGCAAGAAAACTTGGCGCTTTCCGAAATCCCTGAGAAAAAGATGAGGCATAAAATAACAGTTTATCTCCTCTCTCTTTTCGCGTTTTTTGCCGCCGGCGCGATATTGGCCGCCTTTTATATCAGGACTACCACCGAAGAAGTCGACCGTCTCCTTATACTTCATCAGATAGAGGACCTGCGTCAGAACCTGGTGATGAGCGTGCAGAGGGTCCAGGCAGACCTGTACACCGTCCGAAGCGCTCCCGGCGAAAACCTCGAGCCTATAATCGAGAATGTATCGACCCTCGACGTCCGCGCCGAGCACTGCACGTCCTGCCATCACGAGCCTGCGCTGGCGAAGGAGCTTCAGAAGATGCAGCTGGAGGTCCATGAATATCAGGATGCCCTGAGCCAATACATCACGGCCTCAGCGGACGCCGGCAGGATAGACGACCTGAAACAGGACGCCGCGGCGATAGGGAGCAAGATCCTCTTGACCACCGAAGGCATGTCCATCAGGGCAGGCGATAAGCTCGCGAAGATGACGAAATCGGTGATGGTGAAAATTAAGAGGGCCAGAACAATACTCTATGCGACCATCATTTTGTCGTGTATCCTCGGGATTGTTATCGCGGTGCGTCTGACCATGGCAGTCACGCGACCCGTAAATGAACTCGTGAAGGCGGCCCGCGCGATCGAGCTGGGTGAAGTAGGATATACGATTTCTTATTCGGACAAGACCGAACTGGGCGAGCTTGCAGGCGTTTTTAACAGGATGAGCGCGGCGCTGGAAGACGGATATACGAAACTCCACAGTGAAATCATCGAACGCAAAAAGACCGAAGAGGCGCTGCGGCAGAGCGAGGAAAGGTATGCCCTTGCCGCGCGTGGCGCAAACGACGGACTCTGGGACTGGCAGCTCTCCCAGAACAAAGTCTATTTTTCGAGCCGCTGGAAGAGCATGCTCGGGTACGAGAGTGCCGATCTGGGGACCGGCCCGGAGGAATGGTTCAGGCTGGTGCATCCGGATGACCGGAAACATTTTGAAGCCAAGATCGCCACGCATTTAAACGGCCACACGACACACATGGAATGCGAGTATCGTATGCTTCACAAGGACGGCGCATATCGCTGGGTGCTGAATCGGGGGCTTGCGGTGAGAGACATAAACGGAAAGGCTTACCGGATGGCCGGTTCACAGACCGATATCAGCGAGAGGAAAATGGCGGAGAAGCAGCTGTTCTTCGATGCCTTCCATGACGCCCTGACGGGTTTGCCGAATCGGGCGCTTTTTACGGACCGCCTCCAGCACCGACTGCGGCAGGCGGCCAAGAGCAAACAGCGGCCCACTGGATATATGTTCGCGGTGCTCTTCCTCGATCTGGACCGATTCAAGATAATCAACGACAGCCTCGGCCATCTCGTCGGCGACCGGCTGCTTGTGGCCGTCAGCCGGAGACTGACCGAGTCGGTCCGGCCCGGGGATACCGTGGCGCGCCTCGGAGGGGACGAATTCGCGATCCTCATCGAGGACGTCAGGGACAGGGAACATGCTGAGCAGGTCACCGAGCGACTCCAGAAGGAACTGCCGGCGCCGTTTCTTATCGAAGGCCATGAGGTATTTACTACCGCAAGCATCGGGATCGCCCTCAGTTCGCAGGATTACGAGAAGCCCGAAGACATGATCCGCGATGCGGACATCGCGATGTACCAGGTTAAGGCGAGGGGCAAGGCGCATCACGCGGTCTTTGAGGCGGGAATGTATACCACCGCAGTGGCCCGTCTCGAGACAGAGACGGACCTGCGCAGGGCGGTTGAGCATGGCGACTTTGTTGTGCACTACCAGCCGATTATCGAACTCAGCACAGACGGCCTTATCGGGTTCGAGGCGCTTGTGCGCTGGAACCACCCGGTGCGGGGCCTCGTGTATCCGGCAGATTTTATTCCCCTTGCAGAGGAGACCGGACTTATTTTCCAGATCGGGGAATGGATACTCAACGAGGCGTGCAGCCAGCTCCGCAGCTGGCGGAGCCAGTACCCTATGCACGCCGGTTTGAGGATGAGTCTGAATATCTCGAGCCGGCAGTTCCTCCAGTCCGACCTGGTGCAGAAGATCGGCCAGGCCCTCCAGAAGAATGCGCTCGATGCCTCCAATCTTACTATAGAAATAACCGAAAGCATGATCATGGAGAACATCGATTCTGCGGTGGAGGCGCTGAAACAACTGCAGGCGATGGGCGTCCATATCCACATAGACGACTTCGGCACGGGATATTCATCGCTTAGTTACCTCCAGCGGTTCCCGGTGAACGCGCTGAAGATCGACCGGTCGTTCGTCGACAAGATGCATATCGACAAGGAGAACCTCGAGATCGTCAAAGCGATCGTTTCCCTGGCGGGCAACCTGAAACTCGATCTGATTGCCGAGGGGCTCGAAAAGACCGACCAGCTTGTCCGCCTGCGGGAACTCAATTGCGCCTACGGTCAGGGATTTCTGCTCTCCAGGCCGATGGATGCCGCTGCGGCCGAATCCTGGATGCAGAAGAAGTTTCAGGACATGGCCTCCTGATGAGCGCTCGTTACCCCATTGCGGATGTGATACAATAGCAACAGGCAGATGGAAAGAAAGAAAGATAATCTTAACGAGGCTGAGA
This sequence comes from Nitrospirota bacterium, assembly GCA_021814065.1. GTDB lineage: Bacteria > Nitrospirota > Thermodesulfovibrionia > Thermodesulfovibrionales > UBA6898 > Sulfobium. The sequence continues at coordinate 13,996 of JAKAIZ010000041.1, read as the reverse complement.
ACAGGTATCGCATACTCTTCGAAGAGTCGCCGGAAAGTATGCTGGTGATAGATACGAGCGGTAAGATTACCCAATTTAACGAAGAGGCGCACCGGCATCTTGGGTATTCACGGGATGAGTTCGCCGGACTCGGCATCCGGGACATCGACCCCTTCGAAACCGATGAAGGAATCGGGGCCAAGGTCAGAAAAGTATTGGACGAGGGGACAGCCGAATTCGACGTAAAACAGAGGACCAAGAGCGGTGAGCTGAGGGATGTGCACGTCGTTACCCGGGTGATCTCTTTCGGCGGCCGCAACGCGTTTCACACGATCTGGCGGGATGTAACACAATTCAACAGTTCCCTGCAAACGCTGCGGACCGCGGTGCAGCGGGCTGAAGAGGCAAAAGCAAGGGCGGAGACGATAGTCGAGTCTCTGGGTGAAGCGGTCAGCATTCAGGGCCCGGACTTTCGGGTATTGTACCAGAACCGCATGAGTCGGGATTACGTAGGAGCGCACATCGGCGAGTATTGTTATTCCGCGTACGAACGCCGGGACCGCATATGTGAAGGATGCCCGGTCGTGGCGTCGTTCACCGACGCAAATCCCCACACGGTGGTGAGGAGCACCCGGACCGGAAGAGGGGTGTCTTTTTTTGAGATCACCGCGTCCGTCCTCAGGGACGTCGAAGACCGCATCATTGCCGGGATCGAGGTCGCCAGGGACATCACCGCCCGAAAGGGGGCCGAAAACGAGCTATGCCGCCGGATAGATAAACTCGGTCATGCTCCGTTAGAACTGATCGCGGCCATAAGAGAAGTGTTTGAGTCGGGCAGTAACCTGGGTCTTCCTCTCGCCAGGCCTTTTGCCGGCGAGGGGGAGAAAGATAAAATGATACCGCTGCACGAAATACTCTCGGCGAGGGAACTGCAGGTGTTGCGCATGATAGCATCGGGGAAAGCGGGGAGAACGATAGCGGATGAGTTGTCGCTCAGCGTAAAGACCGTCGCCACCTTCCGGAGCCGCATCCTGAAAAAAATGCGCCTGACAAACAATGCGCAGCTTGCGCAGTACGCGATAAGAAACGGCCTGGTGGACTGATCCGTCTGCACGGCCTCCGCCGTGCGCCCGCGTTCTTCGCTGCCTCCTGTTCAGACGCGCGTTCCGGCGATATAATGAACCATGATCAACGAAGGGGCGATAAAGTCCTATCTGATGCAGAAATACGAAGATATCGTCGGCGTCGAGATACGGAAACTCGGCTCCGGCGTGCAGGGCTCCGGATTCCTCGTGGAGATGAATACTGAAACGGAAACGCGATCGTATGTTGTCAAGGGTCTGCTTTCAGAAGGACTCGGCCACGACTATCCTTCGGACAGGGCGGCGGTCTTCCTCCTCGATCTTGAAGAATACAAAAAACTCCCGAAACACGTGAAGGCGGTCGACGTGCTGTCCGAGATGGAAGACGGCACTTTAAAGTCCATCGGGGGGGGCAGGGAATATTACCTGCTCATGGAAAGAGGTGAAGGGACTGACTACTTCCATGACCTTCGGCAGTTCGCCGGGAAAGAGAATCTGGGGGACCGTGACAGGAAGAGGATAGGGTCCATGGCTTCATACCTTGCGGAGATCCATTCGGTGAGGAAGGACGCCAAGACGCTTTACTGGCGGAAGCTGCGGGACACGGTCGGTCACGGAGAGTGTCTCATGGGGGTTTTCGATACCTATCCGGATGGAACGCTGAGTTATCGGGAAATGGCGGATATCGAGAAAAAGTGCGTCGACTGGAGGGCGAAGCTGAAGCCCCTGAGCCACAGGTTGTCCCAGATACACGGCGATTTCCACCCCGGCAACATATGGTTCAGAGGCGATGACGATTTCATACTTCTGGATAGAAGCAGGGGGGCGTGGGGTGAGCCGGCAGACGATGTAACGGCGCTGGCGATCAACTATATTTTTTTTTCGGTGCGGAGCCACGGGAATGTCAGGGGTTCCTATTATGAAGGGCTGGACCTCTTCTTCGATGAATATATCCGCGCCTCGGGAGACAGGGATATTACCGGCGTGGTTGCGCCTTTTTTTGCGTTCAGGGCTGTAGTGGTGGCTAACCCGGTCTTCTATCCGGACCTCCCGAAAGATGCGCGGGAAAAGATGTTCAACTTTACGCGGGCCGTCCTCTCGGCGGAGCGTTTCGAGGTGGAGCGGGTCAACGAGTATTTGAAAGGTTAACTCTAACGTTGCATAAGGTGTGTGTATTTAGGCCGTCATTCCCGCAGTCTTTAGGCGGGAATCCATTCTTAAGAAAACATGGATGCCCGACTGAGAACCTCGGGCATGACGGAAAAAGAACTATGACCTGGAGGTAACATTCGGTGAACTCCAACATAAGGAGTGTCATCAGGCTCAAAAGCCCGTCAATCAAGTTTTTGTGGCTGTTAATTTACAATCTTTATGCAACTGGAAGGTTAATCCGTGCTTCCTACAATTTCAGTTCATAGACTGAATAGGGCGGCTGACTCAGCGGTGATTTGAAAACTTCAGGTAGGTTTCCCACACCGCCAATAATTCCTTTGTGGCCCTCAGGTCACCCGCGCAATACCTGGCGATCTCGATGTGCTTTCCCGACTGGAAGAGCTCTTTTACCTGGTATCCTGTGATGCCGTCTTCTTTCGGGCTCTTGATCCCGAAGGTCCTGCACCACATATCGAGGCTGAATTTGCGGCGCGAAGCCCCGAAAAAACTGAGCTGGTCGAAAAGGTCGATATGCGCTTCCCCGTAACGGTTCGGCATGAGGTCCCTTTTCGGCTTTATCTTATGGACCGCGGAGCGCACCATTATGAAGGGGCAGTCGAAACCCCTGCCGTTGAAGGTGACGAAATGATCGTAGCTCTTTACAGTGTCCCAGAACTTTACCAGGATATCTTCTTCGGTACCGCTCTCGTACCTGATGCCATCCTCTTCAAAGGGCAACAGGGGGTCGCTCTTGTTCCGGAAATAGACTGCTCCTTTGGCCGTGTCGGGGTTCAACATGCCTATGGCGACAATCTCGCCCGTGAGAGGATAGAAAGAAAGGCTCTCTTCGACTTCCTTCTTTTCTTCATCGGACTCAGCCCATTTGAGCAGATAGTCCTGGACGGGCTTGTCCAGGGAATCAAAGTCCCTGCCTGCAGTCTCTATGTCGAAGATTATGCGGGACATCTTCAGTAAGCAGTAAACAGTAAACAGTGAGCAGTGAAAAAAGAAAGATCGAAAGTGCTCAACAATTGCCGCGCCAGCATGAATCCCCCGCTTTTTTCCTTCTCACTTCTTGTTTTCTGCCGGCGCCGGCGCCGCAGGTATGTCCCTGAAAATGTTCCATGTCTTCAGGATGTCCACCGCGCGCTGAAGCTGGACATCGTCTTTTTCGTCCACCTCCATCGGGGCCATCTCGACATCCTCCGGCTTTATGTCGGTCTGTTCGTTCTTCAGATGGCGCGCGAGGTCCTTTTCCCTCAAAACGGGATGCTCCTTTGCCCCATTTTTCGCCTCGAGTTTCAGCACGATATCAGGCGTGATGCCTGTGTTCTGGATCGATATGCCCTTTGGCGTATAGTATTTGGCCGTTGTGAGCCTGAGGCCGGCGCCGTCGCTCAGGGGGATCACTGTCTGTACCGAACCCTTGCCGAAGGTCTGTGTGCCGAGGATCGCGGCCCTGTTCCAGTCCTTCAGAGCGCCCGCCACGATCTCCGAAGCGCTTGCGCTCCCCTGGTTGACCAGCACGATCATCGGTTTGGTGAAGTGCGACTCTCCGTCGGTGAAGAACTCCGACTTTTCACCGGACCTTGTTTTTGTATAGACGACGAGCTTGCCCTTCGGAAGGAACTGGCTTGTCACATCGATGGCGCTGTTTAAGAGGCCGCCGGGATCGTTCCTCAGGTCGAGCACGAGGGAGTTCACCTTTTCGCCTTCCAACTTTTTCAGGGCCGCATCGAGATCGGACGCCGTCATCTCCTGGAACTGACTCAGCTTTATATACCCGATCTTGTCTTCGAGCACCTTAGCCTTGACGCTTTTTATCTTAATGATGTCCCTCATAAGCGTGAAGTTTTTCGGCTCTTGCCATCCCTCGCGCAAGATGCCGAGCGTGACAGAGGTTTTCGGGGCGCCTCTCATCTTCGTCACCGCGTCTTCGAGTGTCATGTCTTTGGTGGATTCCTTATCGATTTTCACAATCTTGTCCCCCGCCTTGATGCCCGCTTTGTAGGCAGGCGTATCCTCTATCGGCGCGATAACGGTCAGAGTTTTGTCCTTGATGCCCACCTGTATCCCCAGGCCCCCGAATTCGCCCTTCGTCTCTACCTGCATTTCCTTGTAGGCCTCGGGAGGCATAAAGCTTGAGTGAGGATCGAGAGAGCCGAGCATGCCCTTTATGGCGCTGTAGACGAGGTTCTTGGTACTTACCTCTTCGACGTAGTATTTCTTCACCATCGAGAGCACCTCGGTGAACGTCTTGAGCTCCTCGTATCCCTCGCCGGCGGCGCTCACGCTGGTCACCGACATTCTCCCTACCGATATGCCGAGAACTGCCGTGAAAACGACCAGCATCACGACCACCGCTATCTTCTTGCCTTTCATCAAACTGACCTCCTGATTATCCTCTCCTGTGCCGCAGCCACTGGGCCGGGTCGAGGGGCTTGCCTTTATATCTTATTTCAAAGTAAAGGCCGGGGGCATTCAGCATGCCTGACGTCCCGACCTTCCCGATCACCTGGTTTTCTCTTATTATATCTCCAACATGGGAAAAAATCTCCGAAAGATTTCCGTACAGAGTATGATACCCGCTGCCATGGTTGACGATGACGAGTTGGCCGAAGCCCTTGAACCACTCGGCGAATATTACCTTCCCCTCATGGACGGCCCTCGCGTCGGAATTTGAAGAAGTCTCGATTTGGACACCGTTTCTGAAAACCGGAGTATTGTACTGAGGGTCTCTCTGCGACCCATAGGGGACGGCAATCCTGCCGTCCGCCGGCCATGGGAGCCTCCCCTTGAACCGGGTGAACCCCACGCCGGATCCAGTATAGGTATCGGTCCTTGACGACCGTTCTATAAGGTCCAGGAGTCTCCTGGAAGCCTCTTTAAGCTCGGCGAGCATCTTCTGCCGCGACACTTTTTCCTTCCTGACTGAGGAGAGGATGGTTTCTTTTGTCCGCTTCTGACCGGCCAGCTCATTTTCCTTTGTCTCGATCCTCTCCGCATCGGTCTTGAGTTCCGCCTTCATGGCAGTCAGATGTTCGTATTTCTCGGTGAAGTTGCTCAGGTTTTCGCGATAATCGCCGAGGACCTGATGCTCATGAAGCGTGATCTGCTCGAGATATTTCCAGGTCCTCATCATCTGCGAGATGTCCTCGGCGCTGAGCAGAAGCACCAGCATGTCGCCGGAATAGCCGAAACGGTTCATGATCCGCAGTTTTCGCTTCAGCCAGTCCTGCTGTTTTTCGAGTGTCCCCCTGATCTTCTCGATCTCGGCGGTGGTGGTCCGGATCGCCGCTTCGGTCTCGCTCATTTTTTTTCTGTACCTTCTCAGTTCGGCCTCAATCCTGCCGAGATTGACATTGACGCCTTCAATCTCACCGAGGATGGAAGATTCCCGCTTTTGAGCTTCACCGAGCTTCTTCTTCTGTTCGGCCATCTTCTTCTGAATTATCTGATATTCCTGCTCGTGCGGGCGGACGCCGGCGGTAACGGGCGGGGGGACAAGGAGCAGAAAGAGAAGCAGGGGCAGAAACAGGAACATCAGTATTTCAGCCTTCCGATGGCGATGGCGGCCCCCGTGACGCCCAGGAACGTGCCCACGAAAGGCAGCACGAGGAACAGGTCCCAGGGAAAGAGTATCGCCTTGAAGATCGGCATCGATACGCTGAGCCTCAGAAGGACGATATAGTAAAAGGCGAAGATGCCGAGGAGGCTCACGATGCCGCCCGAAGTGCCTATGAGGGCGCCCTCGACAAGGAAGGGCGTCCTGATAAAGGCCTTTGTGGCGCCGAGCAGCTTGAAGGTCTCGATCTCCTCGTTCCTTCGATAAAAAAGGATTTTTACAGTGCTGTAGCAGACGAAGATGATGCCCGCACCGAGGCTCGCGATCAGAATGAGTCCTATTGTCTTCATCCCGACCCGCAGATAATTGAGTGTGGAGAGGAATTTTTCGGCGTAATCGACCTCTTTCACCCCCGGTATCTTCATGGCTTCACCTGCAAATTTTCTGACCGTTTCCTGCCCCACTGAGTCTTTTTTCAGTTTCACCTCGATCGCGTCGGGAAGGGGATTTTCGTCGAGACCCTCGAAGACGTAACTCGAGTTTTTCAGCGTTGTTTTCAACTCCTTCAGTGCCTCGTCTTTCGGGATATACCGCACCGAAAGGACCGCGTGGTTCTTTTTGAGAATACCGACTGCAGCATCGACTTTTTCTTTCTGGATGTCGTTGTCGAGGTAAAGGATCATCGAAAACCGCTCGGGCAGGTTCTTTGTAGCAGCGTCGATGTTATAGACAGTGAAGAGCGCCAGGCTGATAATCAGCAGGCCCGATGCTATGGTGAGAACGGAGAGCAGATTGATCCATTTCTCCCTGATCAGACTCTGGAAGGCAAGTATGAAGGCATAGGTCATTACGTTCTGTCCTCCGCGACAAGGTTGCCCATATCGAGTCTTATCACCCGCCTGCCGCTGTTCCGGAAAAGCTCGCGGTTGTGGGTGGCGATGAGGACCGTGGTGCCCTTGGCGTTTATTTCCTTGAAAGTCCTCATCACTCCCTCGGCAGTATCCGGATCGAGATTGCCGGTCGGCTCATCCGCGAGGATGACGGTCGGCTCGGCCACTATCGCCCGGGATATTACGACGCGCTGCTGTTCTCCGCCTGACAGTCGCCTGGGGAAGACATCTGCTTTGTGTCTGAGATTGACTGCCTTGAGCGTTTCGTATACCCTCGCCTTGATCTCCTTTTCGCCGGCCCCCCTGATTCTGAGTGCCATCGCCACGTTCTCAAAGACGTTCTTGTTATGGAGCAGCCTGAAGTCCTGGAACACTATGCCGATATTCCGCCTGAGGAAGGGGATGCTCGATTCTTTCAGCTGCCCCGTCTCCCACCCGGCGATGGAAATGGTCCCCCGGTCCGGTTTTTCCGCAAAATAGATAAGCTTCAGCAGGGTCGTCTTGCCCGAGCCGCTGGGACCCGTAACGAAGATCATCTCGCCTTTTTCTACAGAGAAGGTGATGTCCCGCAGAGCAGTCTGGTTGTCGTAATCTTTAGTTACGCCGTTGAAGTGAATCATCGGATTGTTTCCGTCGTCGGCCCAGGTCATCTCGTGCCTTTACTTCCCTCCCTTGATGATATAGTCGAGCAATACGTCGTCGAGGCTCCTTGATATTTGCTGCTTTGCGTCGGCCTTCTGTTCCTGCGGCTGCTCCTCCTGCATTACTGCAGCGGGTTCCTGCTGTTTTTCTCCCTGCGAATTTACGGGTGTATCTGTAACGTCGCCATGCACGCCCCGGATCAACTCCTTCATCATGGACTTGTGTTGTTCTTTCATCAACTCCCGTACTTTTTCTTTGTAATCGGGGCTGGAGATCAGGTCCGCGTAACTGCTCTTCTTCGAGGCGAGTATCGTGCCCTTGTAGTAGAGGAGGGTGATTACGAGCGGGTTTTTGAGGCCGTTATCCTCTGTCTGGATATGGTAAAGCTTGCCCTTATAAGGCACATTGGTATTATAACCGACTAACATGAGTTCAGTTCATACACAAAGATGATACCTATTATAAATGCTGGAAGGACAAAAGTGAAGGGCAGTTCCGCTGAGTTCCCGGCAACTGACGGGTAGACCGGAATGTGAGCGGATCAACGGGGCATAATGCCTCATCGAAAGGATGCGCAATGCGGGAGACCTATTTTTCGACATGGATATGGATGTCGTCCTTTAGTTCCCCCGTTACGTCGCCGATGTAGGCTGCCAGAAGCCCCTCGCTCTGCATGGCGCCGATGAGTATCTCCTTTTTCCCCGCAGGCACAAAGATGAGCAGGCCGCCCGATGTCTGTGCATCATTGAGGAGGATCCTTTCGGGGTCTGAAACCCCCTCGCTGAAGGTGACGTAGCTGCTGAAACTCTTGATATTGGCGATAGTGCCTCCCGGCACCTTGTTTAGGCCGATAAGTCTCTCGGCTTCCTCGAAAAAAGGTACCTGCCCGGAAAAAATCCTGGCCCTGCATCTGCTGGCGGTGAGCACCTCGTTCAAGTGGCCGATCAGGCCGAAGCCGGTGACGTCCGTTGCAGTGCTGACGCCCACTTCAAGCATGATCTCGCTTGCCCGTCTGTTCAGCATCGCCATCGAAGAAGTGAATTCCCGGATCACCCCGTCGCTGCAAAGGCCGGCCTTCACGCCGGTAGAGATAATTCCGGTGCCGATCTTTTTTGTGAGGACGATAGCATCGCCTACCCTTGCCCTGGAGTTGTCGAGGATCTTGCCGGGATGAATGACGCCGAGGACGGCGAAGCCGAACTTCGGCTCTTTGTCCCTGATCGTATGACCCCCTATGATCGATACGCCCGCCTCGGCCATCTTGTCGATCCCGCCATGCATGATCTCCTTCAGAGACGGGAAAAACCCGGGCTGCGCCGGGAACATCGCGATATTCAGCGCGGCCAGCGGCCGTGCGCCCATCGCGTAGACATCGGAGAGCGCGTTGGCCGCTGCTATTGCGCCAAACCAGTAGGGGTCGTCCACGATGGGGGTAAAGAAGTCGGTCGTCAGGACAACCGCAATATCATCTGTAATGCGGTAGACGCCGGCATCATCGGCATTTGCATACCCGACAAGGACATTCGGGTCGGTGATCGGTGGCAGCTGCCCCAGCACCTGGGACAGGTCCGAAGGACTGAATTTTGCCGCTCAACCGGCGCAGCTTGACAGTTCAGTGAGTCTGATGTCCATCTTTCCCCCTTTCTCTGTATTGTTAATTCGTTCTGTCACCCGGATACTTGCCTTTCTTGGTTACCGGGCAGCATGCGGGTGCGGGCAGTGTTCCTGTGTATTCCTTTTTCAGTACGTCGAGGATGTCAGGGACTATTGGATCGACGAGGAAATAGCACCGTAGCCTGCCGTCCATATAGTAATCGATAATGCCGTGGTTCCTGAGAAGCGCAAGGTGCTGTGAAACGTTCGGCTGGCTTATGCCGAGGAAGTCCTCGAAGTCGCTTACGCACTTCACGCCCTTCGCGAGTTCATCCAGAATTCTGAACCTGACTGGATGCGCGATCACGCGCAGCGTTTCGATTTTATTTTTTTGCGGGAGCGCCATGTCTATAAAATATATAAGGATATTTGAATGTTGTGTCAACAAAAAATTTGTCGGTCAGCGCATAGAAGTCTTTTACAAAAGGGGCAGGAACAAAAAAGTCCGAAGTTCGGGTCACTCGTTGGAGACAATGTCGATGAGTTTTGATCTTTCCTTCATCTGCTCGGTGAGCACCTCGCGCATCAGCACGCAGGCTTGCACTACCTTCGGGTTGGCGATGCGGTAATAGATGTTGACTCCGTCCCTCCTCGATTTCAGTATCCCCTTGTGCCTCATCACCGCCAGGTGCTGGGAGACATTCGCCTTCGGCACGCCCAGGATCTCGACCAGTTCGCCGACGGTCTTTTCGCCGTCCTTCAGTGAGTTGATGATCTCGAGTCGCTTGGGGCTGGCGAGTGTCTTGCACACCTCGGACTGCATTTCGAACAAGGTCTTGCTTTGTTTCATTGTACTTATTCTATTTTTTCGGTATTAAAAGGTCAAGAAAAACTTTTTGTCCCTCTGCCTCAGTCAAATTCTGAAATCGGTCTTTATATCGATGGATGCGGTCCCCGTCCGGCTGGAGGACCCTCACTGCGCTGACGGTGGAGTGACCGGTCGACCGCGGCCGCCATGGCCTGCTCATCCAGCGAACCGCCCAGAAAGCCGTTGACGCGGGCGGCTGCAGCCCTGGGGTCTGATGTCGCCTCTCCGTATTCTATAAAGACTGAGGGGATATGCTTCATCCTGAGGGTCATCATGGCCTGATGTATCTGCTTCTGGAACACTTTTTTCAGCCGTTCAGGCGGCAGGCCGGCTCCTTTCTCCCCACGCCTCTCGATCATTACCTTCTGAGAAGCCAGCACTTCGTCGAGATCGCGGTTCATAAAAATGACCCGATAGGACAGGTCCCGCACTGCCGGCAGATACGGCAGAAGCTGCGCCACGATTTTGACCGCCTTGCCTCCGGCATCGGCGATCCATGCAGATTCGCCGCGCAGCTTCTTGGCGCTGTCATGTTCGTAATAGCCCCGGGGGTTGTCATCGTCCGAATCTCGCTTACCGTCGGTCAGCGGCTCCACGCCGCCGGCCTTGAGCATCTGCATCATCATGGAGGTCCCGGAGCGCGGAAGTCCGGAGACAATGAGCACAGTCGAAGCCGGATCATACGGCTTTTGCATGTCCTCCGGCCGGGCCTCGGCCTCCGGAATCCCGTCCGATGTGAGGGCGTCGCCTGCAAAACGGCCTGCATCCACACCGGCCGCCTCTCCGGCCCGGACCTTTAGAAGATACGCTCTTGCGTCCCCTGCAAGACCTTCATGACGCTCAGCCGAGGCGTTGTCGTTGAGACGCCTCCGGTATATCAGCGCCAGAAGGTGGTGGGCCTTGACGTGGGCCGGGGACTGTGCAACAGCCACCTGGAGTGCCTGGAGGGCTTCGGATATCCTGCCCATGCGGTGAAGCGCGGTCCCTAGAATGTAGTGCGTGTTCGGGTTATGAAACCGCAGACCCGCGGAGTTAAGGGCATGCCGGGCGGCCAGGGAAAATCTGCGCTGCGCAAGAGCAACCCGGGCAAGGCCCGTATGTGCCTCGGCATTATCGGGATCGAGCTCAAGGGACTTGGTATAGGCATCCTCTGCGTCCGTCCATCTCTTCAGCTTTACGAAAGACTCTCCCAGCCGGTCATAGAGGGACGGATTGCGGCGGGAGATGCGCTCGGCCTTTTTGAAATGGAGCAGGGCGTCATCCGCTTTTTTTTGTGCAAGGAGAACCGAACCCCTCAGGTACTCGATCGCATATGAACTGGTCGAGGATTGTGCCCTGAGCTTCCTGAGTTCGTACTGCTCCCTTTGTCCCAATTCCCCGGCCTTGGCGTCTTTGTATTTTTCCTGCAGCCCCTTGAGCTCCTCCCTGGCAGCTTTCGCGATCTCCCGCTTGCGCAGCAAGACTTCTTCGAGAGCGGTTTCGGCCTCATCGACCATGTCGAGGGAAAGCAGGCACTGCACGACTTGAATTCCGAACCTTGATTCACCCGGCCATCCCTCATAGAGTACCTTGAAAACGCTAAGGGCATTGCGGCCGAGTCCTGTCTCCATATACGATCGCGCAAGGTTATACTGAAGCTCGCGGGTGCATTCCCTGGCGGCCTTTTCCTTGTCGTCGTCGGGTTTTTCGATATATCCCAGCGCCACGAGCTGGTCGAGCGCCTCTTTTGCATCGAGGGGATCGATGACCGAGTCCGCGGCGTGGCGGCCGTCTTCTCCCTGGACAAGGTCCCAGCTTTCGATGGTCCGGATTTCAGGCGGATTGGTAAAAATGTTCACAAGGGGCTTGCCGTCCATGTCGCTCCCTGCAGGCAAGCCGCAGAGCGTCAGTATAGTGGGACAGACATCGAGCAGACTTGCGCCGTAAATGACCTCGTCTTTCTTTATCCCCGGTCCTTTTAAGGCAAAGATGCCGTACGGCCGGTGTTGTTCAGCCGGGCCGGCGGGCTCGACCGGTATGTGGCGGGGTCTCAGGTGGTCCGAGTGAAAGCCGTGGTCGGAGACTATCATCACCGTGGTATCCTCTCCTGCTGCATCAAGCAACGAGGCGAGCATGCGATCGTGGAGGATGTACCCCTTCTCCACCACCCGGCGGTACTTCTCGTAGTCTTCCTCCCGCACCCAGGGCAGGCGCGGGGGGTGATAGTTCATGAAGGCGTGGCAGAAGTGATCTATGCCGTCGTAATAGACCGCCGCGAACTGCCACGGCTCGTGGTGAAGGACCGCGAGGGCCGCCCTGTTGACGGTAGCGCACTCTGCCATTATCTTGGCAAGGGCCTCTATCCGGTGGTCCTTATCCTGGTCGATCTCATCGAGCCCCGGGACAAAATCGAGGACCGCGCCGGGGTCCACATCCTGAGGGTGGAGTCTGAGCCGGGCAAGGTTAGGCGCGAGGCGCGGAGGGTGGACAATCCCCTGGCCCATGGGCCAGGGTTTTCCATGAGGGGCCGTTGCCTTCTGAAAATGGTTCGACACCATTACGCCGTTTATCGGCTCGGCGGGGTGGGAGGGCCACCATCCTATGACGACGCTTTTCATGTGGAGCATGCCGAGTATATTCCAGATGGCCCTCGTCTTTCTCGATATATTGGTTATCGGCCTGACGCCGCCCGACTCCGGACTCGGCTCCGTAAAACCCAGGATGCCGTGTTTGTGCGGCCGTTTGCCGGTTGCAATGGAGGTCCAGAGCATGGGAGACAGCTCGGGATAAAGCGTTGCGAGGTTACCGATGACGCCCCCTTCGATGAACCCTGCCATGCATGGCATTTTGCCCTCATCGACGAGGCGGTGGATGATCTTCCAGTCGGCCGCGTCCCAGCCGATAAGAAGTACTCTCTTGGTGCCGATCGTCATGTCTTTCTCCGGATCACAAATAATAAGCGGGGCGACTGGCGCCCCGCTTAAACATAAGCAAATGGAAAAAAGAGAGAATCCCTATTAAGCCCTGTCCTGCTCCTTTTTCATGCGAAGTATTGCCGCGCCCGAAAGTAGGGCGGTAAGGGCCAGCATCCCCCACTGATCGAGGGTCGGCACTTTGACAGGCGCAACAGGTCCCGCGGAAGCCTTTGCGCCGGCGTCGATTGGGGTGTTGCACTGGGATTCATATGCCCAGTCCACGATCGTCGCGGATCCAAATGTGCTGCCCGATCCGTTGGCATCGAGATATACCCATCCGTAATTCCAATCGCTTCCCTGACACTGCTCGCTGTGGAACCTTACGCCCATGTATCCAGGCTTATTGGTGAAGTTGCCGGTGGAACCCCCGTCCACGGTCGATCCCGCAACTGTCTGCGACGTGGAGGTCCAATAGCGCGTTCCGGAGTGCTGCAAGGTACCTTTAATGTTATATCCTGCCGGCAGGTTTATGACATCACTGTTGTAAAAGCCGTGCCGTGCATTGATGAACTGCGCGCTGTTCAGTCCTGTTGCAGACATTTTCCATAACTGGGAGTTTGTATAGTTATAGCTGTACACGGCGAACCGGAAATCGTCATTTGCGTCTCCGTCAAGGTTGATGGAAACGCTCCCGATGACAGGAACGTCGACATTGTGCGGACCGTTGTAGATGATTGCTGCGGATGCCGGATTGGCCACTGCCAGCGCCGAAAGCGCTGTCGCAGCATACGCCGCCATTTTCCCTGCCAGTTCAGCATTGCCCTTCCTCGTTTTCTTCATTTCCCCCCCTCAGATTAAAGAATTTTGCTGAATAATATATGCAAAAAGCCGGTTTTGTCAATAATTATTTACAGTATTATTACGGCAAAAAAGTTTCGTCTCCCTCATTACCACGAGGCGACTTGTCTTTCCTTTACTCCCGATCAAATTATGTGATAGACTTTAATATCTTCGATTTTCGCTTTTTAAATCCACTAAAGATATGTCCAGACACTATGCGATAGGTATTGACCTTGGAGGTACCAACCTCAGAGTTGCGCTTGTGGCGGAGGACGGAGAAATCCTGAAAAAAATCAAGAAGCCGTCGAACGAACAGGTCATGAATTCGATCGTCGAATCGATCGGGGAGATCAGGCATGACGGAATTCAGGGGATAGGACTGGGGACCGCCGGACTCGTCGACAGAGAAAACAAGCGCGTCTTTTTTTCCCCTAATCGTCGCGCAATCGAAGGTATCGATATTGCGGCTGAACTGCACGGGAAGTTCGGCG
>JAKAIZ010000230.1 GCA_021814065.1 Nitrospirota bacterium | reverse complement strand
ACGTTTAGCTCCGGCGTTCTTCGCAAGTTTCATCGCCTCCTCGACCGCTTTCTTCTCCCCGGCAATCACGATCTGGCCGGGGCAGTTGTAGTTGGCAGGAGAGACATATCCCGATTCGACCGACAGGCAGATGTCATCAACCTTGTTCCTGTCAAGCCCCATTATCGCGGCCATAAGACCCTTTCCCTCGGGCACGGCCTCCTGCATAAACATCCCTCTTTTTTCGGTGAGCTTCACTGCTTCCGTTAGGGGGATAACCCCCGCGGCAACAAGCGCCGAGTATTCGCCGAGGCTATGACCGGCGACGACATACGGTTCGATGCCTTTCGAAGCCAGAACATTATTGACCGCGATGCTCGCCGTCAGTATGCACGGCTGGGTCCTGAAGGTCTTGTTGAGCTCTTCCTGGGGGCCGTTGAAGCTGAGTTTTGCGACATCATACCCCAACGCAGCGGACGCATCTTCATAGACTTTTTTAGCCTCGCTGAAGTTGTCCCAGAGTTCCCTGCACATGCCTACCCTCTGCGAGCCCTGGCCGGGGAATACGAAGGCTATCTTCATGCCCCCTTCACCTCTTTGATTTTCTTCGTCAGAAGGGGCAGTATCTCGAACAGGTCGCCAACGATGCCGTATGTGGCAACGCTGAAGATCGGTGCATCTGGGTTCTTATTGATCGCCACGATGATATCCGACGACTGCATGCCGACGAGATGCTGCACCGCCCCGGATATCCCGCAGGCGATGTATAATTTCGGTCCAACCGTCTTGCCCGTCTGCCCGACCTGGTGCCGGTACGGGATCCATCCCTCGTCGACCGCCGCCCTCGACGCGCCGACGCAGCCGCCGAGCGCCTCCGCAAGATCGAAGAGCAGTTGAAATCCCTTTTCGCCACCCATCCCCCTGCCGCCCGAGACGATGATATTCGCCTCCTGGAGGTTCACCGACATTTCTGATACTTCCCTGATCGTCTCGATCACCTTCGTCCTGGACTTCACGTTGTCGGCCCTGATTTTGACGACTTCTCCCTTTCTCGAGGCGTCGTATTCTCCCCTCTTCATCACCCTCGGTCTCACGGTCGCCATCTGCGGCCTGGTATGAGGACAGAGGATCGTCGCCATGATGTTCCCGCCGAAGGCAGGCCTCACCTGAAGGAGGTTCTTTGTCTCCCCATCTATATCGAGAGACGTGCAGTCGGCCGTAAGTCCGGTCTTGAGCCTTGCCGCAACCCGAGGGAAAAAAGACCTTCCGATCGGTGTCGCTCCGGCAAGGACGATCTCCGGCCTGTACTGAGTTATGAGTTCAGCGAGAAGACCGGCATAGGGTTCGTCGTTGAATGCCCCGAACATCCCGTCGTCGCAATGATAGACCTTATCGGCGCCCCATCTGATGAGTTCCTCCGCGCCGGCCGCAGAACCGCCAAAGAGTACGGCCGAGACCTCGCCGCCGAGTTTCTCTGCAAGCCGCCTCCCCGCTCCGAGGAGTTCGAAAGAAACTCCGGCAAGCTCGCCGTCCCTCTGTTCGGCAAAGACCCAGACGCCGCTCCCCTGGGCCTTTTCTTTCTTGTCCGCTTCCTCTTCAACTTCGAATATCGCGCCTTCCGGGCAGACACTCAGACAGGACCTGCAGAGCTGGCATAGTTCGGTAATGTCCGCCTTGCCGTCTTTCACGATAATAGCGTCGTAGGGGCATGACGACAGGCAGGTTTCGCACCCAGTGCACTTGTCCTTGTTAACCTTTATAAACATTTCAACCCCGTCAACTCTTTAACGAGCGCATCGATTATTTCCTCATTCGTGCCGTCGATTATCTTCCGGTCCCTCTTCGCCTCCGGGGCGAAGATGTTTCTCACCTGTGTCGGAGACCCCCTCAGTCCGAGTTTCGACTCCTCCGCGCCGATATCGGCGGCGGTCAGTTTCTTTATCCCGGCCTTTTTAGCTGCCATCTTCCCCTTCAGCGACGGCATCCTCGGCACATTGAGTTCTCTTACTACCGTAAGCAGTACAGGGAGAGACGACTCCATCAGATCATACCCCTCGTCCATCAGCCTCTGGACCACGATACGGCCCTCTTTAACGTCTTCGATCTTACGGATATATGCGATGTGCGGGATATCGAGGAACTCGGCGATCTCCGGCCCTACCTGCGCCGTGTCGCCGTCTATCGCCTGCTTGCCGCAGAGAATGACGTCGGCCCCGAGATGTTCGATCGCCTTCGACAGCGCATACGCGGTCGCCCAGGTGTCCGACCCCGCAAAGGACCTGTCGGTCAGAAGCACGGCATCGTCGACTCCCATCGAAATCGCCTCCCGCAAGGCGTTCTCCGCCTGCGGCGGCCCCATCGTAAGGACCGTCACCTTGCCCCCTGTTTTTTCCCGGATCTGCAGACCGGCCTCGATCGCATGCATGTCATAAGGATTGATGATGCTTTCGACACCGTCTCTGATAAGCGTGTTTGTCTCCGGGTTGATCCTTACCTCGGCAGTATCGGGGACCTGTTTCACACAAACCACTATCTTCACTCTGATTTATCCTCCAGAACAATATTGACATTACGATAAAAAATACCCTTGGAGACAGGCGGGACGATGAAAAAAATTCTTGTCTGCGACACCTTACAGCCCCCGGGAGAGGCCCTCCAGCCCCCAAATTAAAAAAAAGAAGTCAACATCTGCCGCCAGGTGAATATGATAAGATATTGTCGTCATTACAAGTTTTTTTTCAGCGTGTTGCCTGTCCCGCATACGCCAAGACAGACTTGCAGCTTTTTCTCTTTATTTGTTCGCCTTGGCCGCCTCTTTGATCAGCGCCTGCCCGATCACGTTCCTCTGTATCTGGTTCGTCCCCTCGTAGATCTGCAGGATCTTCGCGTCCCGCATCATCTTTTCGACAGGATATTCCTTCATATACCCCGACCCTCCCATCACCTGTACCGCATCGGTCGTCACCCTCATCGCCACATCCGTCGCAAATACCTTCGCCATCGCCGACTCCTTGGATACGTCCTTCGCCCCGGCATCGATAAACCTCGACACCGCGTAGACGAGCGCCCGCGCCGCCTCGATCGAGGTCCCCATATCGGCCAGCATATGCTGGACCGCCTGGAATGTGATGACAGGATGCCCGAACTGTACCCGCTGCCGCGCAAATTTCACAGCCTCTTCGAACGCCCCCTGAGCAACGCCGACGCCCTGCGATCCGACACCGGTCCTCGAATTATCCAGGGTCTTCATCGCCACAACAAACCCCATGCCTTCTTTGCCGATAATATTCTCCTTCGGGACCCTGCAGTTGTCGAAGATGAGTTCAGTCGTCGCCGAGGCCCGTATCCCCATCTTGTTCTCTTTCTTGCCGAAGGAGAAACCAGGGGTGCCTTTCTCTACCACGAAGGCGGACGCGCCGCGCGGTCCCTTCGACCGGTCCGTGATCCCGATGATCGTATATATCCCGGCCTCGCCCCCGTTCGTTATCCACTGTTTCGTGCCGTTGATTACATATTCATTCCCTTCAAGCCGCGCCGTGGTCTGTATCCCTCCGGCGTCGCTGCCCGCGTTCGCCTCGGTAAGTCCGAAGGCGACCAGTTTCTTTCCCGCCGCGATATCAGGCAGATATCTTTTTTTCTGCTCATCGCTGCCGAAAAGCAGGAGCGGGTATGTGCCCAGCGCGTTTGCGGCATAAGTGGTCGAAACGCCGAGGCAGGCCCTGGACAATTCTTCGACCGCGATCGCAAGTTCAAGACAGCCCTTCCCAAGGCCCCCGTATTCTTCAGGGATGAAAAGGCCGAAAAGGTCCGACTGTGCCAGCGTCTTCATTATGTCATGGGGGAATGTGCCGGTCTCATCCAGTTCAGCCCGCACAGGCACGATCTTCTCTTCCGCGATCTGCCGCGCAAGGTCGCGTATCATTATCTGTTCTTCAGTCAATAAATAATCCATTCTCATTAACCTCCAGAATTTCGCTCGCCCAGCACAAAATTCGATGCCCTGAACCGGATGCCTGCTACATGAGTGGACATTTTACCAAAATCAGGGTAAATTTTGAAAGAAAAGAGTCGGCAGTCTCTCCGCGACCACAACAAAAAAATTTTTGAAAATCAGGCTGTTCCAAAAAAGCAACGCCTGTATGTGTGCGGTATTTAGTGCTTGCTCAGTTCATCCCTGCCGGCGGTCACGCCCTTCAGGCCGGACTTCTTCCCGGCCTTCCCTTTCAGGCTCTTATAAAGATCGAAGGCCTGCGCCGGTGTTGCCTTGTCGTGCACCACCGCCCTGACCGCCTGAATCATCGCGACAGGGCTGTCAGACTGGAAGATATTTCTTCCCATGTCGACCCCGGCGGCCCCCCTCTTTATCGCGTTGTACGTGAGTTCCAGCGCTTCCTGCTCCGGGAGCTTTTTTCCGCCTGCCATCACGAGCGGAACCGGGCATGTCTTCACGATCTTTTCAAACCCCTCGCAGTAGTAGGTCTTGACGAAATGCGCGCCGATCTCCGCCGCGATCCGGCAGCAGAGCGCCAGATAACGCGCGTCCCTCGCCATGTCCTTTCCGACGGCCGTCACCGCGAGCACCGGCATGCCGTAGCGCTGTCCC
>JAKAIZ010000040.1 GCA_021814065.1 Nitrospirota bacterium | reverse complement strand
CCCTCCTAAGCGGGGACAAGGACCACGTCGGCGGCTCCCTGACGGTCGGACAGATGTCGCTTTCTATGTACGGTTATAGTTTTGCGAACGACAAGGCGATCGACCTCTCTCTGAAGGACAGGACGCTTACGATGAAAAAAATATCGCTCAGGAGCGGCAATATGACGCTCAGGCTTGACGGAAGCGTCGATATAGGCAGGAAGTACAATCTCGTAGCCGAAGGGAGCACTTCCCTCTCGCCTTTCAAGAGCCTTTCAAGCAGGATAGGCATTTTGAAAGGCGACGCAGAATTCGTGCTTTCGGCAACCGGGGACTGGGACAACCCTGAGCTAAACGGCGGCATCACACTTAAGAACGGTTCTTTCGGCCTTAAGGACTATCCCTACAGGCTGATTTCCCTGAACGGATATCTTTATATGGACAACGACAAAATCGTGCTGCAGGGACTTTCAGGCAAGCTCGGGGGGGGAGATGTCGACATATCGGGTATCGTCTATCTCAAGAAATTTTCGTTTAAGAGGTTTTATCTGGAGGCGGCGCTCAAGAATATCACCGTCTCCCCGTCCAATGATTTCACGGTCAATTTCGGGGGAAATATTCTTTATAAAGGGACGCCCGACTCGCAGATTATTTCAGGCGACGTAAGTATAAACCGGGCCAGATACCGGGAGCGGGTGGAATGGAAGAGCTGGCTTCTGAAGACGCAGAAGGCCGTCAGGTATAAAACGGACATCTCGGGGCTCGAAAAGGCCGAACTCAACGTCAGGATAGCCGCCAAGGACAGTATCTATATAGACAATAATGTGGCCCGCGCGACTGTGAGTGCCGACATGATATTGAGAGGATGGGTCTACCGGCCGCTTCTGTTCGGAAGGATCGAGACCTCCGACGGGACTGTCTATTTCAGAAACAACGAGTTCAGGATCCTTCACGCGAGCGTCGGGTTTTTTGATCCGAACAGGATCAACCCGGTCGTGGAGATCTCTTCCGAAACGGACGTCAGCGGATATAAGATCAAGATGAATCTCGAAGGCCAGTTTGAGCGTTTCAATGTGTCTTTTTCTTCCGACCCTATGCTGAAGGAAATGGATATCCTGTCGCTCCTTGCCGTGGGGCAGACAGGGGCGAACCTGAAAGGCCTCGAAGGAGGAATAGGTGCCGGGGAAGCGACTTCCTTTGTGACCGGCAAACTCCAGGACGTAGTCGAGGAGAGGATGCGGTCTATTACAGGCCTCGACCGCTTCCAGATCGACCCCCACGTCTCCAAGACGACGGGTACAGTCGAGCCGAGCGTGACGGTTTCCAAAAGATTGCTGGGGGACAAGGTTTTTGTGACCTACACTTCTTCGGTAGGCACGGCCCAGGATCAGATTGTGAAGGTCGAATATTTTCTCAGCAAGAAGATGTCCCTGGTGGGCCTAAGGGACGAAAGGGGGATTCTCGGGGGGGACCTTCGCTTCCGCTTCGAATTCAAATGACGGGAAGAGCCGGCATCCACCATCAAAGAAAAGGCATATGCATGAAGGCAGCATTGCCGCTCATTCTCGTCCCGATATATCGGGACTCCGAGGCCACCGCCGCGCCTCACCCTTCGGGTGGGGCAATACGCGTCGCTGATGCCGCTCAGATGCAGCCTCCACGCATATGTGATGCTGGGGTGGGCAAACATTTCGGAGTGCGACATTACCGTGGCCGTTTCAGTGCCGGTTTTCTTGTCTCGATTATCGTTATTTCCCTGTTCCTTATTCCCCGTGCGGCTACGGCGGTGACCGTGGGGAAGGTTGAAGTGAGAGGACTTTCTTCGATAAGCGAAAATGAGTTTTTGAATATGCTGGGCATCGCACCAGGCAAGGAGGTCGATGCGGCGGTGGTGAGGGACGGCATCAAGCGCGCCTTCTATAAAGGAATATTCGAGGATATCATCGTCAATGTGCCGGACGGCGAAAACCCCACCGTCGAAGTGCATGTCAGAGAGCGCGACGTGATCGACCGGATCGAGGTGAAAGGGGGCGGTCGTATTTCCGGAGGAGAACTCAAGAGGCTTTTCCTTATGAAGGCAGGCCAGCAAATGAGGTACGACCTGATCGGAAGGGCGGGGTCGGCACTTAAAGAGCGTTTGTCGGAATACGGCTTCCCCGATGCAAAGGTAACCGTGAAAGTTGAAAAGACCGACAAGCCATATCGGGTGGATGTCGTTGTCAATGTCGATGCCGGCAGGCCTCTCCTTGTCAGGAGTATTGTGATAGACCTGCCTCCTGCCTACGATGCCGCAACGATCGGCGGAGCGAGCGCGGTTCTGGGCGCCATGAAATTATCTCCTGGAGCCGTGTATAACCTGACGATACTTGATGCGGACCTGAAGAGAATCGAAGCCTTCTTCAGGAAGCAGGGGTATTACAGACCGGTGGTGGGCCCTTCTTCATTCCGGGACGGCGATCTCCAAATTAAGGTCGATCCGGGGAGTCGTCTTATGATCAAGATAGAGGGCAACAGCGCGATATCAACTGCAAACCTTTTGAAGGAGGTCCCCTTTTTCGAGGTTAAGGAATTTAACGACGAGGTGGTCGAAGAGGCGATCAGCCGGATGCTGGCCCTGTATCACCGCAAGGGATACGCTTTCGCTCAGATCGCGCCTGTGATCCATGCCGGCGACCAGGGCAAAACAATTACGTTCTTCGTCTTTGAGGGCGAAAAAGTTAAGATACATTCGATCTCCTTTGTCGGCGTCACTCTGCCGGTTCAGCGCCTTAAGGAAGTAATGTCTCTGACTGAAGGAGATGCGTATAATCCGGATCTCATCGACAAAGACAAGGACTCACTCAAGGAGTTTTACGGGGCACTCGGCTACGTCGACGCCACGGTGAATGGCATCGAGACGCAGATTGACAAGTCGGCGGCAAGGGTGTCGATTGTCGTAGACGTAGACGAAGGGAAGAAGACCGAGATCGGCTCGGTCGAAATCACCGGGGAGCCTCCGTCGACGAGGGAGAAGCTCCTGGCACTTGTCGGCATCAAGCCCGGCGACCCATACAACGAGGTGGACATAACCGATGCGAGATTCAGGATACTTGATTATTTTGTCAACTCAGGGTATATGAACGTGGACGTAATTGTGACTCGCACCGTGGAGAACTACAAGGCTAACGTGGTCTTCAAGGTGGTCGGAGGAGCAGAGAAGTTCTTCGGCAAGACCGTGATTATCGGCAACGAAAAAACAAAGTATAAGGTCTTCAGCCGGGAACTCCTGTACAAGGAAGGGCAACCATACAGTTTCCGCCTTCTCGCCGAACAGAGGCAGCGACTCTATAGACTGGGGCTTTTCACGGACGTGGAAATCGAGACCGTAGACGGCGAAGATTCAGAAAAGGACGTCCTGATCAAGGTGACAGAAGGTAACGCCGGATCGGTCGAGTTCGGTGTAGGGTACGGAGAATTCGAGAAATACCGCGGGTATGTGGAGGTGGGTTACCGCAATCTCTGGGGTATGAACAGGGAAGGACTCCTGAGAGTTGAGGCGAGTTCCCTCGAAAACAGGTATATCCTGCAGTATAACGAGCCGTGGTTCTTAGGTAAACGGCTGCCGTTGAGGACTTTTGTCTTGTTAGAAAGAAGGACCGAACTCAACTTCGACACGCGGGAGACCCTATACAAACTTCATCGGTACTCGGTTACAGCCGGATTTGAGAAGAAGGTGAGCGACAAGCTGAAGACGGAACTCTATTATGAGTTCTCACTTGTCAGGACCTTTGACGTGCAGCCCGACGTGATCCTGAGCAGGGAGGACACCGGAACGCTGGCAATCAGCGGCATCAAGCCTTCGATAATATACGACACGAGGGACAATCCGTTCGACCCTCATCAGGGGTTTCTTGCCGGGCTCTCGATGAAAGTTGCGAGTTTTCTGCTCTTGTCCGGGACCGATTTCGTCAAGCTGGAAGCCTACGGAAGCAACTTTCACAGGCTCAGCAAGAGGATTACTCTGGCCCTTTCCGTAAGGGGGGGAGTCGCCTATGGTCTTGGTAGTACTGAACAGCTCCCTATCGTCGAGAGGTTTTTCCTTGGCGGCAGATCGACTGTCAGAGGATATCCGCAGGACTCCCTCGGCCCGAAGGGGGCGGACGGCAACCCTACTGGGGGCAACGCATACCTCATGGGCAATATCGAGTTCAGGACCGACATCGGGAGGGGTTTCGGGCTTGTTCCTTTTTTCGATATGGGAAATGTCTGGCTCAAGGCGAAAGACGTAGATCCGATGCAGCTTAAATTCACGACCGGTCTCGGTTTGCGTTACAACACGCCTGTGGGGCCGCTGCGTGTGGATTACGGCCTCAAACTGAACCGGGAGGCCGGAGAGAGCAGGGGCGAAATCCATTTCAGCGTCGGCCATGCGTTCTAAAGACAGTAAATAGTGAAAACAGAAAAGCAAAAAGGAATTATCAGAGGTGAATACAACAGAAAATGCTGACAGACTCATCAGTAGAGTGACAGAATCAATAAATCTCCCCTTACCCCTCTTTGCCAAAGAGGGGCATTATTCCTCCCTTTGGCACAAGGAAGATGGGCGGGATTTTACAGTTGAATGTCATGGTACTCCAGAGCATCGGCTAATGCCCCGGGCAATGACTGTCTTTTATGTGTTCTTACTGTTCACTGTTCACTGTTTACTGTTCACTGCTCTTTCAGAGGCGGCGATTTTCGACCGCGTCGTCGCCTTTGTCGATGACCAGGCCATCACCCTGAGCGAATTGCAGGAACAGTTCGGGGTCGCAAAAAAACTTGCGCCCGATATCACAGAGGAAGAGGTCCTGAACACTATGATAAACAGGATCTTGTTGTGGAGGCAGGCGAAGAAATACAGAATCGAGGCTCCGACAAGGGACGCAATGATCGACGAATACGTCGACCTGAAGGTACGGGCCTTCATAAGGGTGAGCGAAGCGGACATTGAGGAGTTTTACCAAAAGAATCAGGACAAATTTGCGGGCAAGACGCTTGACAGCGTCAGGGACGAAATCGAGAAATATCTCACGGAAAAACAGCTCAATTCAAGACTGAAGGAGACCCTGAAAGAACTTCGTGAGAATGCCTACGTAAAAATTCAACTCTCACCCGAACGATGAGCCCCAAAAAAGATTTATGCGGGCTATATGCTCCGCTTCCAGTTTATCACCGGTCTTTTCAGGAAATCTTCTGTTTCAGCTTCTTGGAATAGTCGGTGGCGTAGTCCTTTACGTCGTCAGCCATGTCCACGATCTTTCCTCTCATCTTCTTTCCGGAATAAGGGGCGAACAGAAGCGCCAATCCGGCGCCAACGATACCGCCGACCAGGAAAGAGATGAACACTGTTGCTCCGTTACCTTCTTCATTATGGAACATAAGCATCCTCCTTTGATCGAGTCTCAGCTAAAGCCTATCATCAAGTGGTATCGAGGTCAACAAAAAGGTGATAACAGCCAACAATGACCTGCTTTCAACACAACCTGTAAATCTGTTATATTCAAATACTCATTCGAGGAGGTGCAGATGGGAGTTCTTGAGTGTATCGGCAACACGCCTCTTGTGAAATTGGAGGCGGTAAACAGCAATCCGGGCGTCACGGTCCTCGCCAAGCTGGAGGGAAACAATCCCGGCGGCTCGGTGAAGGACAGGATCGCGTATTACATGATAAAGGAAGCAGAGGCGGCTGGCCTTATCAAGAAAGGCGACACGATTCTCGAAGCGACCTCCGGCAATACCGGCATCGGTCTTGCCATGGTCGGCGCGGCGAAGGGATACAGGGTCAAGCTGGTGATGCCCGAATGTGTGAGTCTCGAACGAAGAAAGGTCCTGGAGGCCTTCGGCGCCGAACTCGTGCTCAGCCCCGGCAAGGAGGGCACGGACGGTGCGATCAAGCGGGCACACAAAATGATGGCTGAGTCGCCGGGTGAATATTTTATGCCGAACCAGTTCGACAACCCTGCAAATGTTAAGGCGCATTATGAGACAACGGGGCCGGAGATCCTGGCCCAGACAAACGGGGAGATCGACGTGTTCGTGGCCGGCATGGGGACAACAGGGACGCTGATGGGAGTCGGCAAGAGGTTGAAGGAGTTCAGCAGGAAGATTAAAGTTGTCGGCGTCGAGCCTTTTTTGGGCCACAGGGTGCAGGGGCTGAAGAACATGAAGGAATCGATAGTCCCGAAGATTTATAACGAGGCGGCCCTGGACGAAAAGATAAACGTCGGAGACGACGACGCCTTCGATACCACGAGGATGCTTGCACTCCGGGAAGGGCTATTCGTCGGCATGAGCAGCGGCGCCGCCGTCTGCGGTGCCTTGCGGATTGCCGAAAGGATCGGGAAAGGCACGATCGTCGTTATCCTGCCCGACCGGGGAGACAGGTATCTCAGCACCGCGCTCTTTACTTCGGTCTGCGCCAAGTGCCCGCCGTGATGTCCTTTTTGTCTACCATAATGCCCTTACATGGGGATACGATAATATCTTCTCGTCTTTTGTTATGAGACGGGCATTCATGGTCATTGCGGTTGTAATGATGATCCTGTCGGCAGGATCGGGGTGGGCGTAATCCTGAAGCTCCACAGACATTGCGGCAACCCTGCTTGTGACAGGGACGCTGTGCAGGTATGGCAGAGACTCTGCCGCCGCTATCCAGTCCGCTACGTCCATTGTTAGTTCGAGCCTGCCTTTTCTGACAAGCATAGCCATCTCCCAGGCGCTGATGGCAGAGACATAGACCCCTGCGCCATTGACCGCCTGATCTATGGCAGCGGCTGCACTTTTTGACAGTCTCCGGGGAGATGCAAGCCACCATATCCACGCATGGGTGTCCAGCAGAATCATTCTGCCGCTTCCCAATCTTCAGAGGCCACCGGCTCCGTAGGATCGACATATTTCTTCAGAGAGTTGCGTAATAATCTGGCAGCCGTTTCGGAGTCGGACGAGTATCGAACTACCTTTAATACCGGCCGGCCCCTGTCCGTAATAATTAACTCCTCACCTTTTTCCTCGATCTGGCGAAAATAACCGAGTGACTTTGGTTTGAATTTTGACTTTGAGACCATCTTGCCCATCTTCGCCTCCTCTTCGCTGATGTGACTATGGTCATATTAACATGGTCACAAAATGTAGTCAACTGCCACGGGGAGGTTTTGTCGAAGTGAGGTTCACGCGCATTTATCCCTTGACAATCAAGGACTTTTTTCTGTAATCTTTCCGGTAGCTACCGATAAGAGCAAACTGCCCGTAAGGGTAGTGCGCAAAGTCGCTGGTCCACAAGGAGGGGATGATGGACGGCAGGACTGCCGAAGTAGTTGCAAAAGATAAATATATTAACCCTGTGCCTTTTTGGGCATGGGGTTTTTTGTTTTTTGGAAGATGAGTACTAAGAGGATAGAGGAGGCGGGAAGATGAGGAGAAAGTTAGTCTTTTTTGCGGTTGTGCTTTTTGCTGTGGTGATGCTAATACCCGTTCTGGCCCAGGCGGTGCCGAATGTGATGAGTTATCAGGGGAAGCTGAATGACAAAAACGGCGTGCCGGTGTCGGGGAGCGTGACGATGACGTTTACGATCTACGATGCGCTGACCGGCGGCAATGCGCTTTGGACGGAGACCTGGACCGGGGCGAATAGCGTGAATGTGAGCAATGGGATCTTTAATGTCCAATTGGGCACGATTACATCTCTCTCCCCGGGTTTGTTCAGCAATGATAATTTGTATCTCGGAATTAAGGTTGGGACAGATGCAGAAATGACGCCGCGGCAGAAGCTTGCCAGTGGTCCATATGCACTGAAGACCGCAACGGAGGATAAATTGTGGGCTGAGATGACCAATATTCTTCTGAATATTAGCGAGATCAATAGTAAGTTGACTACCCCGATAACGCTCAACACCAGCAGGGGCACAGTTCTTTATTATTATGATGCACCAGCAAAACTCGCAGGTAACTATAATACTGATAGTCTATTCAGCAATAGTAATTATGTTTGGTATTCCGATGCATTTGATCTTGTATATAATGGGGCAGTTTATGATACATACTCAGATGGTGCTCCCGATGCGTCTAAATGGTCATTTTCTACAAATAATGGATTTAATTACTACTCTACAACAGAAGTTACAAATACATATATTTCAAGTCAAGGCTATAACCTACAAGGCTTTGGCTGCAGCATCGATATCTTCCCTAAGAATATTGATTTATATCCTAATACGTCAGAAACTGAGACAGAGTTTGTGGTGCGCATCGCACGATCAGGCGGTCTTAATTCATATTCTCTTGCCGCAGCGTTAATTAGTGCTGGAGGTGGACAAGTCACTTTGTATTCTAATTCAATGTCAAATGTAAATGTGGTGCTGCAGGTGAGAGTTAGTAGAGATACAGCCTATGTTATATCAAGTGATAATCCAGGTGTGATCAATAAGGTGAGTTTAGCAGGCCTTAATCCCGGAATATGGTATCCTAGTTTTGGATCGAGTACCGGGAGAAGCTATAGCGGTGGCAACACTTATCCCTTCTATCTTTACGTCTATCCTTTGGTGTTCGCCAGTAACAGCAGCGTAACGCCAGCGGAGGTCTCTGTCCCAGCCATGACGATTCCACTGTCAACTGCTGGCGTTTTTTCTGATGTTTCCTCAAATGTTTATGAACGCTCAATCAGCTATGATGGTGGCAGTCACTTCACCCTGATAAATCCCAATACTAGGTTCGACGTGTCGGTACCCGGAACTTCAGCGGTATGGAAATACAAGCTGGGAGGCAATAATCTGAGTGGTCTCTCGAAAGTATCCAAAACAGTGTTGTATGCGTATTAGGTTATATCTGATAAACTGATGGGTCATAGCCGATGATGGAAAGATACTTGCTGGGATTAATAAGGCAACTTGGCATCATAGGTTTCATATTCTTTTCTGCATCATCAGCCTTTGCCATCAGCAGTAGCTCAAACTACCAGTTCCCTTCCGGCGATTTCAACCACGGCAGCGGGTCAGGCTTCTCTGAAAACTATCAGATTTCAAGAGGCATAATCAGCAGACAGCCTATTGGTAATGCTGGCAGTTCGACCTATGATCTGCATACCGACATATTAGATGACGATTCTACAGGGATGCCGTCATGTAGTCTCCTTATCAATGGCGGCGGAAAACTGACGAAGAACCCACTGGTAAATCTCGGCCTTATCTGCAGCGATTCAAACGGCTGCAACAAAATGGCCCTTTCAAATAATGGAGTCAGCTTTACCGACGAACTCGATTATACACTAACAACAACCTGGCAGTTGACGGCCAACGACGGCGAAAAACGGGTCTTTGTCAAGTTCAAGGATGGTACTACCCCCGGCAACTGGTCAGGCGTCTGCAGTGCGTCAATCGTCCTCGACACTACTGCTCCGACCGTTAGCGCATCACCTGTTGGCGGAACATTCATGGCCGCTCAGTCTGTAACACTGACTGCGAGTGAGCCAGGAACAATCTACTATACAACCGATGGCTCAGACCCGACGACAAGCGGAACTAGACAAACTTATTCCGGCGTGATTTCCATTACTGCAAATGATAACGATCTGAAGGCCTATGCCGTTGACACGGCGGGCAATCCGGGGGCGGTAATGGCCACCCAGCATTACACCATCTGCAATGGTGGTAACTTCACTATAACAGGGAAGGTATTAGATGCATCCACTAACACGCCGATTCAATATGCAAAGGTAAAGTGGCCCAATTCCTCTGAACAGGTCACTGGCGCTGACGGCCTCTATACTGTTACGGGGCTGCCGAAGGGTTACTACAACCTTGAATATGTGAAACTCCAAAATACCGGGTATGTGACTTATCAGAAGCAACTTACACTTTGTAACACGCCGACAACGATTACCAATGACATCCCCCTCACCAGAAATGCATCTGTCTTCGGCTCGAACACCCAATCCGGCTACAGCTGGGGCTCGGTGAATACCTCGACAGGCAACTATGTCTACAGCAAGACAGACCTTTCGCTCCCTGGCATAGGCATTTCCTTTGCCTTTGAACGGGCCTACAACTCGCAGGACACGAGCACCGGGCCGCTCGGTTATGGCTGGAATCATACTTATAACATTACACTGACGGAAAGTTCAGGCTATGTGACAGTCCGGTGGGGAGACGGCAAGATTGAACAGTGGGGTCCCGATGGCTCAGGAGGATACACTCCGTTGACCGGAGTATTCAGCAAGCTGACGAAGACCGGCGGTCTATTCACCGTCAACCTGAAGAATATGACCTCATACAACTTCGATGCAACGAACAAGCTTGCCTCGATTGTTGATGAAAATGGAAACATAATGGCCTTCACATATTCAGGCGGCAGCCTTGCGAACATCACTGACACCGTCGGTAGAGTTATATCCGTTTCGTATGATGGCAGCAATCGGATTACCCGTGTGCTCGATCCTATAGGCAGGTCTGCCATCTTTAACTATGATGTCAATGGCGACCTGGTGAGTGCCATCGACCTGGCGGGCAATACGACTGCATATACTTATGACTCGAATCATCTGCTCCTGACGATAACCGACCCCAAGGGAAATATCTCTCTGACGAACACCTACGACACAACCCGATATGTGGTCACCTCCCAGAAGGACGCCCTTGGTGCGGAGACTCTCTACAGCTATGACGTGGCGAACAGAGTGACTCAGATAATCGACCCTTTCGGCAACAGTTCTTATCACCAGTTTGATGACCTGATGAGGATGACTAAGGAGACGGACGCACGTGGCAATTCTGCAATATACGCTTACACCGCCCGCGGCAGTCTTGAGAGTGTCAAGGACAAGAACGGCAATGTTACCTCATATGAGTACGACAGCAATGACAATATAGACATTAAAACCGAGCCTGAAGGTAAGATCTCGGGTGCGGTATATGATACAAACAATAATCCGACTACCAAGTGTGACGCCAACGGATACGGAATCCCGTGCCTCTATAGCACCGGCTATGCATATTCAAACGACGGCAAGGGCAACCTTCTGACTATTACTGATCCGTATAGCAAAGTGACGACCTTTACTTATGATTCTCTTGGTCAGATAAAGTCCAAGACGGATGCCAAAGGCGGGGTGACTACCAACTGGTACGATGTCTACGGCAATCTGGTACAGATGCTGGATGCAGGGGGCAACATCCATACCTTCCAGTATGATCTTGTTGGCCGAAAGACTGCTGAATTTCATCCTGACGGCAGGGCGATGTCTTATGAGTACGACAACAAGGACCGGCTTCTTTCGGCGACTGATGCGTCCGGCGGCACCACTACCTTCAAGTATGATGCAAACGGCAACAAGACAGAAGCGGTTGACGCGCTGAATAACAAGACTACCTTTACCTACGACGCAAAGAACAGGCTAATCGCCACCACCACTCCCCTTAGTGAGACTGTTACCTATACCTATGACGAGATGGACAGAAGGGTTGTGGTCAAGAATGCAAAGAATGCTGTAACGAACTTTGTGTATGATGCGACAGGCAACCTGATCCGTACTATAGATGCTCTTGGCAACCAGGTGCAGCAGGAATATGACGCCAACGGTAACAGGACAAAAGCGACCGATGCAATGGGAAACATCACCACCTTTGTCTATGACGGACTGAACCGTATGACTTCAAGGACCGACTCTCTTGGCCATGTTGAGTCTTATAGCTATGACAAGAACGGTAACCGGCTCACCGTCACCCTTGATGGAAAGACGACATCGTTCACCTATGATTATATGAACCGCCTTCTGACAGTGAAAGACCCGCTGAACAACATCACGACAAATCAATATGATGAACTCGGCAGACTGAAAAGCGTGACTGATGCGAGGGGCAATCAGACGCAGTTTGAGTATGATGCCATGGGAAGGATGACAAAGGTGACGGATGCCGAAGGAGGAATTGTCACGGCCATCTATGACGCCAATGGCAACAGGCTATCTGTTACCGACACGCGGGGGACGACCACAACTTACACCTATGACATCCTGAACCGCCTCACATCAGAAACCATGCCTGTGACTGGCACAACCTCTATGGCTAAGAGCATGTTTTACGATAAAGTGGGGAACCTTATATCTTTGATCGATTCTTCAGACACTGCTTCCTACACCTATGATGCAGACAACAGGGTGCTAACCGTGACACGGCCTGACATGGCCGTTGCTTATACGTATGATGCCAATGGAAACAGGATAAGCGTTGCTGATACGGACGTCTATGGGCCAAGGACAACAACCTATTCTTATGACGAGCTTGATCGGGTTTCTTCCATAACCGATCCCTTCGGCATGACCGTTGGCTATACTTATGACCCCAATGGTAAGCGTACCTCGACGAAATATCCTGGTAACAGGCCGGTTTTCTATTACTATGACGATCTGAACCGGTTAACGAGAGTCGAGGACTGGGGCGGTGTTTCAACCACCTATCAGTATGACAATGCCGGAAGATTAACCGGCCAGACCATGGGCAACGGCTCAACCGTGGCTTATACCTACGACAATGCGGGTAGACTGACAGACAAGTTAGACAAAACAGCCGGCAATACAGTTATCGCGAGCTATCACTATGATCTTGACGCAAACGGCAACAGAACCGGCATGATCATGAATCAGCCTCTGGTGCCGAGACCGGATTATACAGACACTACATTCACTCATAATGACGGAAATCAGGTTGTCTCCGGCGGAGGCAATAACTATACATATGACGGCAAGGGTAACCGCATCACCCGGAACGACGGCACGGTGACAACTCAATATGGCTATAACTATCAGAATCGGCTGACGCAGGTTACCAGTGGAGCTAATACTGACGAGTACGGCTACAGCAGTGATGGCAAGAGGTTGAAGACAATAAAAAACGGGGTGGAGACACGATACCTGCTTGACCTCAATGGTGGTATGGAGAACGTGATTGCTGAGATGAACACCAGCAATGCGGTCAGCCGTTATTACATTTACGGCGACGGCTTGCTCTATAGCATCGATGGAACAACGGGGGAACGGCTCTACTACCATTACGACCCCCTTGGCAGCACTGTTGCGATTGCTGATTCGACAGGAAACGTTACCGACAAATATGCCTATCTGCCCTTTGGCGAGCTGAACAAGAGCGAACTATTGCATGACAACCCCTTTACATATGTCGGTAAGTTCGGCGTAATGCAGGAAGGCAATGGCCTTTACTTCATGCGGGCACGGTTCTATGATCCTGAGACCAGAAGGTTTATGAGTGTAGATCCTGTGAAGGGGGCGATGGGAGACACACAGAGTTGGGGGACTTATGGGTATGCAATGGGAAATCCACTGCTACTTATTGACCCGACTGGGCTATCAGGGACATACACTGATTACTGCGGATCGAAGGAATTTAACGCTCCGGACTATGTATGGGGCGTAGATAAAAATAAGCATATATGGGTTGTGGACATGAACCACGCGTGCAAGCTCCATGATCTATGTTATGGAACGTTCGGGTCATCAAAACCACAGTGTGATAAGGAGTTGCGGGAAGATATTCAGAGAGATAATAATTACTCTGATGCCAGCATCACAATTAGCAAGCTATATTATAAAGCCGTAGCTTCTCCGGTTGGAGATATAGCATATAGTCGCGCACAGACAGAGGCCAAGGCGTTTAAAGATGAAGTAGATGAGTTTGATAAGTCTATTAAGGCATGGGGCGACCAGATAAATTCTGTCACAATTAGCGATGAAAAGGTAATCGGAAATAACAATGGAGGCGGCAATTCTGATCGATCTGCCGTGGCCTTAACAAAGAACCCGCCGCCTTCTAGCCCAAAAGCCTGTCCTGCACCTCCCTGCAACTTTAAAGACTTCTCACCTCTTCCTAAAAAGGACTCAGTAGCCACGATATTAAAGAACAGATGGATTGCCGAGACCGGACAAAAGATAAGCCAGGCTGACTGGGAAGATGCAAGACAGGCACGTCTGCATAAGAAGTATGCCGAGATGCAGAAGGCAGAAGAAGAGCGGCAGAAAAGGCTATATGAAGAGTACATGATCTCTATTAGCAAATACCCGGTGCTGATACAGGACATGGTTAAAGGGCCGACCTTTGTCGGTGGGTTCAGGCAGGGAGTGTATGGGAAGTAGGATGGCAAAGGAATCCCTTACCATCAATGCGGCGCTATTGCTGCTGATTATTATTGCGGTATCAATTGCTATACCCGCTCTTACCTCGGCCGAAACCTTCACGTTTACCTACGACAAGCTGAACCGCCTGAAATCGGCAACATACAGTAGCAGCCAGATCCTTTATACATATGACTCCAATGGCAATCTCCTGAGGGTCTATAGCCCTGATTCCATACCTCCGGTCATTGACCAAGTTACCCCTGTTCCAACACCGACAAAGAACCAGAATCCATCCTATACCTTCAGTTCAACTGAAAAGGGTATCATTACATACGGCGGCACTTGCACGAGTGCAACCACCTCTGCAGTTACGGGAAGTAACACAATTATTCTTACCCCTGTGGGAGGCGGCATTTTCCCTGAAGGGAGCTATATCAACTGCACGATCACTGTGACGGACAGCCACGGAAACGTGAGCAGTGCGCTGACCGTCGATTCTTTTATCGTGGATACAACGCCACCGTCACTCTTGATTTCGACACTTGACGACAACGCATGGACGAGCAACCAAACTCTGAATGTTTCAGGCACAGCCACCGATAACAACGGCGTGAAACAACTCTCAATCAACGCCACAACGGTTACACTGAACCCTGACGGCAACTTCAGCCATGCGATCCAGCTTGTGGAAGGGACGAATGTTGTAACAACCATAGCCGAAGACCTTGCCGGTAACCAGACTACTGATACGAGGACGATTAACTACGATCCGAATGCACCGGTGATCAGTATTTCGACGCCCGCCGACAACAGCAAGACAAAGACTTCGCCTGTCACGATTTCAGGTACAGTGAACGAGACTTCAACAGTGGGAATTACTATTAACGGCAACCCGCTGACCGTCCAGAGGAACGGCAATGATTTCACAGCCACGGTGCCTCTTGATTATGACCTGAACACCATCATGGTCACTGCCACAGACAGCGCGAATAATACCTCAACTGCTAAACGGTCTGTTACCTACGACAACCTTGGCCCATCTGTTGCCATAACTGATCCGGGCCAGGATATCCGGACAAACCAGAGCGGATATCTCGTGAAGGGTACGGCGACGGATCTGACGACGGTGACGGTCACGATGATGGTGGGCACTGACATATACAATCCGCCTGTTACCAACGGTTCGTTTGAGCTACAGTTGAGTTTCACGGCGCAGCAGACGTACAACATCACGATCATTGGTCAGGATGAGCTCGGAAATTTAAGCATAGCTCAGCGGAATATTGTCTACGATATCACTGAGCCATCGTTAACCATCGATTCGGTAGCGAGCCCAATTAGACAATCAAGTCAGACGGTCACCGGAACTGTGGAGGCAGGGGCAACAGTCTCGGTGGCAACTGATACCGCGGCGTTGGACGGACCTGCAGCTGTAACGGGAACAACATGGAGTTACACAATAAAGGGACTGGTGGAGGGACAAAACGGCATCACTGTGACAGCCACTGACGCGGCAGGGAATTCGCAAACAGCAACTACCAGTATTTTGTTGGATACCATATCGCCAACGGACGGCATTCTAACGGCCACTCCAGGAGACACGGAAGTTACCCTGAACTGGACATCCGCGTCTGATGCCGGAAGCGGACTTGTCTCTGCGACACCCTATAAGCTTGTCAAAGCGCAAGGCACAACTCCGCCAAACGACTGTTTAGGCACCGCCATTTATCTGGGCTCTGCCCTTACATATCCGGACGCTGGGCTCACAGATGGACTGACTTATTCCTATCGTCTCTGCGCATACGACAATGCGGGCAATGTCTCAGTAGGTGTTACAGCAACCGCGACGGCACAGCTGTTGGAATATCCACTTACTGTTACCCAGGCCGGCTCCGGTACAGGAACAGTCTGGATGCTCAGCGGTCAGGGCGTAGTCGCAGTGCCTGGTTTTGGTTCATACCCGAAAAATACTCCGTTAACGCTTCATGGCGTAGCGGACACTTGTTCGACCAACTCAGGCTTCTCCGGTTCCTGCAACAGTAACTCCATTGATGGCAAGACATCAGACTGCTCTTTCATCATGACCGGGCCTATGGATGTCACTGCCACCTTCAATCTGACCAGCAAGGTCATGAACTTCATGTCCCTTCGGCCTGATGATCTTCTGCAAGATGCCCTCGGCGCTGCAGGTACTGGGCACGTGATTGGTGTTCAAGCCTTTGACACTGGAGAGGCTATAATAATGGACAGGCCGGTCGTACTTCTGCTTCAGGGAGGCTACGACTGCGATTTTTATGATGTTATACCCGGTGGGATGACAAGGCTAAGAAGTCTGACTATCACAGACGGTGCCCTGTTCTTGGAGAATATCGAGATCAGCGGGCCGTAGATTCCGGCTTACAAGGACTTTAGGAACTGAGCAGGGGTCATCACGGTGATCCCAAGAGTCTTCTCCGGCTTCATCATGAACCGGCCGAAGTGGGCGATGTCTCCGGTTAATAGGTGCGTTGCCTTGCAGGCATAAGCCGCCTGAAAGATCGGCCTGTCCTTTGCCGGTAAGCCGTCCGGGAAGGGGCTGTCCGTCCGCTCCGGCGCGACGGTAACAAAACCGAGCTGACGCTTAAACTGGGCAACTGCCTCCGGGTATTTCACAGTGAGATTGCGACGGGCCTCTTCAGCCGCAAAGGCGCTTGTAAAAAGCCTCCAAGCTCCTTCTGCCCCTAGTGTAATAATAAAGGCCGCTTTACCGTCAGGATTATGAGCACCGGTAAAAAGCACATTGGCATCCAGAAACAGCCGTATCATCGGCCGGTTTTGATCTTCTTTCTAACGGCTTCCTTTTCCTTTTGGCTCATGTCGTCAGCCTTCTCCCACTCGGCTATCTGTTTGTCTGAGTACATCTCTACTTCGAAAACCGCGGCAGGCTTTAATACGAGTTCATTCCCCCTGTCCTCGATTATGACCGCGCTGCCTTCTTTGATGCCGATCCTTTTTCTTATGGCCGCCGGAAGCGTGATCTGGCCACGGTTACTGACAATGAGAGTTTCGCGCATTGATGCCTCCTTATATTTGTAGAATATCAGATATTCGGAAATTCCGCAATACGGGCTTTCTCTGTGTCTCCGCGTCTCTGTGATAAAAATGCCCGTTCGAACTCAGGAGCGAATGCGGCGCTGTTCTTCTGACGGCATCAGGCAGGAGAGGACGAGACTGACCAGACTTATCACCAGGGCGCCCCAGAAGGCTGCCTTGAATCCTGCGACATGAAAGCCGAGATCGAACTTACCGGAAAGCCACGACGTGAGCATCAGCATCATAGCGTTAATAACGAAGGTGAATAGGCCTAGCGAGAGGATCAGCAAGGGAAGGGCGAAGAGTTTGACAAACGGCCGTATGTAGGTGTTGATCAGGCCGAATATCAGTCCGACGATAAGTATCCCCCACCACGCCCCGCTGTAAACGATGCCGGGCACCCACTTGATTGCAAGCATGATAGAGATCGTATTTATGAGCCACTTGATGAGAGCATTTGCCTGCATTAGAGACCATACTCCTTCCACCGAGAATCGACGAGTTTTCTGATCTCCTCAGACATGAAAATCTCCTCGGGCCAGTCCCTCATCATACCTTCCTCGCGGGTCTTGCGGGTGGCGTCGATGCCCATCTTCGAGCCGTACCGCGGCCAGTTCGCAGCGTGGTCGAGCGCATCGAGCGGCCCGTCGGCGAAGACGGTATCGCGCTTCCAGTCGACGTTGTTCAGCACCCTCCACGCGGTATAGGAGAGATCTTGGACGTCGACGTCGTCGTCGACTACGATGAGCAGTTTCGCGAACATCATCTGTCCTTTTCCCCATAGCCCGCTGATGATCTTTTTAGCGTGGCCCGGATAGCTCTTTTTTATCGAGATGATTGCAAAGTTGTGGAAGACACCTTCCATCGGAAGGTTGATGTCCCGGATCTCCGGGAAGTCGAGACGGATCAGAGGCAGGAATATCCTTTCCGTAGCCTTGCCCATGTAGCAGTCCTCCATCGGCGGCTTGCCGACAATCGTCGCCGGATAAATCATGTCCCTCCGGTGCGTAACGCAAGTGACGTGAAAGACCGGATACGGTTCGGCGGGCGAATAGAACCCAGTATGGTCTCCGAAGGGGCCTTCTATCCTCGTTTCGCCCGGGTCCAGATAGCCTTCGATCACGAGTTCGCTGTTTGCCGGGACCTCGATGTCGGACGTGATGCACTTTACCATCTCCACAGGCGACTTCCTGAGAAACCCTGCAAAGACCATCTCATCGACAGCCTCCGGAAGAGGAGCGCTCGACGCATAAATCACGGCCGGGTCGCTTCCGACCGCGATCGCTGCCGGCATACGGCTGCCTGTCTTCGAGTATTTATCGTAGTGCCTTGCGCCGTCCTTGTGGATATGCCAGTGCATACCGGTGGTGTTTTTGTCGTAGACGTGGATGCGGTACATACCGCAGTTCGGCCGTCCGGTCTCGGGATCTTTTGTAAAGACCATAGGAAAAGTGATGAACCGGCCTTCGTCTCCGGGTTGACCGTCATTGGGCCAGCATTTCAGAATCGGAAATTTGCCGAGATCAGGGTTTTCCTTTTCTATCACCTCCTGACAAGGCGCGTTTTTCACCTGCTTCGGGAAATATTTTGAAAATTCGATCAGCTTCGGCAGCAGCGAGAGTTTGTCGATAAGACTCTTCGGAGGGGCCTGGTTGAGAAGTCCCTCAATTCTTTCGGCGACATCATCGAGCCTTTTCACCTCAAGAGAAAGGCACATGCGCTCGAATGAACCGAAGAGGTTGGTAACCACAGGAAAGGCCGAACCCTTCACCTTCTCGAAAAAAAGCGCCTTTCCTCCGCCCGAAGACTTGCACATGCGGTCTGTGATTTCAGTGATTTCGAGGATCGGGTCGACCTCCGTCCTGATCCGCAGAAGAAGACCTTTTTTTTCAAGTATATTGATAAATTCCCTCAAATCTTTATATGACATGGCCCTTCCTCCTCGAAATTAAAGTATATAATAACACAGGAAAAGGACGTGAAAACAGCCTCTTATATGATAAGTATTCGAAATTAAACAAAAAAATTTCTTGACAAGAAGCTATCTCCTTAATATAATTAAGAAAATTCCTGTGCGGGAGAGGTAAGATGACAAAAGCCGATCTGGTTGATGCAATTTTTGAGAAGGTAGGACTGTCGAAGAAGGAGGCCCAGGACATTGTCGAGATCCTTTTTGACACGATGAAGCTGACCTTTGCGGAAGGTGAGTCGATTAAGATCTCGGGCTTCGGGACTTTTAACGTAAGAAAGAAGATGGCCCGTCGCGGAAGAAATCCCAAGACCGGCGAAGACCTTGAAATTACCCCGAGAAGAGTGATAACCTTCAGGGTGAGCAACCAACTGAAAGAAGAGATCGAAAAACTGAATGCATAAGCCCGCAGTGGAAAAAGTAAAGGCCTCTCTTCCTGTGCCGGACAAGCTTTTTTATAAGATCGGCGAAGTGAGTAAGATCACAGGAGTGGAGCCGTATGTGTTAAGATATTGGGAAACGGAATTCCACTTTCTCAGACCGAGGAAGAACAAATCCGGCCAGCGGGTATATGTGAAGAAAGACCTCGAACTGGTCCTGCAGGTCAAGCGGATGCTGTATCAGGAGAGGTACACGATAGAGGGCGTCAGAAAGAGGTTCGGCGAGGGTACGCTGAAGGAAACCGAACCGAAGGCGACGCCGGAAAAAAGCATAGTAAGTTCCCGGAATCCCGCCGAAGTCATCGGATCCGTCAAGAAAAGACTCAGAGAGATTTTGGAGCAGTTGAAATAATCGGGGCGTAGCGCAGCTTGGTAGCGCACTCGCTTGGGGTGCGAGTGGTCGCCTGTTCAAATCAGGTCGCCCCGACCAATAAAATCAAGGACTTGCAGACTTTCTGTGAGTCCTTGTTTTTTTCTCTGGAGCGATTTCGGAGCAACTTTCATCCAGTTTGCCCCATTCTCCGAGATGATAGCGATCCTTCGAGTCGATGGAAATTCCGGAGTGGTTCGGCCATGCTACTCCTCTCGCCATCGGCACCCTGAATCTCAGGTACACAAAAATAAGCGTTGAATGTGATATGCCTTGCTTATGTGGGACCCTGGTAACTTAAGAGGGGTTTGCCGAGAAACGCATAAACACAACCATGATCAAAGTGAATGGAAAGTGGATGTTGAATATCCTGCTCATCGCAATAAAGAACAAGGGGATCCAATTGGTGGTAAATACGCCCAACGGCAGAACAGCAAAAGAGGACGATTCGTACATACGAAAGACTGCGATAAGGCACAAGGTCCTGAATATCACTACCGTCTCGGGCACATTGGCAGCCGCAAAGGGCACCGCGGCAAGGAAAAAAGGCAAGGCCGCCGTGAGATCGCTTCAGGAGTATCATAGTGATATAGTTTGATATCCGTTTGGATTGAGCTTTCCGGTTCCGGTCCCTCTTGGTTGTTCCGGGGATTCGTCCGCGTCTTGTGTCAGGTATATGAAGGAATTGTTTTTGCGACGCCGGCACGCCAACCGCTCAGCTCTGCTTGCCCTTTTTCTGGCCGGAGTAGAAGTTCACGAGAAGGTCGGAGTCCTTCGGGGAAAGATCGAATTTCAGGCACGCCTCTCCGATCAACTCCGGCAGACTGGCCTTCGGATTCTCCAACTGCTGGTCCGATATCCATTTGATCGCCCTTCTCAGTTGTTCGCCCTCTGGCAGAATGCTCATGGTCGTACCCTCCTTTTCTATTCCTGTACATACTCTACAACATTCCAGAGCTTTTTTGAATCGAACTCCGGCTCTATTTCCGGCAGCAACGACCTCATTGGGCGGATCAACCCTGACTTTGCACCAAAATAAACAGGGCGGCAGACATACTGAAAAACAGCCATAGTCGTCCGCCCCGGCGGATCCGCCCGAGGTGGAAGGCTCCGCTAAGAAACGGCAGGCAAACCAGAAAACCTTTTCACGAAAACATCATGCGGCAATGTTGCGTTTACGTGAATCACAATCCAATACTGCCGATTGTATGGCGTTATTCAGTA
>JAKAIZ010000229.1 GCA_021814065.1 Nitrospirota bacterium | reverse complement strand
ATTTCAGGGGCCTGGACCGGCGCTGCTTCTTTTACCTTCTTTTTGAGGAGTGCCACGATCTTTTTTCTGCGGCCGTCCGCATATTTTCCCGGGTTAAAGTCCGCAATCATTTTCTTAATGCTTCTTTTCATGCGGCCCTTCTCTTCGTCATCGATTTTTCCTTCCTTCGACGAGATATCTTCATCGGGGAGTATCTCTTCGCGGTAATGAAGCGTGATAAGGACCAACGCTCCCTCCGTGCTTTTGACGGCTACGAGATACTCTCGCTCACCCAGCACGAATTTTGCAAGCCCGGCCTTATTTGTCCGGCGCATCGCCTCGACAAGCAGCCGGTACGCTTTTTCGCCCCCCTTAGAAGGGACGAGATAATACGGATGATCGTAATAGATCGAATCCACTTCCTTCAAATCGATGAACTCGACGATCTCGATCGTGCGGCTCCGCTCGGGCGACACGGATTCCAGTTCCTCGTCCGTTATCAGTATGTATTTCTCGGGTCCTATTTCGTATCCCCTGATAATCTCCTCCGGCGGGACCATCTTATCCTCTTCCGGACAGAACATTCTTCTCTGAAGGGGAGAGTAATCCTTGCGGTGGAGCATGCGAAAAGAGACGCGGCCGGGCTCGACCGCCTTCACTAACTGTACGGGAATCGCCACCAGACTGAAACTGATTGTCCCGCTCCATATCCCCTGCACGGCCATTTATTCCCCCTGTTAGACTCGGAATAGTTCTTCATAACGCCCCCTATCCCCCTCTTATCTTAAGTGGGGCGACTCTAAAGCTTCCCCTCTTAGGTTAAGAGGGGAATGAGGGGAGTTACTTAATTTCATTCTTCTTTGTTTCTGTTAATCATCTTCAGGCAACCTTCTTTAAACTCGCCTCAAGGGCCTGAAGCAGCTTATCCGGCGCTGTGGGTTTCAGCCGCCTCGGCCGCAGGACAGCCACCTTTTCTCCGCGGGCCTTTTTGTCGATCAGGTCCCGCAGCTTTTTCTCATGTTCGTTTTCGAATTTCTGCGGCTGAAAGGGACCGGTCCACTGATTGATCAAATCGCTCCCGATCTTCAGTTCTCTTTCAGACAAGGAAATTTTCTCCAGTTCCAGAGATTTTACCGGAACCACTTCGTCGGCATACCGCAGAGTATTCAGACGAAGGATCTTTCCGCCTGACTGCAGGGCCCCGAGATAGGACCGCTTTCTCATGGTCCAGGTGCAGATACCTTCTGCCTCCATCTCCTTTAAGGCCCCAGCGAGCGCGTTATATTCCTTTGACTGACTATCCGGCTCCAGGTAGTAGGCGCGATCTAGGAAGAGGGGATCGATTTGTCCGGTCCTGACGAATTCATGGACTTCGATATTCCGGCTGCTTTCCGGAGCAGTCTGTTCGAGCTCCTCCGGATCGACGACGATATATTTCCCTTCCTCCACTTCAAAGCCTTTGGCCTGCGCTTCCGCCGGCACCGGTTTTTTTTCGTATGCACAGATCATCTGCTGGCGCAATTTCACGCGATCACGCCTGTGAAGGAGGTGAAACTGTATCCGCTTTTCCCTGATTGCGGGATGCAGCTTCACGGGCAGATTCGTATCCCCAAAACGGATATATCCCTTCCAGATCGTTCCTCCGGACATAAGAGAAGTATCGCACAAAATATGCCGCCGTCAAGCTTTCCCGTTTCTTCTGTCGCCTTACCTCGCGGCCAATCTTTTTCTTTCTGTACCATGCGATAATTTTTTTTGCGGCTATCGGGAAGACCCCAAGAACCACAAACGAGCCGAGCAACTGAGGGGAGACGATCCCCTTGAGGGAGTCGATCTTCGCAAGCTCTTTGCCTGCATTCACATACACGACCGTTCCGGCGAGCATTCCGATCTGCGAGACCCAGTAAAAAGTGACAAGTCTCATCCTTGTGACACCCATAGCAAGGTTGATGAGCCAGAACGGAAAAACCGGGATTAGGCGGAGAGTAAACAGGTAAAAGGCCCCTTCCCTTTCCACCCCCTCGTTAACCCTTGCGATGCGCTCTCCGAACTTACCATGGACCCAGTCGCGCAGAAGAAAACGGGAGACAGCGCAGGCGAGCGTTGCGCCGATCGTGCTCGCAAACGATACAACGATCGTCCCTGTCACAAGGCCGAAGAAGGCGCCGCCCGCAAGAGTCATGACCACGGCACCGGGCAGCGAAAGGGAGGTCACGATTACATAGATTGCCATGTACCCGGCAATGACCTGGGGGCCGTGAGCTGCGTAAAGCAACGCGAACCTCTGTTGCTACGCCTTGATATAGGAAAGCGTAAGATATTGTCCGAGATGAAAGAACTGAAAGGCCGCAAAGGAGATAACGATGACGACAAGGATTGTAAATTTTTTGATGGCTTCTTTATTCACGTCACTTCCCTACTCCGCCTTTAGGGTTTCCTCTTCGTTTAGTCGCGGCGGTCGGGGCCGCATTCCATGGATCATCCGGCCACGGGTGCTTAGGATAGCGGCCCTTTAGTTCCTTCTTCAGCTGCGGATATCCGCTGTTCCAGAAACCCTTAAGGTCCTGCGTGATCTGGACCGGCCTGCGTGCCGGGGAAAGAAGATGCAGGAGCACCTTCACCCGCCCCGCTGCAACAGCAGGGGTGTCTGCGAGCCCGAACATCTCCTGGAGCTTGACCGCGAGGACAGGTATATCGCCCGAGGAGTAATCGAGCGGTATGCGGCGGCCGCTAGGCACGAGCACTGATGAAGGGGCGCGCTC
The DNA here is from genome assembly GCA_021814065.1 of Nitrospirota bacterium. Taxonomy (GTDB): domain Bacteria; phylum Nitrospirota; class Thermodesulfovibrionia; order Thermodesulfovibrionales; family UBA6898; genus Sulfobium. The sequence continues at coordinate 1,847 of JAKAIZ010000229.1, read as the reverse complement.
ATCGAGCAGGTTTCTTTGTTCCCAGGAAAGCCGGGATCTGAGCACAGGCAGGAGATCCAGGTTTTTTATTTCACGGACAGTCCGGACACCGGCAAGCCAGGGTCCGAGCCATTCAGCCGGTCTCGGGAGAAGGGACTCTTCGGAAAGATCGGGCCAGTTCTCTTCAGGAAAAATCCGCTGCATCAGCCGCACCCTGCCCTGAAACTGAAGGACATCCTTACCGAAGGTCAGTATCACCTGGGTCGTCCTGATCGCCTCGCAGACGAGCGGCACTGTATCTTCGTCGTCTGGACTGAAGGGTTTCGAGGACAGGACTACCGCCCCTATCCTTTCTTCCCTGGCGGCGACGATCCCCCCTATCCGCTTGTCCCACTCCACTTTTTTTGTTGTCTCTATCCGGCCGGCGAGTTCACTGCGGATGCTATCTTCAGAAACCGAAGCAGCGAGGTGCGCGGTCCCCTCGGCCGTTATGCCCGCGTCAACGTTGAGGGCTACAATGTAAGCGCTCCTGCCCACAGCGCTAGCAGGTGACATCCTGACCCCTCTTCCCGTGGAAAGGACGAAACGGCCTCCGCCGTCCTCGCGGAGACGGGCGATCCTGTCGGGAAAGCTGCAGAGCAGAAGGCGCGATATCATGGTCGGCCCATAAGGCTTTTCGTGGCGTGGGCTGCCTTTTTCGTACATCAGCCGAAGGAGCTGGTCGGACGTCCTGCCCACCGTCCGTATTGCCCAGGCATCCGCGGAGCCGGGGAGTTCTTTTCCGTGCCTCCATTCATGAAGTATGTCCAGTCTGTGACTGATATCAGGTTCGGGCCCCTCGCCCATTCCGCGGGAGCGGCTTCTCAGGATTATGTCTCGCTCGGAGAGGAGCGCTGCAAGGTCCGCACCCAGACGGGCTACTCCCAACTCCTTTGCCCTGCAGATCAGCCGCGCAAGACGAGGGTGAAGAGGCAAACCCGACATCGTTCTGCCTGCAGACGTTGCCGAACCCGACGAATCAAGAGCGCCGAGTTCCGTGAGCAGTTGCCGGCCCGTCTCCCATGAGGCTGACGGCGGAGGATCAAGCCATGACAATGCTGATGGGTCTTTCACTCCCCAGACCGCCAGATCGAGCACCAGGGGTGAGAGGTCCGAGACGAGTATACCGGGAGGAGAAAAAGGCAGCAGCGACTGAAAGACATGCCTGCCGTACAAGCGGTAGCAGACACCCGGGCCGAGGCGGCCGGCCCTGCCCTTTCTCTGTTCGGCCGATGCCTTTGATACCGGGACGGTAATCAGTCTGTTCATGCCGGTCGAAGGATCGTACTGAAGTCTGCGGGTGAGGCCGCAGTCGATCACAACGCGGACGCCTTCGATAGTAAGGCTGGTCTCGGCGATATTCGTGGCAAGCACGATCTTTCTCTTTTCGGAGGGAAGGATAGCGCGCTCCTGCTCCTCAAACGGGAGATCGCCGTAAAGGGGGTATATGCCCGCCACCTTCCGTTCCGCAAGAGGGAGGAGCGCATCTGCGCAGGCACGAATCTCGCCGTAGCCGGGAAGAAAGACAAGGATGTCCCCTGATGCCTCTCTCATCGAAGTACTTACTGCATCGACGATCCTCTCCCTGAGAGGCACCTGCTTCTCCGGACGGTAGTGTTCTGTCACCGGGAATGACTTCCCTTCGGATGAGATCACCGGCGCTCCGCCTAGCACAGAAGCGATCGGACCGCAGTCGAGCGTTGCGGACATGACCAGGAGTTTAAGATCGTCCCTCAGTCCCCGCCTAATATCAAGACAAAGGGCGAGAGCCAGGTCAGCATGAAGACTCCGCTCATGGAATTCGTCGAAGATGACCATCGCCACGCCCG
>JAKAIZ010000039.1 GCA_021814065.1 Nitrospirota bacterium | reverse complement strand
GAAGGGACGTGAAGGCATATTATGACATCGTCGAGGAAGTGGCGAGGACCTACGGGTTCGGAAATATCGCCGCGAGAAACCCGAAGACCGGACTGTCCGCAGGCATTCTCAATAAGAGGGAGAGAAACGTCAGCAGAGTGAAAGAGGCGGTCAGGGTGTCCGGCTTTACGGAAGTAATCAACTACAGCTTCATGAACGGGCAAGACATCGACATGCTCCTGATTCCTCCCGATGACTTCAGGAGGAGACATGTGAGGGTCATGAACCCTCTGCGGCAGGAAGATTCTCTTATGCGGACGACGCTGGTGCCTTCCCTCCTGAAAAACTTCCTGTATAACCTGTCGAGGGGGACGAGGGATATTCGGTTTTTCGAGTGCGCAAGGGTTTTTATCGACGGCGGCGGACCGCTGCCGCTTGAAGAGCTTATGTTAGGCGGTATCCTGTTCCGGGAAAATCTGCCTTGCCTCTGGAAGGAGGAGGCGCCGTCTTTCTTCGTTGTAAAGGGTGCGCTCGATTCTCTCTGCGGAGAGATGAAGATAAAGGGCTTTTCGTATGTCCCTTCCGACGAAGCATTTCTTCACAGGGGAAAGTCTGCCGACGTTATGCTTGGCGGCGCAAAGGTCGGTTTCATCGGCGAACTGACACCGGGCGTGGTCGAGAAACTGGACCTCAAGGTATCCAAACCCGAGATCGTGGTCTTCGAATTGAACCTCGAAAAACTACATGCGGCTGTGCCCGAAAACCTGACCTATTCGCCGATCCCGAAATACCCGGCGGTCGAGCGAGATATTGCGATCATCCTCGATGAAGGTCTGTCGTCTGCCGGGGTGATGGAAGAATTGAAGGGATACCGGTCCGAGTATATAGAAAGGGTGGAACTCTTCGATCACTACAAGGGGAAGAACATCCCGCAGGGCAGGAAGAGTCTCGGCTACAGGATAACCTACCGTTGTCCCGACAGGACGCTTACCGATGATGAGGTCGAGAAGATCCACGCCGGCCTGGTCGCATACATCCTTCAAAAGACGGGCGGTGAACTTAGAGGAGTGTAGCTTCAGGCTGTCTGCATCCCCGGATATTGAGCCCCGGTTTCTGCCATCCTCATGAAAAAAATATAAGCCGTCTTACCCTGTCTGGAATTAACATTTCCGGGATATATTTTGCTATGCTATGAATAATCTCGATACGAACAACCCCGAGGTTTTTTATCGTGAAAGAGGACCCAAGAGCCGGTCATGGACCCGGCCGGAAGACCGGGAAGTCCGGTCTGAAAATCAACAAGACCGAAACGGAAGGGCGATCAGCAGGGGAGAAGCAAAGAGTTCTCGCCTCCCACAGTGACACCGATCCGGAACGACGCATTCGTGAAAGGACCGCCGAACTCGTTCGGGCCAATGAAGAACTTGAGCAGGAAATCGCCGATCGTCGCAGGGCCGAGGAACGGGCCATGAAGTCGCAGGAAAGGCTGTTCGATATTCTTGAAAGTATCTCCGACGGTTTCTTCACGCTCGACCGCAGGTGGCGGTTTACCTATGTCAACCACGAGGCGGTGCGGCTCTGGAGGAGAGGCCTCGGCGAACTCATCGGCAGGAGCATATGGGAGGTTGTTCCGGATGCGGTCGGCACAATCTTTTACGAGCAGTACCACAGGGCGGTGGCTGAAAAGATCCCGGCCTCGTTTGAGGCGCTTTCTCCGCTCCTCAACATCTGGGTGGAAGTCCGGGCATATCCTTCGAAAGAAGGGCTGTCCGTTTATTTCCATGACATCACCGAACGAAAGATTGCGCAGGAAAACGTTTTCCGCCTGAACCGGCTCTATTCGGTGCTCAGCAAGATAAACGAGGCGATCGTCAGAATCCGTGAACCGGAGGAAATGTACGAAGAGGTCTGCAGGATCGCGGTTGAAGACGGTCTGCTCAGGATGGCCTGGATAGGGCTCAAAGACCCTGTGACGCTGGAGGTAAAGCCGGTCGCCCGCTGGGGGGACAAAGGCGGCTACCTCGATACGATCAGGGTGATCGCAGCAGACGTTCCTGAAGGCAAGGGCCCTACCGGCAGGGCGGTCTTCGAGGGGAAATACTTCATTTGCGGCGATATCGAAGTCGATCTGCTTATGCGACCGTGGAAGGATAAGGCCCTCAGCCACGGGTTCCGCTCTTCTGCGGCGTTCCCCCTCCGTATAGGGCAGGACACGATCGGGGCGTTCACGATCTATTCGGAAAAGCCGAGTTTCTTCACCGCGGAAGAGATCGAGTTGTTACTCTCTATGGCAAGGGATGTGTCCTTTGCCATAGACTTCATTGAAAACGAGAGACGCAGGCGGGCGGTAGAGGAGGCGCTGAGAGATCTGAACGAAGAGCTCGAACGCAAGGTAAAGGAGCGGACAGCGGGCCTTGAGGAGGCCTACAGGGAGATGGAGGCGTTCAGTTACTCGGTCTCGCATGACCTTCGCTCACCGCTGCGTATCATAAACGGGTTTGCCCAGGCGGTACTTGAAGATTACGGAGACAAGCTCGATGACAAGGGGAAGGACCTGCTCAGGATAATAGGGACGAACGCAATAAGAATGGACAAACTTATCAATGGTCTCCTGGATCTGTCCCGTATCGGACGTCAGGAGATGAACGTCGCAGAAATCGACGTGGAAAGAATGGTGAAGTCGTTATGCGCCGACATCGGCGAGACCTTGGCGGGACGGAAGGTCTCATTCGCCGTCAAGACCCTCCCCTCTGTCAGGGGCGATGCGGTGCTCCTCCGTCAGGTCTTCGAAAACCTTCTGTCGAATGCCGTCAAGTTCACGAGGAAGCGGCAGGAGGCGATAGTCGAAATCGGCGGAAGGAAGGACGGCAGGGAACATGTCTATTTTGTGAGGGACAACGGGGTAGGATTCAGCATGCAGTACGCGGAAAAACTGTTCAGGGTTTTTCAGCGGCTGCACAACGTAAAGGAGTTCGAGGGGACGGGGATCGGACTTTCCATCGTGCACCGCATCGTCCAGAAACACGGCGGACGAATATGGGCGGAAGCAAAAGCGACCGAGGGCGCCACGTTCTTTGTTGCGCTGCCCGGGAAGTAGGGGCAATTCATGAATTGCCCCCGCAGGTTTGTTATCTCTTAATCTTGTAGCCCGCTTTTACGATCGCGTCTTCAATCTCTTTTTGCTGTATTTTGGATTCTTCGAAGGCGACTTTGACCTGACCTACCTGAACGTCCGACTTCACGATCCCCGAAAGTCCTTCAACCGCCTTCTTTACCCTCATCACGCAATGCTGGCATGACATGCCTTCAACCTGTATCGCAGTTTCGATCATGTGAATTCTCCTTAAAAAAATATTGATATATTTGCCGCGTATTGTATATATTCTATTGTAGAATTTATGCATAAATCAACCACATGAAAAACAGGATCATAGCGTTTTTATCCGTTCTCTTCGCGGTCTTCACGGTGGGCGCGGTCATATCCATGTTGTACATCACCTTTACTACCTCCGAACTGAAGAAGATCATTACCCTGCACAGCGTCGAAATCCTTAGGCAGGACCTGATCATCAAGATACAGAACGTCGAGCAGGACCTGCTGACCGTCCATACCGAACTCGGGAGCCGTCTGGACAAGATAGTGGCAAACGTGACCGACCTCGACAAGTCGATCAATAATTGCACGAGGTGCCATCATTCCCCGCTGATAACCCAGAAGCTTGGCGACGTTAGGGGACTTATCGACAGGTTCGAGAATTCTCTGAGCTACTATATTACCGCCTCGGCGAATGAAGAAAGAATACGGTCGCTCAAGATGGAATCTTATTCCATCGGAACCGAGTTGCTGAACATCACTTCGGAGATGGCCCTGATCGCGAACCAGAGGCTCCAGGACAGGACACAGAGGGCAATAGACGACGTGAGGAGGGCACAAAAGATTCTGATTATCACACTCTTTATCGCCTTCCTCATCGGCCTTTGGATAGCATCCCGGCTCACCAGGAATATCCTGAGCCCTGTGCGCGAGCTGATCTGCGTGTCGAGGAAGATCGCATCGGGGAATCTCGGCTGCAAGACGGGTTATTCGGACTCTACGGAGTTCGGAGAGCTCGCTTCCTCCATAAATGATATGAGCGTTTCACTGAAGAAGAGCAATGAGCAGATCCTCCAGCACATGAATCGCCTGACCGGATTGTACCGCGTCACCCTGCCGTTTCACTCTGTCTCGAATATTACGGACGTTGTCCGGGAAGTTTCGCGCGGGGTCGCAGAACTGGTGGGGGTCGAGCAGTGCGGCCTTCTGCTGCTGGATGAAGATGGGAAATATCTCGAACACGCCCTTCCCGCGTACGGCCTCGATGAGGCACAGGCCAGGTCAATCAGGGTCTCCAGAGAGGCGCTGAAAAAGCTTTATCTTGCGAACAACAGGAGGCCGCTCGCGGTCAACGACCTGAAGGCATCGGATCTTCCCGAAGGGATAACAGGAGGACCGGTCCCTGAAGTGAGGAATCTGCTCCTGGGATGGGTGAGTCTGAAGGGAGATCTCGTCGGTGTCCTTCGGATGGCCAACAGGAAGCAGGGGGAATTCCAGGAGGAATCGTCCCGGCTGCTCGGGATTATCTCGAACAACGTCTCGGTCGCCATCGAAAATATCAAGCTCTATGAAGACCTGCGGGCGCAGATGAAGGAGCTGCGGGAGACCCAGGAGCAGCTCGTGCAGGCGGCAAAGCTCGCGGCGATAGGCGAACTCGCATCGAACGTCGCCCACGAGATCAACAACCCCCTCACAAGTATCATGGGATATGCCGAACTCATCAAGGAGGAAGGCAATATCGAGAACATCATGAAAGACATCGAGATCATCGAAAGAGAATCGATGCGCGCACGGGACATCGTGCAGCAACTCCTCGAGTTCGCGCGGCGGCGGCCGCTGGAGATACGGGCGGTGAATATAAACAGTCTGCTGAGGGAGGTGGTGGCCCTTATCGGTGTGCAGCTGAAGGACGCCAGTATCAAGATCCACGAAAACTACTCCGAACTGCCGGTCATCATGGGCGACCCGAACCAGATCAAGCAGGTCTTCCTCAATGTGCTGAACAACTCCGTGCACGCGATGGCGGAGAACAGCCTGCAAAGAGGCAAGGAGATCAACATCCGCACCTCCAATACGGAAGCGAGCGTATTTGTCGAGATTGCAGACACGGGCCACGGGATATCGAGCGAGGTGCTGCCTAAGATTTTCGAGCCCTTCTTTACCACGAAGCGGGAGAAGGGGACGGGACTCGGGCTTTCCATCACGTATAAGATAATCCAGAGCCACAAGGGCAAGATCGACGTCAATAGCGAAGAGGGCAGGGGGACGAAGTTCACCATATCCCTTCCAATTTATATGGCGGAGAACATGAACGTGCCCGCCCAATATTACGGATAGCGCGTAATTCCCTATATATTCATCGTGAGTATTTTTCTGACAATGTCCGGATAAGTGGCGATCAGGCGCAGTTCATCGTCCGTCAGGGGCTTCTGGGTGTGGAGATTCGCGTACTGCACCAGTTCGAGGACCTTTCTTGCCTCATCATCCGTATTGAAGTGTATGCCCAGTTTGTCATAGACGTGCCTGAAGCCCTTGACCCCGCCGTATTCTCCGGTGGTGATAATCCTTCCTGTCTCGAGCAGCTCGGGCTCTCCCCTGCCAACGTCTTCCGGGTCGTAGAGTTCGTAGTTGCGCCTGTCTTTCAACGCGCCGTCGGCGTGGATGCCTGACTCATGCGCGAACGCATTGGCGCCTACGCCCGGCTGGTTGATAGGAATGGGCAGGCCGAAGGCGTACGAAGCGTATTTTGCGATCCTCCAGGATTTCTTCAGTTCCACATGCTCGTCCAGGTGGACCTTCTTGCTCAGCCCGTGGGAATACTTCAGCGCGAGGATTGTGGCCACCAAGTCGCAGTTTCCGCACCGCTCCCCGTAGCCGTTGATGGTCGTATTGATGTAGGTGTCGACGCCCCCTTCTATGGCTCCCTGCGCACCTGAGCAGGAGACCGCCTCTGCCATGCCGAGGTCGTTGTGACAGTGCATCTCCAGAGGGAACTTCGTTGCGAGGGCGAGCGCCTTGATTCTCTCATAGATCGTAATCGGGTCGTCCGCTCCGAGAGTATCGCAGTATCTGAAACGATCGGCCCCTGCCTCTTTCCCGGCGAGGGTGAAGTCGATGAGCCTGTCAAGCTCGGTCCTGGAAGCATCCTCGGCGTTTATTCCCACTGTCTCGGCCCCGAGCTCCCGAGCGGTCCGCACAGCTTCGACCATGGACTTGACGATGTCTTTCCATGTCTTTTTCCCCTGAAACTTACCCTGAATCATGATCTCCGATGTGGACATGGAGATGTTCAGGTGTTTGATGTCCGGGCAGTTCTTGAACGCCAGAATCACGTCTTCGGGGACCGCCCTGCACCACCCTTCCAGATGGATCCGTTTCATCACGCCGGCCTTGGCGAGTTCCAGGTTGCCGTTTATGTAATTCACCTCGTGCTTGAGCGTCGGAAATCCTATTTCACTCTGATAGAGACCCATCTCGTCGAGATAGATGTTCAGCATTGTCTTCGACAGTTTTGGCAGGAGGATGCGCGAGGTCTGCACCCCGTCCCTGTTCGTGACGTCGATGAGATATACTTTCCCTGTCATATTCCCTCTCTTGTTGTGTAAAGATTTGATGGCATGGTCTGCGAACGAAATTAATTATACCAAGAAAAGGACTGGAAAAGAAACCGGCACTTTGTTACAATTATAGACGTTTTTTCAGGGGGTGCTTATGGACTTCAAAGGACAAGTGGCAATGATTACGGGAGGGGCCCGGGGAATCGGCAGGTCAATAGCCGGACACTTTGCGAAACACGGGGCGAATCTCGCAATCGCGGACGTGTCGGAGGATGCCGCAAAAGAGACCGCCGGGGAATTGGCCTCCGCGGGCGCTAAGACCATGGCAGTGAAACTTGACGTCTCGAAGTCCGACCAGGTCGTGAAGGCATTTGAAGATGTCGTGAAGGAATTCGGCAGGCTCGATATACTGATCAACAACGCGGGCATCACGAAGGACGGTCTTGTGCTGAGGATGAAGGAAGAAGACTGGGACGCGGTCATCAACATAAATCTTAAAGGTGTTTTTCTCTGTTCCAAGGAGGCGGTGAAGGTGATGGTGAAGCAGAAATACGGGAGGATCGTCAACATTGCTTCCGTCGTCGCCTTTATGGGTAACCCCGGCCAGGTCAACTACAGCGCGTCCAAGGCCGGGATAGTCGGGTTGACAAAGACCGTGGCGAGGGAATACGCAAGCAGGGGACTTACCGTCAACGCCGTGGCGCCTGGATTTATTTCGACCGCCATGACCGACGCCCTTGCTGAAAATGTGAGGCAGGAAATGTTAAAATCTATACCTGTCGGTACGTTCGGGACCGTCGACGATGTCGCCAATGCCGTGAGCTTTCTTGCCTCGGCGGATGCCGGGTACATCACCGGGCAGGTGATTCACGTCAACGGCGGCATGTATATGTGACGCGCTATTATAAAGCCGGTGCCTGCAGGCCTGCTGCACCGGCACTTGATTTTTTGCCGCATGTAAATTTGAAAATGTATAGGGAGGTATAGGAATGATTGAAGAAAAGGTGAAGGAGATAATCGCGAAGCAGCTCGGCGTGAACGCCGCAGAGGTGACATCCGAGGCGTCCTTCGTGGAGGACCTCGGTGCGGATTCGCTCGACACGGTTGAACTCGTCATGGCATTTGAAGAGACGTTCAATATAGAGATCCCGGATGAAGACGCCGAGAAGATCGCGAAGGTCAAAGACGCCGTAGAGTATATCAAGAACAAGCAGTCTTAATGTCGAAGATAAGGGTCGTTGTTACAGGGCTGGGGCTCATCACCCCGGTCGGTATAGGCGTCGAAAAAAGCTGGAGCGGCCTGCTTGGGGGGAAGTCCGGTATCAGGAGGATAACCCAGTTTGACGCTTCCACATTCGCTACGCAGATAGCCGGCGAAGTCGAGGGGTTCAAACCTGAAGACTACATCGAGCTGAAGGAAATCAAGAAGATGGACAGGTTTATCCACTTCGGCGTGGCAGCCTCGACTATGGCCATGGAAGACTCCGGACTGAAGATCGACGAACATAACGCCCCGCGCGTGGGCGTTTACGTCGGCGCCGGAATGGGGGGACTCCCCGCGATCGAGCATTACCACAAGATCCTGCTCGAAAAAGGCCCCCGGAGGATCACCCCTTTTTTTATCCCGATGCTGATCATTAACCTTGCCGCCGGCAACATATCGATAAAATTCGGCGCCAAGGGGCCGAATTCCGCTCCTGCAACCGCATGTGCCACCGGCAGCCATGCAATCGGCGACGCATTCAAGGTCATCCAGCGAGGGGACGCCGACGCGATGATCGCGGGGGGCACTGAATCGGTCATCACTGCCATGGGTATCGGCGGGTTTAACGCTATGAAGGCGCTGTCCACGAGAAATGACGAACCCGCGAAGGCAAGCAGGCCGTTCGACAGGGACAGAGACGGGTTTATCATGGGAGAAGGCGCTGGCGTCCTGGTTATTGAAGAACTCGGCCACGCGCTTAAGAGAAACGCGAAGATATACGCCGAGATCGCAGGCTACGGTCTCACGGGAGATGCCTATCACATCACCTCCCCGGCCCCCGGGGGCGAGGGTGCCGCCAGATGCATGACGATGGCACTGAATGATGCCGGCGCGAGTCCGTCGCAGGTAGATTATATCAATGCCCACGGGACGTCGACAAAATACGGCGATGAACTGGAGACCGCGGCAATAAAGTCGGTTTTCGGGGAGCACGCGTATCACGTTGCGATCAGTTCGACCAAGTCGATGACCGGCCATCTCCTCGGCGCCGCCGGCGGCGTCGAGGCGGTAATCTGCAGCCTCGCCATGCGGGACGGCATGATCCCCCCTACGATCAACCTCGACAATCCGGACCCTGAATGCGACCTTGATTACGTGCCGCATACGGCGAGAAAGGCCGATGTGGGCTGCGCCATGTCGAACTCCTTCGGTTTCGGCGGCACGAACGCCTGCCTGCTTTTCAAGAAGTTCTCACATTGATCAGTACCGGACCGAAACGGGCATCAGAAGACCTCGAGCAGAAGCTCGGGTATCGCTTCAGGAGCAAGGACCTCCTCGCCTTGGCGCTGACGCACAAGTCGTTCTATCACGAAAACAGGGGGAAGGCACGGTCTCACAACGAACGGCTGGAATTCCTGGGCGATTCGGTCATCGGACTGGTCATCGTCGAATATCTGTTTTGTCTCAAGCCGCAATATGAGGAATCGGTCCTTGCCAAGATGAAGTCTTTTCTCGTCTGCGAGTCCGTCCTTGCCGATATCTCTCTTTCGGTCTCGCTTGGGACGCATATCCTGCTGGGTAAGGGGGAAGAATCCACCGGCGGCAGGTCCAAAAAATCTATCCTTGCCGACGCGCTTGAGGCGGTCATCGGCGCCGTTTATCTGGACGGCGGCTATGAAAAGACCAGGGAGATCGTTCTCGGTTTTTTTGAAGACAGGGTGAAACGGACGATCGAATCCGGAGAATTCTACGACCACAAGACGGAACTCCAGGAAAAAACGCAACTCCTCTACGGGACGCTTCCCGAGTATAGGGTGATCAAAGAGCAGGGAGAGGAACATAACCGTGTGTTCACCGTCGGGGTGTTCCTCGAAGGGAAACGCATGGGCGTTGCCTCAGGGAAGAGGAAAAAAGAGGCGGAAAGCCTTGCTGCAAAGAAGGCGCTCGAAAAGATCAAAGGGCAGCCCGGCGGGTGACGTATTTCCTTATTTCGAGCGGGCAGATGACGATCAGTGCTACTGCGGCGACGGCAAGTAAGCTCGTTCCTTCGATCGGGGCCAGATTCAGCCGCTCTCTGAGCGCCGGCACGTAGATCCCCAGGAAGAGAAACGAAATCGACCCTGCGGCCCAGAGGTTTATGACCGGATTGGTGAAGATGCCGAGAGAAAGGGCCGGTTCCTTGCCGGAACGGGAGGATACGGCGAGGAAGATGTGCCCGAATATCCACGCCGAAAATGCGAAGGTCTGGGTCTCGGTCTGGCCCATGCCGAGGGACCGCGCATAAAAATAGGCGATCATCACCGAGACAAAGAGCGCCATCCCACCCGCAAAGATGCCGTAAACTACCCCGGTCGAGAGGACCTTTTCTTTGGGGTTGCGGGGAGGCCGCGAGTAGACGTCTTTTTCCTTCGGTTCTGCAACGAACCCTGCGGAAGCCGCCAGGTCCATGAACAGTTCGAGGATCACGATCTGGATCGGGCTGAACGGCATGGTTATGCCGAGAAGGACAGGGAGAAGAAAGATCATGATGAGCGCGACCTTTACCGAGAGGTAATAGGAGATGCCTTTCCGGAGGTTGTCGAAAAACGTTCTTCCCTCGAATATGCCGCGGGCGATCGTGGTAAAGTCGTCGTCCGCAAGGACGGCCTCGGCTGCGTCTTTTGCGACGTCCGTACCCCTGATGCCCATGGCGATCCCGATGTCGGCGGCCTTCAGCGCAAGCACGTCGTTGATGCCGTCTCCCGTGACCGCGACTACCTCGCCGTTTTCCTGCAGGGCCTTCACGATGCGGTACTTGTGTAAAGGTGTGGTCCGGGCAAATACGGATACCTCTTTTACTGCTGTTCTCAATTTCTCATCGGGCATGGCGTCGAGGTCTTTCCCCAAGAGCACCTTGCCGGCCGGGATACCGACTTTTTGTGCGATAAAGGCCGCGGTAAAGGCGTGGTCCCCGGTCACCATCACCGTCCGGATGCCGGCGTTGGCCGCGATTCCCACCGTCTCCTCCACATTTTCCCTCGGCGTATCTTCAAAACCAATCAGCCCGCAGAAGTCGAAGTCCCTTTCAAGATCGGCGAAATCCCGGTTGTCCTGTCCGGCGGGCAGACTGCGGGACGCCACGGCGATGACGCGACTTCCGATTGACGACTCTGCCGTCAGAGTGTCTCTGATATCTTTGCCGGCGTTACGGCACGAGCCGAGTACCTCCTCCGGAGCGCCGATAAGATAAAGCATATCATCGCCCTTATTTCTCCGGACCACCGCCTTCGTTTTTTTCCCGTTTTCTCCCAGATTCCTCAGGTGAAGTATTTCAGAAGGCTTTTCCCCGAGCCCCATCTCTGCCGCCTTCTCCCCGATTTCCGCCTCCATTGGGGACAGTACAAATTCGGGAAGCGAGCCGGAGGCCGCGGCGAAGACTTCGCGCTCCTTTCCGGCCGGGAATATCGAGACGATTCTCATTTTTCCCGCGGTGATCGTGCCGGTCTTGTCGCTCACAATCACAGTCGTGTTGCCGAGCGTCTCCGCACCCTGGAGCCGTTTTACAAGGAAGTTTCTCCTCGACAGGCGGTAAGCCCCGAGCCCCAACACCATGGTGATGATGATCGGCAGTTCCTCGGGTATAGTGGCAAAGGCGAGAGAGAGCCCGGTCAGAACCATCAGTTTCAGGTCCTGGCCGCGTAGTATCCCAATTAGGGGGATGACGACCGAAAAAAATATTGCAACTAAAACGAGTTTCTTGACGAGCGATTTCATCGCTAACTGCAGCGCCGTTCGCGGCGGCTTTATCGTCCTGAGCGTCTCCGCGATGCCGCCGAGCCGGGTGTTTCTGCCAGTGGTCCGCACCTCCGCCTCGCCTTCGCCCGAAAGCACGGTCGTCCCGGCGAAAACCATATTCCCCTTTTTCCTGTCCTGCGGAAAGGACTCGCCGGTCAGCGACGACTCGTCGACCTGAAGGCCTGCAGAGGCGACCACCTCCGCGTCGGCGACTATCCTGGTGCCCTGATTCATAACGATAAGGTCCCCCGGGACGACTTCTTCCGCGTCGATCTCGGCTATCGCACCGTCCCTTATCGCCCTGGGCCTGGGGGAGGTCACCCTGGCAAGGGAGGCGATCGCCTTCTTAGCACGATATTCGTTGTGGACTTCCGCAAAAACGAGCATTGAGATGATGAGAAAGATCGTTATCGCGTCCCCTGTTTTCCCCCACAGACTATAGAAAAAACCGACGACGAATAAAAGGAGGATCATCGGCTCCGTAACCTCGTGCCGCGCGATGCCGAAGAAGCTGACCTTCTGCGGCTGATATATCATGTTCGGGCCGGCTTCGGCGAGTCTCTTCTTCGCTTCCTCCGACGTCAGCCCGCTCCTTACCTTCGCGCCCATACTACGCATTATACTTCACTTCCAGAAGCGTGTGAATGCCTGAGGCAGATGGATTTTTGAAAAGAGCGGCCTTGTCGTGAAGCTTAAGGAAGATGACAAGATCCGGGTGCTGGAAAGATCGCTTCAATGGCAGACGCTGCCGAATGGGACAAAGAATGACGACTACAGGGTCTCGGAAAAAATCAAGAAACAAGACCTGACCCCGCGATAGATTTGCCTTATGGGTTTATGATAGCCAGTTATTTGTGATTACGCGAGGGTTGCCTTAGAAAATAGTTAGTCTGCTAACTTTCCTGCAAATTACGAATATTCGCCTCTAAAATTGTAACGGACGCTTGTTTTGTTTTTTTTGGGATGTGATATATTTAGTTCATGGGGTCACCCAACTGGAAGTTCATATAATTCATTGTCCATTAGCCATGGAAATATACAATGTCTATTGAATATGACATCATTATGGACAAAAAATTAGTGCTGGCAAAAGGCTCCGGTGTGATTACTGGTACTGATGTAATGGAACATCTTGCCATCTTGGCCATGGACGATAGGTATAAGGCGCCAATGAAAAAGCTCGTCGATTACAGAAGTGTTGACAGCATCAGAATTTCGCCGGAAGAAGCATATGCAATCGCTCGGATGAAGGTAAGATTTGCCAGTGCATTTACCGGCGAGAGATGCGCTTTTGTGTCGCCGATGGATGATGCATATGGCTCTTCACGAGTGCATCAGGCACTTGTTAACGGCATTGGCCTAAACACGGAAGTTTTCAGGCGTATCGAGGACGCTCTGGAATGGCTTGATGTTATATTGGAAAAGAACCATGGGGAATGGCTGAGCAAGCGTTGCACGTGATACCGAGAACGTATTCGTGCTAAGAGGCAAGTTTTTTCGAGCGGCGCAAGTAAGGTCAATCGTTATTTTTGATAATTTTCACTGTTGCAGATTTCTGAACCACGTCGGTTTGTCGGTGCACTCCGCGTCTCGTGTTTGCCGTGGGCGGTGCAGGAGGGGTCCACAGCACTCGACGATAAGCCAGTGGGCGTTTAATTCGAAGAGAAACTGACATTTGCACCTTCAAAGCTCGAAAATAAAACCGTCTCTCCTGTGAAAGTCCGGCTCAGGGCCGGGATGTGTGAGCGCCCAATATGTGAGGGTGCCGTCGATCAACCTGACGACCGCTGAAATTCCTGCGTCGACAGCCCCATCGCTGCGAATGAGCGAAGTAAGATCTGCATCCACGGAAAGGATCAGCGAATCAGGTCCGGTCTCTGCTGAAAAGGGAAGGGCGGTAAATGCTTGCTCCAGCTGCATCCCCGCCCTATAGGAAGCAAACCGGTAGACGTTCCAATGTCCGGCAGGCGAAAGGTTGAACTCCCAGTAGCGATCGGAATTCTTCGGGCCGAGGAAGAACTCAAAACAGGTCTCCTCCCATAATTTATCCCGCCGCGCCGGCATATCAGCCGGGGCGGGGATTAAGAGCTGCGTCAACGGCCCCCGGAGTTCGTACTTGACCGAAAGTTTCTCCTCGCTCCGTGCGGCATAGCCGGTGATCTCGATGCCGGGCGGAAGACCCGCCGCCGGAAACGGCCTCAGACCAAAGGCCTTGGGCATCATCGTACGTCTCTGACGATGGCGCGAATCGCCGCCTCCTGCGATTCGATGCTTTCGGCGAGCCTGAACTGCACGAGCGCCCTGACAAGATTGTGTTCCGGCTGTTTGACCTTGAAATAGATATTGCCTTCCAGAAAGTCCGTGAAGAACCTCAACCCGAGCTCGAACGCGATTAAACGGACCGCATCGTAAAGGCAGGAAAAGTCATCCTCCGTGAGGAACCTCCGGGCATCCGCCAGATAACCCCGGAAGATGGCGCGGCAAATATCCGTATCGAAGACAACCCCTTCCCATTTCATGGTCTCTTCTCCCGATGGGTTGCAGCCCGAGCGGAGGCAGTCACCGATGTCATAATGGACAAGACCAGGCTTGACCGTATCCAGGTCGACGATGCCGGCTGCTTGCCCCGTGACTGCGTCAATCATGATATTGTCGACCTTCGGATCGCCGTGAATCGGCCTAAGGAGGAGACTGCCTTTTTTCTTTGCGTCCTCAAGGACGTGCGCCCATCTGCTCCTCTCGTTTACGAACCGCACGCAATAATCAGTTTCCGGTGATCCCGGCGCGCCGCGCTGTGCAAGCACTTCGTCATAGCGGAGGAGGTATCGCGGAGTTATGTGGAACCCTTCGAGCGTGTCTGCCAGTTTGTCGGGAGGCAGGTCGCTCAGGAGGGTATGGAACATACCTAGCGCATACCCGACCTCTTCCGCGTGCCGTTCATCACTGATCATGTCGAAAGACCTGCAGCCCTCAATGAAGCTGAGACCGCGCCAGACGGAACCGTCCGGGCCGTGCAGAATTGCCCTCCTGTCATGCGCAAGGAGCACGGCCGGGATCTCCCATCTGCGGCTCTTGCCGGGGGGCCTCAGTTCCAGGCGGCTGCGCATATGTTCGGTTGCGACGCGCATATTGCGCATGACAAGTTCCGGATTAACAAACACGCGCGTGTTGATACGCTGCAGGATGAAATGTTTTTCCGTCCGGGCATCCAGCGTTACCAGAAAGGTGTCATTTATGTTGCCGTTCCCTAATTCACGGATGTCGGCAATCCTGCCATCGGCCGCGAACTGTTTCGCCATGTAAAAAAGATCTTCCACTTGGTCACCCCTTGAAACGAGAAACAGGCTCCGCAGTCCCGAAGGCTTTCGGGATTCTATGGCGTTTTTCAGCATGTCGGACTCTATCCTTTTGCAATAACAAGTTCATGAAAATTTATTAATCAGATGTTAATGGTTTTTTAATAATGGGATCGTAGACTTAAAATCAATATAACTCCCTCCTTATAGCCCTGGCCCCCCCGGGGCTTCTTTTTGTCTCTTGCCGGGCGCTCCATCAGAGCGTCCTTTTGAATGTAATGATCGAAAGGGTCATCATGACCGCGGTAAAGAGCGCAAGAAAGGCGATGTCACCCGAAATGGTTGCAAGTCCCGCGTTTTTGAAAAGGACCGACTTCAGCGCTTCAACCGCGTAGGCCTCGGGATTAATCTTTGCAAAAGACCTTAGCCATCCCGGAAAACTTGCCACCGGATAGACCGCTCCGCTCGGGAAGAAGAGGATGACATTGAGAAACCCGCTCAGGATGCCGACGATCCTCGGATGCCCGACTCGTCCTAAAATGAGGAACATAAGACTCAGGAGGCAGAGTGTCGTCAGCACGATGATGACGAAGAGGGAGAAACATTGGTGGACTCCCCTCGAAAAAGGTATCCCCGTGATCAGGATGCTCACCGTGAAAATCAGGGTCGCGATGACCGTCGTGATAGAGAGGCCGCTTATAATCAACCCGGCGACGATATGGCTCTTGGACAGCGGAGTGAGGAGGTAGCTCTCGTCTATCCCCATGAACCTGTCCATAACGAGATTGAAGGCGCCGGTCGTCAGCGTCCCCAGGAATATTGCCATGATCACGACGCCCGGCACGAGAGACTGATAATAATCGACCTTGGGGTATAGGTTGACGTCCCTGAGGAGGACCTCGTTAGTCTTTTCCCGTATCGGCACATATTCGTCATGAATCGGACCGATGGCCGCACTGACCAGATTGCGTATCGTCTCGGCCGATATGCCATCGGTGTTGTCGAGGAAAAGACCGATCTCGGGCCGGCCGTTCAGCGTCACCCTTGTATCGAAATCCTCCGGTATGATGAGGGCGGCCTTATAGCGGCCATTTCTCACGCCCTCGACCGCTTTATTGACGTCTTGCAAGATGACAAGGCGGAATGTTTGAGGACCTGCCGCGATCGCCTTCAGGTTTTCAACGACGCGTTTGGCAAAGGGACCTGTATCGTGACTTACGACCGCGACGGGAAGGGAGGTGAGTTTTCCCTGGAACGAATTCCCGAGGATCAGGAGGTAGATGATCGGCATGAGGATGCTCATTCCGAGTACCACGGGGTTCCGCCTGAACTTCTTCAGGTCTCTTTCTACCACGGCAAGCAATCTGATCATATCGGTTTTCCGCCTTTTGCCTCTCTACAAAAGCCGCATTCCGTCATCCCGGCTTGTCCGGGATCTTTCCTAAGAAGGATTCCCGACAAGCGGGAATGACACTGCAGCAATGAAACTGGCGGTAACTTCTCACTTTTAACCTTTAACTTTTTATAATATCTCATCTTCCGAATTTCTGCGGGATGCCGGCACCGACAAAAAAGCTCACCTTCTTTGCCTCCTCTTCCCTGATCGACTTCCCCGTGTAGTATATGAAGACGTCCTCGAGGGACTGCTCATGGACCGTCGCCGAGAGGACCTTGCCCCCCGCAGATCTTACTTCATCGATGAGGGAGGGCAGGTTTTTTGCCCCGCTGTCGACAGAGACCCTGACAGACCCTTCTTCGGATTTGACCTTGTGGACGAAAGGCAGCGTTTCGATCGCTGCTGCAATTTCCTCCGACGGGTGTTCCACCGCAAGCGTGATTACGTCGTTGCCGGGTATCTGCGACTTGAGTTCCGCCGGGCTGCCCAGCGCGATGATCTTTCCCGTATCGATAATGGCGACCCTCTTGCAGAGCGCCTCGGCCTCTTCCATATAATGGGTTGTCAGGAATATCGTCATCGAGTCGCCGCCGATGAGCTTCTCGAGGAAACTCCAGACGACCCGCCTCGATTGCGGATCGAGGCCGATCGTCGGCTCATCGAGGAAAAGCAGTTCCGGCCTGTGCACAAGGACGCGGGCGATCTCGAGTCTCCTTCGCATGCCTCCCGAGTATGTGGCGACGAGGTCGTTTGCCCTTGCAGTGAGTCCTACCATGTCGAGGAGGTATTCGATCCGCTCTTTCCTTTCCTTCGCGTGAATGCCATAGAACCTGCCGTAAATGTCCATGTTCTCGTAGGCCGTAAGATCAAGGTCGCTCGTCATCGCCTGGGGGACCACGCCGATATGCTTCCTCACTTCCGTGGGGTCCTTTACGACGTCGCAGCACGAAACGACCGCATGGCCGCTCGTGGGCCTCAGAAGAGTGGTGAGCATCCTTATGAGGGTCGTCTTCCCAGCGCCGTTGGGACCGAGAAATCCGAAGAATTCGCCCCGCTCCACTTCGAAGCTTACGCTGTCGACGGCAGTGATATTCCCGAATTTCTTCGTGATTTCCGATACGGTGATGGCCTTTTGCTCTTGCATGGTACTCTGCTGCTGACCGGGCATCAACCTTTCAGCGGTATCGCGACTTCGACGGTCATCCCGGGTTTCAGGAGCCCCTCAGGATCTTCCACGCTCACCTTGACCCTGAAGGTCTTTATGTCTTCTCTGCCGCGGATCACGTCTCTTTGCGTTGCGAACTCCGCATAGCGCCCTATCTCCGAAACTTTGCCCTTAAAAACTTTGCCCGTCAATCCCTCTACAGTGACTGTGGCAGGGCTGTTCAGGACAACTCCTCCGATCTTTGTCTCGTCGATATCGGCCCTCGCATAAAGGCTTTGCAGGTCCACTATAGTCATGATCGTAACCCCGGGGCTCACTGTCTCGCCCGCCTCCATCGACTTGAAGATGACCGTTCCGGACACGGGCGTCTTAATAATCGTATCTTCCAGCTTTGTCCTGTAAAAGGCCAGGTTCGCCTGGGCCTCCTTGAGGCCTGCCTGCGCGGCATGCAGCTGGCTCACCGCGGAATTGAGCTGGGCACTGGCGGCGTTGCTTTTTCCCTCCGCCGAATTTCTTTTTTCCCTGGAGGAACTGTATGCCGCAGCATTCATATCGTAAGCCGCGACCGCCTGGTCAAGGGACTCTTTAGAGATGTAATCTTTCTTGTACAACTCCTGCGCGCGGACCATCTCCTTCTTTGACTCCTCCATCTGCGCGAAGGCCCTTTCAACATCCGCCGCGGCGCTCTTCATGTCGGCCTCCGCGGCCTTCATGTTAGCCTCAGCGCTCAAGACCTCAGAGGAAGCAGCCTTTATGTCAGCCGTCGCCTTCTCGACCCCTGCCGCCGCCTGGTCGACCGAGGCGCTCACGTCGCTGCTCTCCAGTTTTATGGCGACCTGTCCTTCTTTGACTGCATCGCCTTCACTGCAGCAGATCCACGAAACCCTGCCCGCAACTTTAGGCGAGAGGTTTACCTCCACGCCGTCGATGATGCCTGTTGCCCGCAATGTCGTGGCGGGCTTACTTGAGAGAAAGTTATAAAGAAAAACTGCCGCAAAAATCAAAAGAAGGACAAGGAGAGGGACCCCGGTCCGCACGATTGCTTTCTTCATGGTTCGCTCTTCGTCACGGGCAGCTCGGATTTAACGGACACCCATCGCCCTTTCGAGGCTCGCTCGCGCGACCTTATAGTCATAAAGCGCCTGATTATACGCGGTCTTCGCAACGGCAAGCGATACCTCGGCGTCAGAGACTTCGATAGGATTGCCGACTCCTGCCGCATATCTGCCGTTGGCAATATCGAGATTTTCAGTTGCCTGCTTCACCGTGAGCCCGGTGTTGGAGATGCTCTCTCCGGCTACTACCAGGTCCAGGTACGCCTGCTGGACATCCAGCAGGATGCTTTGTCTGAGCGTCTCTTCGTTGGCTTTTGCCACGCCGAGATTCGCCTTGGCCTCTTCGACCTGATTTTTTGTGAGGAACCCATTGAAGATCGGGAACGTAAGGGCGACCCCTGCGCTCCAGCCCTCACCAGAAGGGAAAAAGGTGGTATCCGAGCGGTCATACTGGGCGTTGCCGGTCAGGAAGGGATAGTAGCCTGTTTTCGCGGAGTCGATGGACCTTTCGAAAGACCGGCTTGTCGCGACAGCTGCCTTCAGGTCGGGCCTGTTTTTGTATGCTGTCTCGATCGCCTGCGGGAGCGCTATTTCGTATTTTTCGTAGGCGAGGTTGTCTTCGACGGCATAGTCGGGGGCGTCAGGGACCCCCATCGTATTGTTCAGGGTCACCTTCGAAACCTTCAGTGTGTTTTCAGACCTGATTAGGGCCAGCTTTGCATTGCTCAGGTCGACCTCGGCCTTGGTGACGTCGTACTTGGCACGCGTCCCCACCTCGTAAAACGCCTTTGCCTGATCGAGGTGGAGATGGAACTGCTTTACCGTGTCCTGCGCAACGATCCTGTTCCTCTGCGCCCGAAGCACGCCGTAATATGCCTGCTTCACGTTGAAGACCACCTGTTCGATCGTGGTCTCGAGGTTCGAACTCGACGCATCGAGGTTGAACCTCTGGATATCGACCTGTGAACTGGTCCTTCCGAAATCCCAGATGTTCTGGGAGAGCGAAACGCTGCCCGAGAACTGGTCGAAACTTTTCGTCACATTTGCGGCCGAGGTCCCGTCGATTCCAGTGGAAACCAGACGCTGTGCACCTGTAACGGGCTTTATCCTGCTGTATGACCCGGACAGGTCTATCTGGGGATAATAATTAGACCGAGCCTGTCCGACTCTGCTTTGGCTTGCGCTCACGTTGTTCTGACCCGCTAGTATGGTCGGATGCCTGATCACCGCGAGCTCGATGCACCGCTGCAGGTTGAGCAGTTCGCCCTCTTTTATGATCTCCTCAGCACCCGCACTGAGAGGGACAGCCAGGACAATAAACAGCATAAGGGAAATAATGTTTTTCATTTTCATAAAATATTTCCTCCCGGAACCTGTATTTCAGGATATAAATGCATCACGTTTTCTATGCCACAATCACCGGACACGACGCGGAGGAAGGCAGCCAGGATTCATTGGTCAGCTACGACGCCTGCACTTGCTTTTCTGCGGCAGTCGTCTTTTTTCCGATCCCGAATATCTCCTTCACCTTTCTCTGCATCCTGTCCATATAGTAATAAACAACCGGGGTTATGTACAACGTAAGAAGCTGTGAAAAAATGAGCCCTCCGACCACCGCAAGTCCGAGCGGCCTGCGGGAGGAAGCCCCCGCGCCGAAGCCAAGCGCGATCGGAAGGGTCCCCATCAGCGCAGCCATGGTCGTCATCATGATAGGCCGGAACCTGACCAGAGCGCCCTGGTAGATCGCGTCGAGCGGGGCCTTGCCCTCCTTGCGTTCGGCTTCGAGGGCGAAGTCGATCATCATGATCGCGTTTTTCTTCACGATCCCTATCAGCATGATAACGCCGACAAAGGCGTAGATATTGAGCTCGTAGCCGAAAATCATCAGCGTAATGAGAGCGCCGAAACCTGCGGCCGGAAGTCCGGACAAGATGGTGAGGGGATGGACGTAGCTTTCGTAGAGGATTCCAAGAACGATATAGATTACCAGGACAGCCATTAGAAGCAGGACCCATAGTCCTTTCATGGAAGACTGGAATGCCTGGGCCGAACCCTGAAAACTTGTGGTGACCGAAGGCGGCAGGGTTTGCCGGGCGACCTTCTGGACCACAGCGACCGCATTACTGAGGGCCACTCCGGGCTTCGTGTTAAACGAGATCGTCACCGCCGGAAGCTGTCCCAGGTGGTTGACGGTCAGTGGGCCGAGGCTACGGGTGAGTTTTGCCACGGTGTCCAGGGGGACCAGGCTCCCCGCGCTGGAGCGGACATAGAGCATAGAGAGCGCAGAAGGGTCCATCTGGTAGTCTGGAGCGAGTTCGAGGATTACCTGATACTGGTCATTGGGAGCATATATGGTCGACACCTGACGTGAGCCGTAGGCGGAGTAAAGGGCATCCTCTATCTGTTGGGCGGAAAGCCCGAGCGCCGCAGCCTTGTCACGGTCGATCTCGACATTCACCTGCGGCGACTTTATCTGTAGGTCGCTGGTCACGTCCTGCAACTGGGTGAGTTCCTTCATCTTCGCCTCCAGGGCGACGGCGCTGCGGTATAGTTCTCCGGTATCGGGGCTCTGGAGAGTGAACTGGTACTGGCTTTTTGTCAGCTGCCCGCCGATCCTGATCGATGGAAGGTTCTGCATGAACATCCTGATGCCGGGGACGGTAGATACCTTCGGCCGGAGTTCCTGTATGATCTCGTCTGCCGTGAGCTTCCTCTC
>JAKAIZ010000038.1 GCA_021814065.1 Nitrospirota bacterium | reverse complement strand
ATAATACGAGTCCATGACGTCATGGAGATGGTGCAGGTCGCGAGAGTCGCCGATGCGGTCAAAAGGGAAAAGGTCGTTCTTTCCTGACTATCGCCGCGGGTGCTGCCTGCGGTAGTGGTTCGGCGCTTCCCTGAGTCCCCACTTCCCCCATATACCGAGTCGCCTTTTCCTGGCATATTCCTGGGCCTCCCTGAATACCCTTAAATGCCGTATGTTGGGCGGCACTGTGAACAGCACCGCATCACCGCCCTTCAGCATCTCGGCGTTTGCCAGTCCCCCGTCAGCGGTCCTGATATAAGCCAGGAGGCGCCCGTATTTGTCTCTCTTTTCAACGTCGTAAGCCACCGATACCCTGTATGACGAACGAAGGAGAATCTCTTTGAGGTGCTCCCTTGCCTTTCTGCCCCAGGGTCGCTGCCCCATTTCAGGCGCATCGATACCGATCAGCCTTATCTCTTCCGCCTGCCCACTCATCGAGACAACAATCGAATCGCCGTCAATCACCCTGACCACATCCGCGGCAATTGCCGCGCTACTGCCTTCTTTGTCCACGACAAGCCCCATGAGCAGGGAAAGGCCGGAGAGCACGGCAACCAGAAGGATCTTCGTAAGTCTCTTAGACATCGTATACTTCACCTTTCACATGCATGCCGCGCCACGGACGCCGAAAAAGTCTTGTAAGGTTTAATCGATAAGAAGAAATGCACATTTCAGATATTCCGTTTCAGGCATCGCCAGAAGCACCGGATGGTCTGCGTCCTGCGACCTCAGCGAGAGGAGTCGTGCATCCCGCCCGGCGTCTTTAGCAGCGGCCCGGAGCATATCGAGAAAGGTCTCCCTGTCGAGATGATACGAACACGAAGAAGAGGCGAGCACGCCTCCGGGCCTGAGCAGTCTCATGCAATGACCATTCAGTTCGCGGTATGCCCTCACCGCCTCCTTCAACTTTGCGGCGCTCTTCACAAAGGCGGGAGGATCGAGGACGACACAGTCGTATTTCTTTTCTCCTTCGGAAACCTCCCTCCTGAGAAAAGAAAATACATCCTCCTCCAGGAAGACCGCCCTGCCCTGCAGCGAATTCAGTTCGGCGTTCTTTATCGCCTGCCTGACCGCCCGTTCGGACTGATCGACGCCCTTCATTTCGACCCCTGACGAAGCCAGATGCACCGACCATGCGCCGGTGTAGCAGAAAAGGTCGAGGCCCCGGCCGCCGCCGACATATCGCCTGAGGGCCCTCCTGTTTTCTTTCTGATCGAGGAAAAAACCGGTCTTCTGGCCGCCGAAGGGATCAACCTCGAAAAACAACCCGTCCTCACGGACCACCGGCAGCACGTCAAGCGACCCTTTGACGACCTCTTTATAGAGCGCCAGGCCTTCCAGAGTCCTGGATCTGCTTTCGTTCTTAAGAACGATCACCCGGGGGTTCACCATCTCGTCGACCAATTCTATGATTACGTCTCTTAAATTCTCGATACCCTGGGTGAGAAACTGAAGCACCACGCACCCGCCGTGCCGGTCGATAATGAGCCCCGGAAGGTAATCGCCTTCACTGTATACCAGCCGCACCGATTCCCGGTCCCCGAACAGCCGCATCCGCAGGTCCAGCGCGGCCCGCAGCCTTCCCCTGATGAATTCACGGTCTATCGTCACGCGCTCTCGCGAGAGTATCCTGACGGAGATAAGACTTGCGGGATTTATATATCCAATCCCCAGAAAAGCATCGCTCCTGTCGAAAAGCTCTACTATAGAGCCGGGCGCGTAAACCTTAGGGCTTTCGTAGATCTCGTTGGAAAAAACCCATAGGTGCCCGGCGAGGACCCTCTTCGTGCGCTTCAGGTGGACTTTGTTCAGCTCGACCATCGCCACACCTCCTTTTACTTGAAGAAAAGAAAAAAGCCGTTTGCAAAATAGACTATGCCGCACATTCCCACGAGGCAACCCATGATCCAAAGAGGCTTTTTCTTCATCAGCGCCGCGATAGACGAAAGAAGAATCGCTATCTGGAGAAAGATCACCGCCATACCGAAGATCCCGGAATGTCGCTGCGCGTCGTCCCTTATTTTTTCCAGGCCCTCGGCCGCCGACTTTATGGAGGTCTTCTCATCCTCGTATTTCCTTATTTTTCCGGCATAGGAGGCGATCTTCTTTTCGTACTCCGCCGCAGCGGACCGAGAGGCCCCTGGTCTCATCGCCTTGAGTTCAAGTTCGAGTTTCTCCTTCTGCACCTCATAAAGGTATCCCTTGATGCTTTTGGCCTGGTAATACGCCCATTGATTGGCTGCCTGGCTCTGACTCATCACCGAGCGGGTAGAGAAATTTCCGCCCTTGAAAGTCGACAGGGTTGCGCAGACCGCGAGGATCACCGTCGTCAACGCAAGATAGTTAAGCCACCCTTCCTTCTTCTCTTCAGCCATAACCTCCGTCTCCTCCTTATGCCTTTACGGCAAATCATCGCCACCGGTAATAATACCAAAAATAATCTTTCTGATGACACATCGGCACACACCCGCAAGAAAGTTGCCGTTGTCAACGGACTTGTGGTATAACTATTCAAGTCAGCGGAAATAAGCGGTGTCAAAAAAGAATAGAGACAGAAAATCCGGATTTACCGGAAAAAAAGAAAGAGTTGCCAAGCAGGGGGGAACGGTAAGCATCAGGCGTTTCGCCATGATCTACATCGGTCTGATGGGTGCTTTTTTCGTCCTTATAGGGTTCAAGCCGGTTCAGAATGTCATCGACCTCAACGGAATATACACCACCGGAGTGGTCATAGCCACGTCGAAAATCCTGGGGATTGCCAATATTCCGTGTACGTACCAGGGGTCGGTAATCAGCCTGCCATCAATCGCGCTGGATATAAAATTCGGCTGTAACGGACTCGAAGCGGTAATGATCTATTCAGTCGCGGTCATCGCATTCCCTTCGTCCTGGAGAAAAAAAGTGCTCGGCATCTTCGCCGGCTTCTTAGTGATTCAGGCCGTAAATATCCTGAGGATCGCCGGTCTTGCATATTCCGGCATCCACTTCAGACGAATCTTCGACTATATACATATTTACGTTGCACAGGGCATGATGATCGCGGTTTCGCTCGGTGTCTTCTTTTTCTACCTCCACTATGTACGAAACGATTCAAAAACTGCGGAATAACAGTGTCGTCCTCAGGACCGCCCTAATCTTCCTTGCGTCCTATGTTCTTTTCCTTTTTGTCTGGATTCAGGTGAAGGACTATTACGGAACCGGGGTCACGGTCGCCGCTTCAAAACTCCTCACTCTGGTAAAAGACGTTTCCTATGAGGGCGTGACCCGTGTCGGAGAGGCGATCGAGGTGACCTTCAGCCCTCTCAGCCGCCGCGACATGCTTGTGGATATTCCGGTCAACACTTCTTCTTATACATTCAACGCGCCCCTGACTCTTTCTCTCATGGCAACTCTCTGGCTTTTCATCGGGAAAAAGGGAAAGGCATATTCCGAGGCTCTCCTGATCCTCCTCGGTGTGCACCTTCTCTACGTATTTTCACTCGAGTGGAAGACACTGACGGAAATACTGATGCAACGGGGGATAGATCAGAAAAACAATCTGCCCCTCTTTTTTTCCCAGTTCCTTTGGGGCTTTACCGACAATATGGTGATACGGTTCGAGCCCTTTCTGATCGGGTTCTACATGTTCATTCGGTTCGGGAAATGAATTCATTGCGGCCGTCTCTTCCTTCTTCATGCGGTACCTGCCGCCGCTTGATCATCTCCGGATTATTATGATATTCTTGCAGGCGAGGAATGTCGGCTACGGCACCGATAAGTAAGGATGGTACCTATGGGATATAAGGCCTGGTTTCAGTGCATTAATCAACAGTGCAAAGAGCGATATCCGCTTAATACGATCATCTACCGCTGCAAGACCTGCGGCTCTCTGCTGGAAGTTCAGCACGATATGCAGGCGCTGGCACGCCGTGATGCTAAGGCATGGATGAAGCTGTTCGAGGACCGTTACAAGTCCACCCACTGGCCCTATGGATCGGGCGTATGGGGGAAGAAGGAATGGGTCCTCCCCCAGGTCGACAACGAAAACATCGTTTCGCTCTATGAAGGAGGCACCAACCTCTTCTGGGCTGAACGGTTCGGCAAGATGCTCGGCCTTGAGAACCTCTGGCTAAAACTATGCGGCAATTCTCACAGCGGTTCATTCAAAGACCTCGGCATGACCGTGCTGGTATCTCAAGTCAAACAGATGATCAGCGAGGGCGCACCGATCCAGGCCGTCGCCTGCGCCTCGACCGGGGACACCTCGGCCGCACTGGCTGTCTATTGCGCCGCTGCCGGCATCCAGTCCATCGTGCTCCTGCCAAAGGGGAAGATATCGGTGGCGCAATTGGTGCAGCCGATTGCCAACGGGGCCCTTGTCCTATCGCTTGACACCGATTTCGACGGCTGCATGCGCGTGGTAAAGGAGATCACGCAGGACGAGACGATTTATCTGGCAAATTCCATGAACTCGCTCCGCATCGAGGGGCAAAAAACAGTGGGTATCGAGATCGTGCAGCAGTTCGATTGGGAAGTGCCCGACGTGATCATCATCCCCGGCGGCAACCTGGGCAACGTTTCGGCGCTGGGCAGCGGTCTTCTCATGATGCGGGAGTTAGGACTCATCTCCAAGCTGCCCCGGATCGTGGTCGCGCAGGCGGAGCGGGCCAATCCGCTGTATCGTTCCTATCTCAAAAACTTCGAGACCTTCGAACCGATCCGGGCACAGAAGACGCTCGCCAGCGCTATCCAGATCGGCGACCCGGTCAGCATCGAAAAGGCGATACGCACGCTGAAGCAGTTCAACGGCATAGTGGCGGACGCGACGGAGGAGGAATTGGCGGATGCCGCGGCCCTTGGCGACACGACGGGCATGTTCAACTGCCCGCACACCGGCGTCGCCCTGGCCGCCCTCATAAAGCTGGTCAATGCCGGCAAGATCGACAGGTCCGAGCACGTGGTGATCATCTCCACTGCTCACGGCCTGAAGTTCACCGACTTCAAGGTCCGCTATCACGAAGGGACGCTCGACTTCCCATGCCGCTACGCAAATAAACCGATCGAACTGCCAGCCAGGGTTGATGCGGTAAGGGAAGCACTGGAACATGCGTTACAGAAGAGGAGAGAGCAGAATGCCTAAGAAGAAATCTAATGCAAAAAACTGGAGGCCCGCCACTCTCGCCATCCACGGCAGGGGGCGCCTTCCGAAGGCACATCATGCGGTTTCGACGCCGATCGTGCATACGTCCAACTATTACTTCGAGACCGCCGGCGAGGTCGAGGATTTCATGCGCGCCAAGGGCCAGGGCAAGGTTACGCGCGAACACGAGTATGCCCGCTATGGCAATCCCACGCAGCAGGAGACGGAACGCAAACTCGCGGCCATCGAAGCGGCCGAACGTGCCGTACTCTACACATCAGGCATGGCAGCTGTTCTGCTGGTTCTCATGACGTATATGAAACCCGGAGGGCATATCATCTTCACGGGAGACTGCTACCGCCAGACGCGGGACTTTGCCACTAACTTTCTCGGGAAATTCGGGATAGCACACGCCATTGCGGATCCCACGGCCGAGGCGATAGAAAAAGCCATACAACCCAACACAAACATCATCTTTACCGAGTCTCCCACCAACCCCTATCTGCGCGTGCTCGACATACCTGCTATTGTGAAGGTGGCCAGAGCGCGCAACATCATGACGATCATCGACGCCACGCTGGCGACGCCGTATAACATCAGGCCTCTCGAACTCGGAGTAGACGTGGTCATCCACTCTGCCACCAAGTATCTTGGGGGACATAACGACCTGATGGCCGGGGTGGCCCTAGGCTCATCGGCCCTTATGACAGACCTGTACAAGATGCAGCGCATGATCGGCGCAACGCCGGGGCCGCTCACCTGTTTTCTCCTGGAACGGGGGCTCAAGACCTTCGGCATGCGGATGGAGCATCACAACAGGGCCGGACTTGCGGTGGCACAGATGCTCGAAGCGCATCCCAAGATCGAAAAGGTCTGGTACCCTGCCCTGCCGTCGCATCCCGACCACAAGATCGCCAGGGAACAAATGAAGGGTTTCGGCAGCGTCATCAGTTTTCTTGTCAAGGGCGGAAACACCGAAACGCGGAGCTTTATCGATGCCCTCGAGCTCTTCCTCATCACGCCGAGCCTCGGCGGCAGCGAAAGCCTGGTGACGCAGATGTCGACTATGTCTTTCTTCGACTACCCCGAGGAGTACCGCAAGAAGATCGGCATGGTGGACAACCTTGTACGTCTGGCCCTCGGGCTCGAAGATGTGGAGGACCTAATCGCCGATCTGAAACAGGCGCTTGACAGGGTCTGATCCGTACGATTCTGAGCGTATGATCTCCTGGAATTGCGCGAGGTGTTGACGGTTTTATTTGCGGAAAGCACCAAAAGGGAAAAAAAAGGTATCAACCCTATTTAGAAGTCTCAGTACCACATCATCGCCTCAAAGTCTTCGGTCGGCACTGAAACGCTGATATGTCCCCTCCATGGACAACGCTCGATCTCTTCATCGTCTTTCCTGATCGATATAAAAAGATTGATTTCGTCTTTTTCCTTGGCGAGAAGATCGGCAAAGGGAATGCCTATCTCAAAGACGTCGACTGCCGCAACGTCGAACAGGTCTTTAATCTTCATCCACTCTTCATTTACCTTCTCGAAAAGTGCCGCGACCACTTTGCCGCCCCGCAAAGGGCAGGATATCTTCCTTTCAGCCGGCCGTGACGTTATGATTGCAAACTCAACGCCTTCCTCAAACTCGGTAAAGGGGACCTTCGGATCTATCCTCAAAAAAAGATTGTCTTTATTGAACCCGTAATAGATTGAGGAAATGAGACTCTCCGACTTATGCATGCTCCCGCCGGACTTCTTCACGTCAAGCTGGGCGCCCTGATACCACTCGTAATAACTCGTCACGATACCGTCGATTCTCGGCTTGATAAACCCCCTGATCATCAGGGTCGGAGGGACCCCCCTGTCATGCCGGAGAATCGGCACAAAAAGTTGGGACGGCGCCTCTTTGCCCAGTTCCCGAAAAACCTTCATGAGATTGGCCCTGAAAAGCTCGTCGAACTCTTCCTGGGTCTCGGTGGTGTGTTCATCGCCGTACCACCAGTTCCAGTCGCTCCCCTCGGCAATGTACAGCGAATGCCATGCAGCCCCTGTATCCGCTCCCGGGTTCTGTTTCTGGTACTCCGCAAGTTTTTCCCGTGTTTCCGCAAGATAGTCCCATGCAAGATTGTCCTCTTCATGCCCTATCCAGATGCCGAAATTGGAGTTTATCCAGGATCCGGGATGCAGACGGTCCAGTCTCTCTCCTTTCCCGAACATATCGAGGAAATCCGAGACAGTGACCGTTTTAAGCCTCTCTTCCCTCGACAGCCCTTCATAGAGATATAGGAAAAAATCCCTGCCGTCGTTCCGGTAGTGCTCCCAGGCATTCTCGCCGTCGAGGATGATCGGGACAAGACGCGGCCCCTTGCCCGGCAGGGACCGCCGGATCCCCTTCAGTCTCTCTATCAGGTCTTCAGCCGCCCTTTTGGGGTCCCATTGAGAGTAAGTGAACCCGATCAGGTCGGAAAGCGCATGGTCTCTGAACACGATCGAAACATCTTCGAATGGGTAAGGTCTGTACAGCGTATCCGGCTCTGCCACGTTGCCGGCATTGTCCCGCAGACGCCTGTTCAGCGAATTCGAGAGGACCCCCTCATCCGTAGCGATCCATCGGACGCCGTTTCGGGATGCAAGGCGGACCGCTTCCTCGCTCACCGAGCCTTCAGATGGCCACATGCCCGCCGGTCTTATACCGAAGACCTTTTCGAAATATTCCATTCCCCCGCGTATCTGGCTGTCGGCGTCTTCCGGATGCATAAACCTCTGTCTCGGCAGCCGTACTCCCGGCATTGCCGTTCTGGCAATGTCAGTATCACAGAGAAGCGGAAGAATAGGATGGTAAAAGGGCGAGAAAGAGAGTTCTATCTGGCCTAGCGAAGCCATCTCCCTATATGCCGGAATAATCTTGCCGACGATCTCATGCTGTTTCTCCAGGAGGAGCTTTTTGTCATCTTCCGTAAAATTTCTTCCCTTTTTGCACAGCATCTTCAGAAATCCGTCCCTCTCCCTGAAGATGGGGTCGATCCAGCAGAGGTTGAAAAAGACCTGGAGATCGAGAAAATCATCGTGGGAGAAGTAGTGTGCAGCGCGCACAAGGTCGCTCCTGATTATGTGTGTCCCCCTCTTAACAAGGAGTTCGTAGTACCTCGGGAAAGGCCTGATCATATTGTCCCAGTTTGCGAGGAAGAAGTTTTCGAGGATGAAGAGCTTCTCGTCCTGGGTCAGTTCCTTCGCGTTTTTCCCGCTGATTTCAAGAAAAAGGTCCTTTGCACTCCCCTCGCTGTAATCTACGAGCTGCTCGATCAGGGAAGGGACCAGGTTGAAGTTTTGTCTGATTGCCGGGAAATCCTTGAGTATCTCGACCATATCGAGATAGTCTTTCGTGCCATGCAGTCTCACCCAGGGCAGGCGGTAGTATCCGGTCAGCGGGTCTTTGTAATAGGGCTGGTGCATATGCCAGACGAAAGAGACAAAAAGCGGACTACCGGTCATATTGGAAAATATATTCGTCGGGCTTAGCCAGGCCGAACTCCTCGCGCGCAAGCTTCTCCCGGTAAAAGGGGTCTTCCTTAAGAAGTTTGATCTGCTGTCTGATCTGCTCGTTTTGTCTGTTGATCTCCACCAGCTGCCGTTCGAGGTTCTGCTTCGTCCTATGCAGTTCAAGATACCGGAACAGTCCCGCGTCCCCGAAAAGGAGGCTGACCAAAAGGTATACAAAGCTCAGCACGGCAATGGTGAAGAATATGAGTCTCCTCTTCTTGACTTCCGATACGACCTGTTTTCTTAAGAGATTATGGGCGCTCATTATTCGAGGTTGTAAAAAGCCTCCCTGCCCCTGTATTCGGCGCATGCCGCAAGTTCTTCCTCAATGACAAGAAGCCGGTTGTACTTCGCAACGCGCTCGCTGCGGGCGAGTGAGCCCGTCTTGATAAAACCGGTATTGCATGCGACCGCCAGGTCGGCGATGGTCGTGTCCTCGGTCTCACCGGACCTGTGGGATATGACGGCAGTGTACCCGGCGGACCTGGCCATCTCGATGGCATCCAGCGTCTCCGTCATGGTGCCTATCTGGTTGAGCTTGACGAGGATCGAATTGGCCACCTTTTTCTCTATCCCCTTCTTCAGTATGCCCGTATTCGTCACGAACACATCATCGCCGACAAGCTGCACCTTCTTGCCGAGTTCCGACGTCAACGCCGCCCAACCGTCCCAGTCGTTTTCCGCCAGTCCGTCTTCGATCGAGAGCACCGGATATTTAGCTACCAACCGCCCGTAATATCCGATGAGGTCCTTGTGCGAAGCCTTCTTGCCTTCGAAGCGGTACGACCCTTTCTCATAGAACTCCGAGGCGGCAACGTCGAGGGCGATATAGACGTCCTTGCCCGGGATATAGCCGGATTCCTTCACCGCTTGCAGGATAAGCGTAATCGCATCTTCGTTGGTCTTCAGATTCGGCGCAAATCCGCCTTCGTCGCCGACCGCGGTATTCAGGCCCTTAGCCTTCAATATCTTTTTCAGGGTATGGAATATCTCGGCCCCTGCGCGCAGCGCAGAGGAAAAATCGGGCAAGCCGGCCGGCATCACCATGAACTCCTGGATGTCGAGGTTATTGTCTGCATGGGCCCCCCCGTTCAGGATATTCATCATAGGGACCGGAAGTACCTTTGCATTCAGTCCGCCGATATGTCTGTATAACGGCTGGCCGGCCTCGGCCGCAGCTGCCCTGCAGACCGCGAGCGAGACACCGAGTATTGCGTTTGCGCCAAGTCTGCCCTTGTTGTCAGTACCGTCGAGTTCCACCATAAGACCGTCGATAAAGACCTGTTCGGAAGCGTCGATCCCGCGTATCCTGGGGGCAATCTCCTCGAAGATATTCTTTACCGCCTTTTGCACGCCCTTGCCGTGGAACCTCTTTCCCCCGTCTCTGAGTTCCAGGGCCTCGCGTTTACCGGTCGAGGCGCCCGAGGGAACAGCCGCCCTGCCGGTGACGCCGCTCTCAAGATATACGTCCACTTCCACGGTCGGGTTTCCCCTGGAATCCAGGATCTCCCGAGCAACTATGTCCACGATTTCACTCATTGACGCCTCCTAGGAATTATTCGATATTATCGCTCTTACAGGTACTGCCGGATCAGACTCTCCACCCTTTCCATGTCTATGGATTTATCGTTCAGTTCGGACCTGTTCCCGATATGCCTCAGCGTCGTCTCCAGATAGATCCTGAAATGACGTATCCTTTCTAACAGCTTCCTGAAGTCCGCCCCGGTCACGGCCTCTTTTTTCGCTGTGTTGATCTCGTTGAAGAATACGGCAAATTCCTCATAATCATCATGCCTCAACAACCTGAACGTAAAACTCTCAAAATATAACATATAGTTCCTGAGGGATTCAAAGACCCTGAGACGCCCGCGGACGTTCCCCGCCTTCTCTTCGAGCATCGAGATAAACCGGTGGAGCACGAAAATGTCCTCCCGCAGACGAATAGACTGCTGCAGCTTCGTAACGAAACTGGCAAATACCTCTTCTCCGGGGATTTCGGGCCTGAAGTACTGCGTCAACTGGACAATGCTCTGTTCAGTCAGGTTCTTCAGTATGCCGTGGCAGTTCTCAATCTTCCCCCGGAAGTGAGGTGACGCCTTCTTGCGCAGGATATCGCGCATTTCCTGAAGATATACACGTCGGTTCTCCATCGTGAACTGATAGGCGATCGATTTCAGGAGCATCTCGAGTTCCGGGTCTCCTATCTTTCGCAGCGCTTTTTCGATATACCCCTGAAAGGCTCCGATCTCGGACTTCATCAGAATAAGGATGACCAACGAAGAGTTAAGCGAAACGGGGCGCTGCGTCTCCATATCGATACACCTCATGAAACGCAGGAACCTGAACAGATACACGTAGATGATCGATATCTGTTTCTTCACTTCGGGCCTGTCGATAGACCTGACGATTTCCGAAACAATTCCGTGGGTTATCGTATCGAATTCAGGGTTCAGCCCCTTGCTGAAGGGGTTGAAGCACCGGTTTTCCCTGATCTCCTTGCCGATCATATGGCCTATGTTCATAAAACCCATATAAGAAATATTACCCGTGCGGACGAGGTCGGAGATGACACCCTTAAGGTTTATGAAGGAATCGTATAGTAGGTAAAGCCCTTTTTCCGGCGTATCCTGCCGGTAGAGGGTCTCTCGGAAGTCGTCCCTTTTTCGCGCGGTGAGGAGCTCTGTCTCGGCGAATTTCTGGAACCAGTAAGCGTTCTTCCTGCTCTCCGGGATGACCACCTCGAGGATGCCAAGAACCCGAAGGATCGCATCCCGCGCAGTCACCAGTTCTTCATAGAAGTTCTTGTTTGTCAGGTCCTCGTTGGAAAAGAGAAGATTTTCGACATTGAAGAAGCGGTCAAGGGCGCGAAGAAGGACATCGAGTTCGGAAAAGAGCTGATGGTTCAGTTTCCTGGCTTCCCGGGCCCAATCCTCTGTCTCCTCTTTCCTCAGCATAGGATCTCCGACTAATGCTCATTTTTTAGGCACATGAATCGCTTCGCCGTGCAGTTCCTCAGCGGCCTCCATGATGCCCTCCGACAGCGTCGGGTGGGCATGGATCGTCCCGGCCACCTCCCTGACCGTCCGCCCGGTCTTTATTGCCACGGCGATTTCGTGGATCAGGTCGGAGGCATGAGGACCGATGATATGACCGCCTATGATCCTGTCCGTCTGCTCCTCCGCTATTATCTTCACGAACCCGGCAATCTCTCCTATAGCGTGTGCCTTCCCGAGCGCCCTGAACTCGAAATGCCCAGTCCGGATCCTGAGACCTTTCTCCTCTGCCTCTTGCTCCCGCAGACCCACCGATGCGATTTCAGGAGAAGTGAAGATAGCAGACGGCACGACATCGTAATCCATGGCATCCTCCATCCCGATCACATTCCCTGCTGCGACGATGCCCTCCCTTGATGCCTTATGGGCCAGCAGCATACCGCCGGTCACATCGCCTATCGCGTAGATTCCTGGAGCGCTCGTTTCCATCCTGCGGTTGACCCGGATCTCCCCCCGCTTCCCCTTCATTATGCCGACATTCTCCAGACCGATGTGGTCGCTGTTGAACGTCCTGCCGATCGACACGAGCATCTTCTCGGCCACCAGATCACTGCCATCTCCGAGGAAGGCATGCACGCCGTCTTCCCGGACTTCGGTCTTCTCGACCCGGACCCGGGTAATCAGCTTGATCTTCTTCTTTTTCAGCTCCTTTTCGAGCAGTGCCGATATCTCGGAATCCTCGGTCGCTACGGCCCGGTCCATCATCTCGACCATCGTGACCTCAGAGCCGAGTTCCCGGTAAATGCATGCGAATTCGCAGCCGATGACGCCCGCACCCACGATCAGCAGGCTCTTAGGGATTTCGGTAAGCTGCAGCATGTCCGACGACGACAGGATATGCCTGCCGTCAAAGGGTAGAGCCGGTATCTGGGCAGGCCGCGAGCCGGTAGCGAGAATCACGCTATCGGTATCGATCCTCTCCCTGTCTCCGTCTTTCAGCGTCACCTCGATCTCTTTCGGCGACATGAGCACGCCTCTGCCTTCAATAAGGCCGATGCCCCAGCTCTTAAAAAGGGCCCTGATTCCCTTTACCTGGATCCCGACGACTTTGTTCTTTCTCTCAATGATCTTCGCGAGATTGGGCACGACACTCCCGCTTAGTTCGAGCCCGAATTTGTCGAGCTCCTTCGTTTTGGCCAGCACCTCGCACGACGCGATCATCGTCTTTGTAGGTATACAGCCCCAGTTCAGGCAGGTCCCCCCTACTTCGTCGTCCTCGATCACCGTCACCTGCGCTCCCAACTGGGCAGCCTTGATCGCCGCCACGTAACCGCCGGGACCTGAGCCGATCACGGCCAGTCTCATTTGGCTTCCTCTTCGATATACTTCTCATACTCGGTCGCATCCATCAGATCATCAACCTCGGACAGGTTGCCGAGTTCGATGACAGCGATCCACCCCTTGCCGTACGGATCTTCGTTGATGACCTCCGGAGACTCGGAAAGTTCCTCATTCACCTTGAGTATCTTCCCGCTTACAGGAGATATCACTGCCGATGTGGCCTTCGTGGACTCGATCTCGGAGATCTCGCTGTTCGCCTCCACGTCATCCTCCACCTCAGGCAAGTCGATATACACGATGTCACCCAGAGCGTCCTGCGCATATTCCGTGATTCCGATGGTCCCTTTTTTCCCTGATACCTTCACCCATGTGTGTTCCTTGTGGTACCTGACGTCATCGGGGTTCATTGTCTCCTCCTTTGTCCTCACTTTCTCTGTAGTAATTTCTTTCACAGCGTTCTGCTGCCGTCAAAAATCTGCATATTTCCGTTACCATATCCCGCAGGAGGACCTTTGTCACCCCGACCGGGTAAATTTACTATACCATTAAAACCTCGCCCGCGAAATCAAAATTTCACCTTCTTCCGCAGCTCGATTATTATTTCGAGCGCCGCTTCCGGGGTGAGCCCCTCAGGCTCGATATTCATGATCTCGTTGACAACCGATTCCCTGGCCGAGGAAAAGAGGTCCAGTTGTTCCCTCTTGCGCTTTGTCTTGCCGCTGGCAAGCTTGGGTTTGCCGGCTTCGTTGAGTTCCTCGTTCTCGAGATTGTGAAGCACTTCCTTAGACCGTCTGATGATGCTTTCCGGAATGCCTGCAAGCCTCGCGACCTGAATCCCGTAGCTCTTGTCGGCCGGTCCCTCTTCGATCTTCCTGAGAAATATGATCTCATCCCCCCACTCCCGCACCGACACATTGAAATTCCTCACCCCGTCCAGCGTCAGGGCCAGTTCCGTCAGCTCATTGTAATGCGTGGCGAAGAGTGTGCGCGCCCTGATTTTGGAAACGATATGTTCGGCGATCGCCCAGGCGATGCTTATCCCGTCAAACGTGCTCGTCCCCCTGCCGACTTCGTCGAGTATGATAAGGCTCCGTGAAGTCGCGTTGTTCATAATATTGGCGGCCTCGATCATTTCGACCATGAACGTACTCTGTCCCCCCGACAGGAAATCCGACGCGCCTATGCGGGTGAATATGCGGTCCGTGATCCCGATCTTCGCGGCCGAGGCCGGCACGAAACTGCCTATCTGGGCCATCAGCACGATGAGAGCGACCTGTCTCATGTAGGTTGACTTCCCCGCCATATTCGGCCCTGTCAGGATATGCAGCATGGTGTCTCGGTTATCGATGAGGGTGCTGTTCGGAATAAACCGCTCGTCGGAAAGGACGCGTTCGAGGACCGGGTGCCTCCCGTCGGTGATTTCGATCAGCGGCTCCTCACAGATGTCGGGCTTCACATAATTATATCGCTTTGCGACCACTGCAATGGCCGCAAGGAAATCCACAGCCGCTAGCGCGTTAGCCGTCTTCATCAGCGCATCGGATTCTTCCCTTACCGATCCCAGGACCCGTCTGAATACCTCGTATTCCAGATTCTTAAGCCTCTCTTCGGACCCCAGAACCTTGCTCTCGTATTCTTTCAGCTCCGCGGTGATAAACCGTTCACTGCCTACGAGGGTCTGTTTTCGCACATAATCTTCGGGGACCAGTTCGAAGTTCGCCTTGGTAACCTCGATATAATAGCCGAAGATCCTGTTATAACCGATCTTCAGGGAGGATATTCCTGTCCTCTTCTTCTCCCTCATCTCCATCTCTGCGATGAAGTCCTTGCCTTTCGTAGAAATGCCCCTCAGCGAATCGATCTCAGCGTGATGGCCGTCCTTTATGATTCCGCCGTCCCTGACACCCATGGGCGGGCTGTCGACGATGCTCTTTTCGATCAGCTCCCTGAGCAGGGAAAACTCTCCTATGTCGGCGGCAAGGGTCTTCAGGGAAAATTCAGTCGAACGTTCAAGCGATTTCCTGAGTTTCGGGAGACTGACAAGAGAATGTTTGATCGCAATCAGGTCGCGCGCATTCGCCGTCCCGGAAGACGCCCTTGAGGCAAGCCTCTCGATGTCCTGCACTTTCCTCAGGAGCGTCCGCAGCGATTCAAGGAGTTCGAAGTCCGTCACAAGATATTCGACCGCATCGAGCCGTGCGGAGATCTCCGCCGCCTCGGTCAGCGGCCTCAATATTCCGGACCTGAGAAACCTCCCCCCCATCGGGGTCAGCGTTTCGTCGAGCACCTGAAGTAGCGTCCCGTCGCGGGCGCCCTCCTTAAGGTTGTGGGTCAGTTCAAGGTTCCTCTGTGTAGGCGCGTCGAGAAACATGTTTGCGGTCTGCTTGAGCGTAGTGATCCTCTTGAATCCGATCATGTCCTTCTGCGCGGCATCCAGGTAAGCGATCAACGCACCGGCTGCAGAGATCGCAGCATTAAGACCCTCGCATCCGTATCCTTCCAGGGACGAGACGCCGAAGTGGCCGAGGAGAAGACGGTAAGCCTCCGGATAATCGAACAGCCAGTCCCCGGCGCCGGAGAGGTAGAAACCGGCGAGCGCCTCGCGGTAATGAATATTGTCTTTGATGCTGTCGGGCAGAAGCACTTCCTTCGGCTCGAACCTGCTCACCTCGTCCTCTATGCTCTCCGCGGTTTCGAAAACAACGAACTCACCGGTCGAAATGTCCGCAGCCGCGATTCCGTGCCTGCCCCCCTGCGGAAAGACACTTAGGATGTAGGTGTTCTCTTTCGGGTTTTCAGGGGTGTGGGTGCCAGGTGTGATGACCCTCACCACATCCCGCGTCACAATTCCCTTTGCCTCTTTCGGGTCTTCCATCTGCTCGCAGACCGCCACTTTGTGACCTGCCTTGATCAGTTTGGCAATGTACGATTCCGCCGCGAAATAAGGCACCCCGCACATAGGGATCGGGTTGTCCTTCGACTTTTCTCTCGTGGTGAGCGCGATCTGGAGCACCTTCGAGGCGGTCTCTGCGTCCTCGCCGAACATCTCGTAGAAATCCCCGAGCCGGAAAAGGACTATGGCGTCGCCGTACTTTTCCTTGATGCCGAAATACTGCTTCATCAGCGGCGTGAGTTCTGACATACCAGATATTAAATAATATCGCGCGGGTAAAGTGCAACAGATGAGACGGCAGCCCTTCAAAAGATGACGCCTTACGGAATAAAGGAACCTTGCGGTGCCATACCTGATATGATAGTGATCTTTTTTCTTTAATCTATAAGCCCTTGCGGGCGGCTCACCGGGTTCGGCCCTGGCCGTTTTCCTTGACTTATTCCCTTGATTCTCTTTATAATTCTAGATAGTTTTTTGGTCTTTAAAAATGAAAATCGTCATCGAAGATATACCCGACGAGGGCCTGATTGTAGATCTCGAGGAAAAGCTGACCCCGGAAGAAGTTTCGCTCTCGTGCACGGCCAGGTCCAGGCTTTCCCTGAATAAGGTCGGCACCGAGATCGTGATTACCGGCAGACTGAAGGCCGATATGGACCTTCAGTGCAGCAGGTGTCTGAAGGATTTCAGACAGACCCTCGACATCCCGGTGAACGTCGTCTACCACCCGATCGAGGACGCCGGCGACGAAAGACACGCCCTGAAGGATGATGAGATGGACATGGGATTTTATAAAGGCGAGGAACTCGACCTGCGCGAACTGCTGAAGGAACAGGTACTTCTGAACGAACAGATGAAGCCCCTCTGTAGTGAGCACTGCAGAGGCATCTGTCCGAAATGCGGAACAGACCTGAATGCCGGACAATGCAACTGCGACAGGAAAGAGATTGATCCGAGACTGGAAGCACTCAAGAATTTTTTCGAAAAATGAAAGGAGCTTAAATTGGCAAACCCAACACACAGGCATTCGAGGGCAAGGAGAGACAAGAGGAGGGCGAACTGGAAGGGACAGACGCCGAACCTCGGCCAGTGCCCTGAATGCAAGGAATTGAAGCAGCCCCACCGGGCCTGCGCGAGCTGCGGAACATACAACGGCAACAAGATATTAGAAATCATCGAAAAATAGACGATGAAAGTCGCTCTTGACGCCATGGGGGGAGACTACGCCCCCTCCGTAAATGTGGAAGGGGCGGTCGAAACCGTCAACGAGCATGACGATATCGAGATAGTCCTGGTCGGCAACGAGCCGCTTATCAAGCGGGAGCTTGAGAACAAAAGGTATCCCTCACACCGCATCTCTCTGGTCCACGCCTCCCAGGTGATCGAGATGAACGAGCCCCCGACAACCGCACTCAGGAAAAAAAAAGACTCCTCAATCAGGGTAGGCATAGACCTCGTCAAGGCGGGCAACGCCGACGCCTTTGTCAGCGCAGGGCACTCGGGTGTGGTGATGGCTACCTCCCTGTTTCTCCTTGGTACGTCGAAAGGCGTTGACCGGCCGGCGATCGCCACCGTCATGCCGACGCTGAAAGATACGTTCATCCTTCTCGATGCAGGGGCGAACGTCGACTGCAAACCGGAAAACCTTCTGCAGTTCGCGCTCATGGGCAACACCTACTGCAAGCTTCTGCTCGGCAAGAACAGCCCTAAGGTGGCGCTCCTCAGCATCGGCGAAGAAGACACCAAGGGGAACGAACTCACCAAAGAGGCATTCAAGCTCCTGAAAGGGACACGTCTTAACTTCATCGGCAACATCGAGGGCAAGGACATGTTTACCGGCAAGGCCGACGTGATCGTCTGCGACGGTTTCATCGGCAATATCGCCCTGAAGATCAGCGAAGGCCTCGCCGAGACAATCATCAAGATGCTGAAAAGGGAGATCACCTCCGTCTCAACCGGCAGGATCGGTTATCTCATGATGAAACCGGCGATCAGAAACTTCAAGAAGAGGACCGATTATGATGAATACGGCGGCGCACCTCTGCTCGGCATCAATGGCGCATGCATTATCAGCCACGGAAGGTCTACGGCAAAGGCTATCAAAAACGCCCTGCGGGTCGCATCGGATTACGCCGGCAAGAGGGTCTTCGAGGTGATCTCGACCGATATAGAAAACGATCTTATCGGCAGGGTGGCCTGACCATGCTCAGAGGGCGGATCGTCGCCACGGGCTCCTACGTTCCCGAGAATATAGTCACGAACCATGACCTCGAAAAGATCATCGACACCTCTGACGAATGGATAACCGAAAGGACAGGAATCAAGGAGCGCAGGGTCGTCAACGGAGACCAGGCCACTTCAGACCTCGCGTTTGAGGCTGCCTCGATCGCGCTGAAAAGGGCGCATCTGAAGCCGAAGGATATCGATCTTATCATAGTCGCCACGATCACTGCCGACATGGCATTTCCGTCGACAGCCTGCATCCTTCAGGACAGGCTCGGCGCAAAAAACGCAGCTGCCTTCGACGTCAACGCCGCCTGCTCGGGTTTCATTTACGGCCTTCACATCGCAAACGGTCTCATGAGATCGGGGGCCCACAACAGGGTCCTCGTCGTAGGCGCCGAGGTGCTCTCAAAGGTCACCGACTGGCAAGACCGCACTACCTGCATCCTCTTCGGCGATGGCGCGGGGGCCGCGATTCTCGAGGCCACAAAAGAAAAAAGAGGGGTATACTCTACCAGTATCGGTTCGGACGGAAGCCTCGGCGACCTGCTGAATCTTCCAGGCGGGGGATCGAGAAACCCCTGTTCGATGGAGACGATTCTCAAGAGACTGAATTACATCAAGATGAAAGGCAATGAGACTTTCAAGGTCGCAGTAAGAACGCTTGAAGAACTGGTGATCAGGACCTTGGCTGACAACGGTCTGGAGGCGTCCCAGCTCTCACTGCTGATACCCCATCAGGCGAATATCAGGATCATCCAGGCGACTGCGAAGCGTCTCGGCATGCCGATGGAAAAAGTCTTCGTGGACATCCATAAATACGGCAATACATCCGCCGCCTCAGTCCCCATCGCGCTGGACGAAGCAGTGCAGACAGGCAGGATACAAGACGGAGATTATATACTCCTGGAGGCATTCGGGGGCGGCCTCACCTGGGCATCCTCTCTGATCAGGTGGTAAGTCCCGCAAACGGGACTGTCTATTTTTTCTTCTCTCCACCCCCTTCCCTCGACCTCACGTGCCAGATGCGAAACATTTTTTCGAGTCTGTCCTTGTACACCAGCGACAGGAAGATCAGGATGATCGCAATGCCGAGGAGAATAAAAAAACGATAATATTGATGGTGATGAATATAGTTGCCGCCGAGCGTCAGCAGGACGGTCCCGCCGAACCTGCCGACTGTGCTGATCACAAAAAACTCCTTCGTACTCAGATGCCCGAGACCGAGGATATAGCAGAGGAAATCCTTCGGCGTTCCTGGGATGAGAAACAGAAGGAAGACGAGAAAGGCGCCCTTGTGGTGCAGGAGATAGTCATATTTCGCCACCGTCTCCTTTTTCACGAACTTCTCCACAAAGGGCCTCCCGAACATCCTCGAAAGCATGAAGGCCGCAAGAGAGCCGATCGTAAGGCCAATCGTGGAAAGCAGGATGCCGAGAGCGGGTCCATAGATGTATCCCCCGATGAACCCCGTGACCTCGCCGGGAATGGGCGCGGCAACGACCTGCAGGATCTGGAGAAAAATAAAGCCAAGGAACGAGACAGGACCGAGAGAATCAAGAAAAGACTTGATCCTCTTCCTGTCCATAAAGAACTGGAAGGCCCCCGTTTTGTAAAGGATGTAGACCAGTAGCAGGAAAGAAAGGAGGGCCGCTATCCTGATCCAGATAGCCCTGTTCTTCTTATCAGCTGCCCGGTTTTCTATTTTTCGCCCTTGACCGGCCCCCTGTCGAGGAACGCCTTGAGCATATCTATCGGCACCGGGAAAATTATCGTGGAATTCTTTTCCGTTGCTATCTCCGTAAGGGTGCTGAGGAACCTCAGCTGAATGGCCAGGGGCTCGGTCCCCATGATCTTTGCAGCATCGGCCAGCTTCTGGGACGCCTGGAAATCGCCGTCGGCGGAGATGATCTTTGCCCTCCTGTCCCGCTCGGCTTCGGCCTGTCTGGCTATCGCCCTCTGCATGTTCTCCGGCAGATCGACGTTCTTCACTTCTACCGTTGTCACCTTTACTCCCCACGGCTCGGTCTGAAGGTCGATGACCTTCTGCAGTTCGGCGTTCAGTTGCTCCCTGTTGGTAAGAAGCTCGTCAAGCTGGCTCTGTCCCAGGATCGACCGCAGCGTCGTCTGTGCTATCTGGGAGGTGGCATAGAAAAAATCCTCGACTGCCGTGATCGCCTTCTCCGGGTCCATTACCCTGAAGTAGACCACGGCGTTCACCTTGACCGTGATGTTGTCCTTTGTAATGATGTCCTGGGAGGGCACGTCGAAGGTCACGGTCCTCAGGCTTACCCTGACAAGCTTATCGATAACGGGCCAGATGATCACCAGCCCCGGGCCCCTGACCGGAATGATCCTGCCAAGTCTGAAGACGACCCCCCGCTCGTACTCCTTCAGTATCCTGATCGCGCTCGCCAGGAAATAAAGAACGAGAATCAATACAAAAAAGAACCCGACAAACGATGGCGTAAAATCCATTTCTATCCTCCTTTTGATTTGCTGACTTTGATTTTAAGGTTGGCAACCGCCTGCACCACGACCTTGTCACCCTTGGCGATAACATCATCCGAGTACGCGGACCACAACTCCCCCTGCACAAGAACCATGCCTCCTTCTTTTGTTATATCCGTCTTTGCCGTGCCCTCCCTGCCTATCAGCCCCTCGCTTCCCGTGATCGGCTTTCTCCTCATGGCGCGATACGCAAGACTGAACGTAATGGTAAAGAAAAGCGCCGTGACGATGACGGCCGGAAGCACCAGGAAGAGAGAAAGCCTCAAGAACGGGGCCGGCGACTCAAACAGCATGAGCGAACCCAGCACCATCGATATGATGCCGCCGATGGTCAGGACACCATGCGAGATGATCTTGATTTCGAGAATGAAGAGAACGAGACCGAGTATGATGAGCAGTACTCCCGCATAGTTGACGGGCAGTGTCTGGAAAGAGTAAAAAGCAAGGATGAGAAAAATCGCCCCTGTAACACCCGGAAAGATCGTTCCCGGATTGGTAAATTCGAAAAAAAGCCCGTAGAAACCCAGGAGCATGAGCAAGTATGCGACGCTCGGGTCGGAAATGAAATTCAGAATCCTGTACCGCCATCCCATCTCCTCCCTGACGATGACGGCATGCGCCGTCCTGAGCAC
>JAKAIZ010000228.1 GCA_021814065.1 Nitrospirota bacterium | reverse complement strand
GCGAGTATGCCGTGTCCTATCTCCCTTCGGCCGGGAGACCTGAGGGGCTTCACCTCGCCGACGCTGAAAGGCGGGAAGTTGTAGTGAAGCATGAAGGTCTTGGAAGTCTCTCCTTCGAGGGAGTCGATCCTCT
Organism: Nitrospirota bacterium; assembly: GCA_021814065.1. GTDB lineage: Bacteria > Nitrospirota > Thermodesulfovibrionia > Thermodesulfovibrionales > UBA6898 > Sulfobium. Next base: position 4,474 of record JAKAIZ010000228.1, on the reverse strand, counting down.
GCTCGTCTTCGGACGTGCCGAGCGTCACCACCGCGAGGCACTGAGTCTCTCCCCTGATGAATAACGCCGACCCGTGCGTGCGGGGCAGGATGCCGACTTCCGCAGTGATCGGCCTGATCTGCTCCGGCCCCCTTCCGTCGGCCCTGACGTTGTCATTCAGGATCATGTTCCTTACGAGTTTCTTTTCGATATCGTTAAAAACGGCGGAAATCTCCGCCGAACGGTTGTTCTCTTCAGTGCTGAGCTGCTCGATAATCCCCTTCCTGATCTCGTCAAGCGCCGCCTGTCTCAACATTTTGTCGGGGATAACGATCGCCCCTTTTATCTTTTCGAGCGCCATTTCCGTCACGGTCTTCTTCAGCGCCTCGTCCGTGACCGGTTCGATCACCGTCCGCTTCGCCTTTCCGGCCTTGTCCCGCAACGCATTCTGGACCTCGCAGAGTCTCTTTATTTCCCTGTGCGCAATGTCGATCGCCTCGAGAAGATCGGCTTCGCTCATCTCCTGAGCGCTGCCCTCGACCATCGCCACCGCGTCCGCGGTCCCGGCGACCACAAGATTGATGTCGCACTCATCCTGTTCCCTAAGGTCCGGGTTGATAACAAAAGACCCGGAGACCCTTCCGATTCTGACCGCCCCGATAGGACCGCCGAAGGGGATATCGGATATATGAAGCGCCGCAGACATTGTCACGATCCCGAGTATGTCGGCGATGTTTTCGTCCCCGTAAGAAAGAACGTTGACTATGCCCTGTGTTTCGCAGGCAAACCCTTTCGGGAAAAGCGGCCGGGCCGGCCTGTCGATAAGACGGGACGTAAGGACCTCCTTTTCGGTAGGTCTGCCCTCCCTCTTAAAAAACCCGCCGGGTATCTTCCCGGCAGAATAGGTCTTCTCCTGATAATCGATCGTGAGAGGGAAAAAATCAATCCCCTCCCTCGGCGTTTTGCTGCTGACTGCAGTGGCAAGTATTACAGTATCGCCGTACTGGGCGACCACCGAGCCGTCGGCCTGCCTCGCCATTTTGCCGGTCTCTAAGCTCAGTCCTTTACCGCGGACTTCAATTTCAACTCTATTCACCATTTTTTCCTATTTCCTGATTCCAAGCCGACTGATAATATTATCGTATCGCTCTCTGTTTGAAGTTTTCAGATAGTCGAGCAGCTTTCTCCTCTGGCCGACAAGCTTTAGCAGCCCCCTGCGGGAGTGGTGATCCTTTGTATGAATCCTGAAGTGCTCGGTGAGATATCCTATCCTTTCACTCAGTATCGCGATCTGCACCTCCGGTGAACCGGTATCTTTGTCGTGAAGCTTGAAATCTCCTATGATTTTCTGCTTGTTCTTTTCGATTCCCATCGAATCACCACCTTTCGCTGCCGATTTTTTGTATCGTTAAGGTTACCATAGAAGGCATTGCCCTGTAAAGGAAACAACACTGCTTTCCCCCCCTGATCCCGCCGCCGCAGCCGACGGGACTACTTCATGATCGCGCCCTCGTTCGCCGAACTGACAAATCTCGCATACCTGGCAAGATAGCCTTTCGTGATCTTCGGCGCAGGCTTTTTCCAGACCTTCAGTCTCTTACAGATCTCCTCGTCCGTCAGCAGGACGTCGAGGGTCCTCCCCGGGATATCGATGTGTATCTCGTCGCCGTCCCTGACTACTGCGAGAGGACCGCCTTCCATCGCCTCGGGCGAGATATGCCCTATGCAGGGCCCCCTCGTGCCGCCCGAAAACCTTCCGTCGGTGATCAGGGCCACCGATTCGCTCAGGCCCATGCCGGCGATCGCCGAGGTAGGTGAAAGCATCTCCCGCATGCCAGGCCCTCCCTTAGGCCCTTCATACCGTATGACGACCACGTGGCCGGGCTTCACCTTACCCGCAAGGATCTCCTTCATCGAAGCCTCCTCGGAATCGAAGACGATCGCCTTCCCTTTGAACTGCATCATATTCCTGCTCACCGCGGTCTGCTTCACGACCGCACCGCCGGGCGCAAGATTGCCCTTCATCACGGCGATCCCGCCCTGCTTGTGATGGGCCTTGTCGAGCGGCCTGATCACCTCCTCATCGAAAATTTCGGCGGAGTCGGCTATCTCATAGATGCGCTTCCCGCTTACGGTGATCGTGTCATTGAGCTTTTCTTTCAGTCTCTTCAGCACGGCCGGTATCCCACCGGCGTAGTCGAGGTCTTCGAGATAGTTCTTGCCGCCCGGCAGCATGGCCGCAATATGGGGCGTCTTTTTTGCCAGGCTGTCGAAAAGGTCGAGCGGAAGGTCGAACCCCGCATCATGGGCGATCGCCGGGATATGGAGCGCAGTGTTCGTCGAGCCGCCCAGGGCGAGGTCAACGATAATCGCATTTTCGAATGCCTTCCGGTTCATGATCTTTCTCGGCGTCACGTTCTTCTTCACCAGTTGCGCTATCAGACGGCCGCTTTCAAACGCGATCCTCCTCTTCTTGGCAGAGACGGCGAGCGCCGTAGCGCAGCCCGCCAGGCTCATGCCGAGGGCCTCGGTAACACAGGCCATAGTGTTTGCGGTGTACATGCCCTGGCAGGAACCTGCGCCGGGACAGGCGCACATCTCGAGCGCCTCGAGCTCGTCGCTCCTGATGAGCCCCTTCTTGAATTTTCCGACCGCCTCGAAGGTATCGCTCGTAAGGTTCAGTCTCCTGCCCTTATAATGGCCCGAAAACATAGGGCCTGCGGTCACCACGATCGAAGGGATGTTCAGCCTCCCGGCGGCCATGAGCATGCCGGGTGTAATCTTGTCGCAGTTGGTAAGCAGAACGAGGCCGTCAAGCCTGTGCGCCTCGGCGACCGTCTCGACCATGTCGGCGATCAGTTCTCTCGACGCCAGGGAATAGTGCATCCCCCCGTGTCCCATCGCAATCCCGTCGCATATGCCGGGGATGCCGAAAAAAAACGGGTATCCCCCACCCGTATGCACGCCTTTTTCGATGAACCGTTCGAGGTCCCGCATGCCGCTGTGGCCGGGGATCAGGTCCGTGAAACTTGTGGCCACCCCTATAAATGGCTTTCCGATCTCGGTCTTCGGCAGACCGGTCGCATAGAGCAAGGCCCTATGGGGCATACGCTCGAGGCCTTCTTTTATCGTCTTGCTTCTCATAAAAATTCCCTCCTCAGTTGATGTATGATCGCCGGAAAGTCTTGAGGTGCAGGCCCGGACGAATCAGGGGCGATGTACATATCGCCCCTAGAAAGTATTGACACGCCTGTGGCGGGGAAGGCAACCGGGCAGGAAAACAGATTAACTATATCCGATCAGGTTTTCATAACAGACCCTGAATCGAAGTGATCGAGTTACTCTGCCCTTGTTCAGCCTACGGGGTTGCTCCTCCTGAAATCCCGGATAAGCTCGGCCATCTTGTCCTTCTTTGCCAGTTTCAGTTTCTGCAGCTTCTTCCTCTCGATTTCTTCTTCGGGGGTGAGATACACTTTTTTATCCATCTCGGCAAGCGTCGCGTCGAGATCGTGGTGATCTTCCAGAAGCTTTTTGAATTCTTCGTTCTCTTTCTTCAGGCTTTCGATGATCTCTTGTTCTTTCAACTTGTTCTCCTTCCTCCAAAAAAATTATTAAAACCGAGGGCATTCGGGGCCCTTAACTCTGTTTCCGTGAGAGAGGTTTTAAAAAAGAAGGGACTCGTGTGATTATCCGGTGATGAAAATAATCTCGGAAAAGAGGGTATCTTTCTCTGCATGCCGTTCTGTATTTAGAATAAAACTTTCAGTGAAAATTATCAAACGAAATTTTTAGGGAAACAGGCCATGCCCCGGGGGAAGGGGTATTGCCTCCCCGGGGCCGGCAAAGAAATAATTAACCTTTATTCTCGCTCACTTTTACCTTTATCTCGATCCGCTCGTTAGGATTGTCCCTCGGGTCCCTTGGCTGGCTCACAATCTTGTCCACAACATCCATACCGGAGACCACCTCGCCGAAGACCGTATACTGCCTGTCAAGGAACGGGGCATCCGCTACACAGATAAAAAACTGGGAGCCGGCGCTGTTGGGGTCCGCCGCCCTTGCCATCGAGAGAATGCCGCGCTTATGGGGCCTGCTGCTGAACTCAGCCTTCACCGTGTATCCCGGACCGCCCATGCCGTGCGTCGCCTTATCGGCGTTCTTAGAATTAGGGTCCCCGCCCTGGATCATAAAACCCGGGATCACCCGGTGAAAAGTGGTGCCGTCATAAAAACCCTTCTTTGCCAATTCGATAAAGTTGTTCACATGGTTCGGCGCAACCTCAGGAAAAAATTTCAGCTCGATGTTGCCGAATTTCGTCTCTATCACCGCTTTTGTCTCCGCCATCTTCTTGATCTCCTCTTTCGTGAATTTTCTCGATTTCATCTCCGCCGAAGCGGTGGAAGCCAGAATGAGAAACACCATAACCGCCCCAAAAACCTTCAAACGCATACTCGTACCTCCCGTCAGGATTTTGCCTTTAACCTGCTGAACTCTG
>JAKAIZ010000227.1 GCA_021814065.1 Nitrospirota bacterium | reverse complement strand
CAGCGCGATCCTCGACATAAGGATATGGTTTTTCACAAGGAATTCTATCCTCGTTCTCTTTTTTACGTCGAGGTTGAACCGCTCCATAATGCGCTTCAGTCTTTTATAACCCTCTTCTTCATGGTGTCTTCCCGCGGCCTTGCCGATATCGTGAAAGAGGATTGCCATGAAGAGGGCGTCCATCCGTCCCACCTCTTTGACGAGGGTATGGAAGTCTTCCAGGTTCTTATATTTTGTCGCCCTGAGTCGTTCCAGGTTACGGATCGCAAGAAGGGTGTGCTCGTCGACCGTATACATATGATATGGCTCATGAACGACGAGCAGTCCCAAAGCGCCGAATTCCGGTATGAACCTTCCCAACACCCCCGTCTCGTGCATCTCTCTCAGAGTCTCGTAGACGCGTTCCCCTTTCAGTATCTCGAGAAAATGATTGACCGCAACGGGTGATTGCCTCGTCCTTGGGCCGATCCGTACCAGACCCGAGCATATCTTCTCTCTGGTCGAAGCGCTGAACTTCCCGCCGGTTTTTGAAAAAAGCAGGAAGGCCTCCAAGATCTTCTCCGGGTTCCTTCTGAACAGGTCCTCTTTCGTCACTATAATCTTTCCCCCTGACAGGGAGAAATCATCATTCAGCTTCTTCACCCTCCAATCCCTGTAAGAAGGGACATACGCCCTGCTGCAGTCAGCCATGATCTTGCGGGTCGTGTCTTTAATTATCTTGCTCTTCAAGTGGTAATACCGCATGAACCGCTCGATCGCGGTAAACCTCGACGAGTCCCTGAAGCCAAGCCGACCCGCGACATTCTTTTGATATTCGAACGAAAGGAGATCATTTTTCCTCAGGCTGTCGAGGTGGAGCGCGAACCTGCTTCGGAGGAGAAAATCGTAGGCGCCGATGAACCTTTTGTATTCATGACCGCTCATGAGTTTCGAAAGCCCGGAGAATTCCTCGATCTTCAGTGCGATCTTCGAGAGCCAGTAGGAGGTGTGGGCATCGCGCAGCCCCCCCTCGCCCTCTTTGATGTGGGGTTCGAGCATAAATACGGAGTCTCCCGAAGCGAGATGCCGCTTTTCCATTTCGAGCAATTTCTCCCGAACAAAATCCTTCTGCTTCCTGTAAACGATCTCCGGATATACTTTGGCCCTGAACATATCGTAGAGCTTCTTGTCTCCGGCAATATACCTCGCCTCGAGCAGAGACGTTCTCGTCCTCATGTCCTTGAATGCCTCTTCAACGCATTCCCGCGGAGTCCTGAAAGAATGGCTGATCTCAAATCCCGTGTCCCAAAGCCTATAGAGCATCTTCTCTACCGAAACTGTATCAACCCTGTCCGGAGCAAAGAACATGATATCTATGTCGGAATAAGGACAAAGTTCATTACGGCCGTATCCTCCGGTTGCAATAAGGGCGGCCCTCATCTTCTTATCGACCGAATCAAAGATGGAACAGACGAGTTCGTCAATTCGATTCGAGAACCGTTCAGCCAGAAGAAGACCGCTCTTCATTTCGTCGAACCAGAGATTTATCTCTGCAAGAATCTTTTCTGTCATATCAAGGTGTTATAAATCAAACATAAAGTAGTAATTTATGTTTCATCCAGTGTATTCACGTCTTAAAACTATAACATAATATTAGATTACGAGAATATTATTCACTGCGCCCACTGTTTGTGCCACTTCAGTTGCGGGTCAACAAGGAAGAACAGGCTGGAATAACAACTCATGGCAGAAAGCCCTTTCTGCCATTCAGCAATCCGAATGCGTTAAGAGGGAGCTGCGAGTCCTTCTTCAGACGGGCCATCCCTACCCATAATAGAGGAGATATTTTTTTCTTGACATCATCATGTCATTATAATATCATAGCTTTATGATGCAAGATGAAACTCGTATGTTGCAGATTAAAACAGTTGATAGGTTTAACAGGGAGAAGCTTTACATCCAGCTCACCAGAATATTCCTTGACGAGGTGGCCTCCGGGAGATGGAAACTCAACCAGAAGATAGCAACCGAGGAGGACCTCTGCAGGCGATATGATGTGAGTAAGATTACCGTCCGACAGGCGATTAATAATCTCGTTTCTGATGGCTATCTGATGAAAATCCAGGGTAAAGGAACATTCGTTACAAGCGTACTGCCCCTGGTGGGTCTTTCCATGAGGACACGATTTACAGAAGAAATGTTCGGAGAGGAGGTGAGCACCGAAAAAGAGATCTTATTTAAAGGAATCCAGGACCCTCCCCAGGAAATCCGGACATACCTGAAGACCATGGACAATATCTTTCAGATACGCTGTAAAAGAACGGTCAACGGCGAGCCTGCATATCTTGACGAGTCATTCATACCTCATCAGATGCTTCCCGGAATAGAACAACTCGATTTTTCACAGAGTTCCTTTTACTCGGTATTACAGGAACGGGCAATAAAAAAAATATTTAAAGTCATACAGACGATCGAGATACTGCAGGTCTGGGGAGAGTCGGCGATGAACCTCGACCTGAAGGAGGGTCTTCCGGCACTCGCGGTGCACCGGCTCCTCTTCAGCTCCGACAATACCCCGGTAGGGTACACAAGGTTCCTGGGCCGGAGCGATCGATATAAGTTTCAGACGGAATTCGAAAGGATACGCTAATTCAGTAAAGGAGGAAGGAATCAAGACATGTCAAGGAAACACATGAAATTCATTGCTTTGGCAGTAGCTTTTTTCGCAGTCCTAATCACCGCAGGCTACGTCTTCGCATCAGGAGAGCCGCCGGCTGCAGGGCCGACCGCTGCGAATTCGGCCATGCCCTGGTGGGCATGGCCCCTCATTCTATTCATTGTAACGTTCTTTATGGGGATCGTCGCGGTCCTCGGCGGTGTCGGCGGCGGGGTGCTTTTCGTCCCGATCATCGGAGGTTTTTTCCCCTTCCATATCGATTTTGTCAGGGGAGCGGGCCTTCTCGTCGCACTCGCAGGCGCACTTGCCGCGGGGCCGGGACTCCTGAAAAAAGGCATGGCTGACCTCAGGCTCGCGATACCAGTTGCGGTCATCGCGTCTTCCTGCGCGATCGTCGGCGCGATGATCGGTCTTGCATTGCCCGCCAAGACCGTCAACATCGCCCTTGGCGGCACCATACTGGGTATCGTCGGCATCATGTTGTTAGCTAAAAAATCGGAATATCCCGATGTGCCGAAGGCCGACAATCTTTCGACGGTCCTGCGGATCACCGGCGTTTACCACGAAGTATCGACAGGGCAGGATATCAACTGGAAGATCCACAGGACACCGCAGGGCCTTGCGACATTCATCGTTATCGGCATCATGGCCGGCATGTTCGGTCTTGGCGCAGGCTGGGCGAACGTTCCCGTGCTCAATCTCATGATGGGCGCTCCGCTCAAGGTTTCGGTCGCGACAAGCAAATTTCTGCTTTCGATTACCGACACCTCCGCAGCCTGGATTTATGTCAATAACGGGGCGGTCCTGCCGATGATGGTGGTACCTTCAATCATCGGAATCATGCTCGGGTCGATCGTCGGCGTTCGCATCCTCGCGAAGACAAAGCCTGCCGCGGTCAGATACATCGTGATCGCAATGCTCCTCTTTGCAGGCTCGCGGGCAATGCTGAAGGGACTCGCGATCTGGAACTAAGAATTTCTTAACAACGATTATTGTAAAAGGAGGAATCTCATGGATAAAAAAGTGATGGCAACTGAAGAACAGCTTGCCTATGCGAAGCTACTCGACAGCGGAATGAAGACGGGCCTTCTTATCCTCATCGTGACGTTTGCCGTGTACATGTCGGCTGTGCTCACCCCGCATGTTCCGCTTGAAGAACTGCCGAACTACTGGAAAATGCCGGTGCACAAATATCTTGCTGCCGCCGACATCCACCCGGGATGGGCCTGGCTCGGAATGGTCGGCAAGGGAGATTTTCTCAATTTTATCGGGATCGCCTTTCTTGCCGGCGTGACGATACCTTGCTACATAAGAATTATCCCTATCCTTTTCGCTAAAAAGGACACAACGTACGGCGTTCTCGCGATAATTGAAGTCCTCGTCCTGGCCCTCGCCGCATCTGGAATTCTCAAGGCAGGAGGACACTAGGATGAAAGAGTCCTGCTCCATGATGGGCTTTGAAAACATCCTGCTCGCGACAGACGGCTCCGAATCCGCCCAGGCGGCGATCCGGGAGGCGATCAATATCGCGAAGGTATGCTCAAACAAGCTCTTCGTGATATCCGTGGTAGAAGTCAATCCCGAATACGAGGCACTCGCGCCTCAGATTGTCGAAAAGGCCGAAAACGAAACCAGGGAGCATCTCGACTCCGTAAAGGAGCAGGCTAAAACAGAAGGGATCACGTGTGAGACGATCGCCCACCAGGGAGAAGAGCCCTTCAACTTCATTGTCGACGAGGCAAAGAAGAAAAAAGCGGATATGATCATCATGGGAAGCCACGGTCGGACGGGGCTGAAGCGTCTCATGATGGGAAGCGTGACCGCACGGGTCATTGGACACGCCCCGTGCAAAGTACTCGTAGTGCCCTGCTGAGGGGTTGCCGCACCCCTTTGTATTTTAGGTCCTCTTTGGGTACAGTATACCCATGAAATATGTCGCAGTATAAGACGGACGCCCT
>JAKAIZ010000037.1 GCA_021814065.1 Nitrospirota bacterium | reverse complement strand
CTCTATACTTCTTCTCGGCCTGCCGTCTTTTTGTCCCGAATTGTCCTAATATCCACTCCCAGGTCAAGCATTTGTGAGGCTTTTCCATTCCGGCGGTACCTCGGTAGCTGCTCCACTGCCAGTCCTCAGGCTTTTTTACTGCCTTTGCCCTTACCGGGTTTAAAACAACATACCTGCTCACTTCAAGGAGATAGCTCTCTTTCTCTATCAGGATCGACTTGTACCTGCCCTGGAAGATATGACCGACTCGATGGTGTTTCCTGTTGAAGTACTGTGTATAGACCCCGTTTAACTGTCTCATCCCCTTCGAAAGGTTGCCGTCGGGGGTCTCGACAACGAGGTGATAGTGATTGTTCATGAGACAATATGCATGGCATATCCAGTTGAACCGCTCATTTACCTTTTGAAGGGCATCAAGAAAACCAATACGATCCTTATCATCACGAAAGATCGCCTTTCTTTCGTTCCCCCTTGAGGTAATGTGGTAAAGGGCGCCATCGTATTCGATCCTCAGCGGTCTTGGCATGGTGGTATTCTATCACACTTTGGTTTTTCCCTGCAAGAAACAAGACCTGACCCCATGACCGTTTTGTCTCTCAATTTTCTTCAATGATTTTGCAGTCATCAGCGGCTATGCCGATTTATAATTGGGTCCACTTGTCACGACCTTCCATTTTTGTCTTTTCGATCATGGCGCCTATGCAATAAAGAATACTTGCGTTCACGAACGCTTCTGCGATGAGAATCCCCAATTTTATGGCAATGGGAATGGAGTCCTGAATATGTAGTTTATCTAGGAGTGCTGTTGTCATGAAACTCCACGGCATAGTCAGAACTAAGAGATATATTCCCGCCAATGCTGACTCTTTCATGACAATTAGTGTAAAGACAAGCGCAATAAGAACCAGTAATAAATAACATTTCTCAATAGATTTGCCAGCTTTTGATTTAATAACTATCATTTTTCAAACAGCCTTAACGGCGAAGGCAACCGTTTGAGAATAAAATCTTTGCTTTTCTTATTTTTCATTCGCTGCGTAACGAGATGCATGAGGCGCAGGGCAATAAGGCCGGGATGAAAACCAAACCAGGTCATTACCTGACGCCTCGATGCCGTTGTTAAGCAATGTCTTATTTCTTCTGATTTGCCCCACTTTGTTTCAATAGCCCCTTAACGGCCGAGAAGATGAGATATGCACCGCAGATTGCTTCTATAATGCCGATTGCCTGCACTCCTGCCCCTTCAACTTTGTCAAACCCGCGAAATGTATAAGTAGTTTTGGATATAATGTGCGCCATACCGATCGAAGCAATCAACAAGCCGATCAGCAATTTAAATATATTAAGTGTCTTGTTTTCCGTAGATTGCCTTTTATTCATTCGGTTTTGCTTTATTATTGCTGCTTAACATTCTTTTTTGAGCTTCTTCTATGTTTGCTGAATTTTATTGGGAAAACCGGCACTCTGTCAAATAAAATCGCCCAAATCTCCGAAAATTGTTGCTTGAGCGACCTTTTCTGCAATATAATACGGCTGAGGGACGAATTATACTGCAGCGGTATAATTCGGAATAATTCTATTCTTGGGGGCATCATGCTCGGGGATTTCGAACAATACCTTCGCCAGAAGGCATTCATTCAGGAAAAATATGTTCCTTATTATCGTCAATGGGTCTCTTACTGTTATCTGTTCCTCGGCAGGTCGGCACGGCAGGAGGGCAGGCCTGCCTGCCGACGTTTTCATGCAGCGCGAAGCTACAGAACCCGGATAAAAGTCATGACCTGTCGTACCAAACAAAATCTGAAAATAGAAGTTCGGATGGGCCTGAAATGTATAATCCCCGCTTCCCGATCCTCTGGGACAATTTTATAGAAGACAAGAACCCGATGTAAAGGAAAATAGTGAATTAAGCAGTGGCCGCCATCGGCCGCGGGCAGTGAAATGGCGAGGAGAATAAATCGTTTTCTTAATGCTAATATTTGTATATAATGAGACCGATGAATAATTTGGTCTTGCAGATCGATAAAAAGGGAATCTTGCTGGATTTCAAGGGGCAAATGGAAAATTTCCTCCTAACGTCTGCCGAGGGAATATTGGGCAAGAACATATACGACATAATGTCGTCGGATATTGCGCAATCCGTCATGCGGTGCATAGAAAACGCCTTGCATACCGGAGATGTGCAGGGTTGCGAGTATCAGTCTCCAACGAGCGAACATCACTATGAGCTGAAGTTTATTGTCAACGGAAAGGACAGAGTATTCGCTTTCGTCAGCAATATCTCGGACTACCGGCAGGCAGCGGAAAAGGCCAGATACCTTGCCCATCACGATACGCTGACAAATTTGCCTAATCGTTACCTGTTTAATGACCGGCTGAAGCAGGCAATAGCGCATGCTGAACGTGGGAAAAAGTTGCTGGCTATATTGTTCCTTGATCTCGATAACTTCAAACAAATTAATGACACGATCGGGCATAGGGCCGGGGACCAACTCCTGCAAATTGTCGCCGATCGATTAATGAAAGGCGTGCGTGACACAGATACGGCATATCGCCTGTCATCGGATGAAGAAGCGTTTGTTGTGGCCCGTCTCGGCGGGGATGAATTTACCGTGATGCTTACCGACATCGGGAACATACAAGATCCGGCCAAGGTGGCGGGACGCATGCTCAATGCGCTCTCGGAACCTTTTAATATCGGCGCCCACGAAATCTTTATTACTGCGAGCGTTGGCATCGCCGTGTATCCCCTCGACGGCAAAGATGTCGATACACTTCTTATCAACGCTGATGTGGCAATGTATCAGGCCAAGAAACAGGGAAGAAACAACTACCAGTATTATTCTGCTTCGCTGAATGATTTTACCATTGAGAGGTTCAGCGTCGAAAACAAATTGCGGAAGGCGCTGGATCACAACGAGTTTATGTTGTTCTATCAACCGCAAATTCACATATCCGAAGGAAGAATGATTGGGGTGGAAGCGCTGATACGCTGGTTGCAGCCCGATCTCGTATTCATCAAACCGAGCGAATTTATTCCTCTCGCCGAAGAAACGGGCCTTATAGTCCCGATTGGTGAATGGATACTTCGAAGCGCCTGCGCACAAAACAGAGCCTGGCAGGAGGCCGGTCTTGACTTCTTTCCCGTTACCGTCAATGTATCAAGTGTCCAGTTCAGGCAGAATAATTTCGTAGAAACGGTGTCACAGATCCTAAGGGATACCGGATTGAAGCCTGATTATCTGCAATTGGAACTTACCGAGAGTACTATTATGTATCATTCCGAAAATACTAATAAGAAGTTGCAGTCGCTTCAGGCCATGGGGATACAGATTTCTATCGATGATTTCGGTACGGGCTATTCCTCAATGAATTATCTTAAGCGTTTCCCCCTCTCCACACTTAAAATCGACCAATCATTTGTAAAAGATCTTGTCACCAACCCAACCGATCAAGCCATCGTAAAAGCAATTGTTTCTTTGGCGCACAATTTTAACTTAAAGGTTATCGCCGAAGGGGTGGAAACAAAGGAACAGCTGGCGTTTCTCCGCGAGTGCAACTGTGAAGGAATGCAGGGCTATTTAGTTTGCCCGCCGCTGAACCCTAACACTATCGTGCAATTTGCGAAGAAGGGGAAATATTTATGAGTATTGAAACAGCAGCGGTGGAACAATGCACGCCCAGGAACGCCGATGCTTCTGTCCGGCTGCAAAATAAGCGGCTTTTTCTACCAGCTCCCGCCGCCCGAAACAGCTTCAAAAAGTCATCGTAGCTGGACGAAATTAGTCTACGGTGTCCATATGAATAGCAACTCAGGGACTGGCTTCTCCAGAAACAGGGATATAGGCAGCCAGGCTTTTTTTGTGACGGCTGCTATGGGCTCTTCATGGCGATCAGTTCGAAGACTTCCACCACCTCCGTCTTGCCCTTCACGCCTATCTTCCCGATTGATCTGACATCGACTTTGCCGGCGACCTTTTCATGTACATGCCCGCTTATCAGGATTCCGGTCCCGAACTCCTTGTTTGCCCCCTCAAGACGGGAGGCCAGATTAACGGCATCTCCGAGGACAGTGTAGTCGAACAACTCCGCAGAACCCATGTTGCCGGCGATGACCGTGCCGGTATTGATCCCTATCCTTATTGTTACTTCAGGCAGACCATCTTCCCTGAATTCATTCCTCAGCCCTTCAAGCCTCTCCTGCATCGCCACTGCCGCCCGGCAGGCGTTCAGGGCATGGTCGGGATCAGCAACAGGGGCGCCCCAAAAAGCCATGACGGCGTCGCCGATGAATTTATCTATCGTGCCGTTGTAGGCGAGAATAATCCCGGTCATTGCGGTCATGTAACGATTAATGAGTCGGCTGACCGCTTCTGGCTGCAGTTTCTCCGAGATTGAGGTAAAACCCGCCATATCGGAAAAAAGGATGGTCGCCTCGACCCTCTCCCCTCCCAGCCTTACATGGTTGGGGTCTGCCAGGACGCTTGTAAGGATGGCCGGTGAAAGATAGTGAGAGAACGCCTTCTTCATTTCCCTCTTTCTCCTCTCGCTCGTAAGATAGGCATTGATGCCGAAGACCGTATAGGACAAGGCGATTGGAACGGCCGTAGTGAGGGTCGGGACCCATAGCCTGTATCTTTCGAAGGTCAAATACGCTGCAAAGAGGCAGGCCGCAGCAAAAGAAATGCTGAAAAGACCGCTCATGATGGGCCTCCACCTTATCTGGATAAAGCTTGCGATTAGTCCGAGCAGGAGAAAAAGCATTGCCCTTTTCAAACCGCTAAGTTTAGTCACGAACTTTTCGTCGATGAAGTCCGCTACTATGTTGGCATGTATCTCCATCCCGCTCATTGTCCGGTTATTAGCCGAGAGGAACAAAAAAGGAGTTGCAAAATAGTCGGTCTGGGTCTTTTGAAGTTCCGGAGATGCGCTTGTCGCCCTTCCAACTATGACTGCCTTTCCTTTAAAGAAGTTTTTCGGGAGAAATTTCTCCGGTTCGAGAGCCTGATAATAGGAGACGGTTTTAAAGCTCTCCGGGGGGGCAGTATAAAAAATAAGAGCATCCCCTGGCGCACGATGCGTATTATCTGAATAAAGCCTCGCGACCTGCTCTGGAAAAGTTATCTCGCCTTCATGTGCCTTGGGTAGCTGGCGTACAACGTAATCTCTGTCCATGTCGACGCTGATAAGCCCCGTCCTGGAATGATCCCTGAATTCCTGAATCGGCTCGATCAGCGTGACCCTTTGATATTTAATGTCATTTGCCACATTGACATCGGATGCAAGGACAACTTTCCCAGCCCTCCTTATAGCAGCGGCAAAGGCCCTGTCTTCTGCCTGCAAGGAGGGCTCAGAGAAGAGTATGTCGAACCCTATTACTGCGGCCCCGGCCCGGTTGAGGGAATCAACGAGTTTTCCGTGGAGACTTCTCGGCCACGGCCATTGCCTGCCGAACTCCGCAAAGGAGGGCTCATCGATGGCGACAAGGATGATCTCCTCGGGGGCTCCGGCCCGGCTTCTTGAAAAATGGAGCAGGTCGTAGCCTTTCAGCTCTACGAGTTCGCCCAGGTTCGAGATAGAGAAGGTCCACGCAAGAAAGCCGCATAGTATGCCGGCTGCGCTATGGAGAATGATCTTATTCTTCATGGCGTGTTCAGAACCGGTACTCTACCGTGCAAAAGAAAGACCGTCCGACCGCAGGGTAATGCTTTTCGGTCTCGTAGTGTTTGTCAAAGATGTTAATCACGTCGAGCTTTACCATGAGGTGCTTCCTCATCGGCTCCCATGTGGCGGAAAAATCAGTAGCCCAGTAATCCGGCATCTTGTAGGAGTTGCTCTCATCGCCATACATTCTGGCGGCGTATTTCGTCGACAGTTCGGCCTTGATATACGACGGCAAAACCAGCACCAATCCGGCCGCGGCGCTATGAGCCGGGACAAGTGGATTTGCCTTACCGGGGTAGAGGTCGTCCAGATTCTTGCTGTCCGTGTAGCGGTAGCGTGCGAAGACTCCCAACCTTCGCGTCAGGATTGCGTTTACCGCAGCGGAGAACATGTCCGCCCTGTTTTTCTTCGTGAGGATTGAAGATTCGGTGTCAGGCGTTGTAAAATCCCGGCGTTCCAGAATGAAGGTCGTAAAAAGCCTGTCTGTCCACCTGGAGTCGATCGCTGCCTGGTAATCTGCAACCCTAGAACCGGGAAAGAGTTGTATCCATTGAAAGGAAAGACCGGCCGTTGTTACGGGGGCAAGGGTTACGTCGACTGATTCCACAGTCCTCTTCTGATAGGCAGCCCGCAGAATATGCCTCCTCCCGAGCTTCCATTCAAACCCCACCCTCGGGTAGATGTCCCGGAAGTTGTTGTTATCATTTGAAAAAGACTCGTAGTACAGGCCCATATCGATAAGGAGGTCGCCGCTCACCCTCCAGCGGTCATTAGCATATACGATGGCTGTCTTGCTGTCCTGACTGAGTCCGTAAGATGCCTCAGTAAATCTAATATCAGACATAGCGCTTGCCGAACCGCCGCTGCCCAGCAGGAATAGAGGGGTCTCATCAATCAAGAGTGTAGTGCCCGCCGGACTGGTACTGTGTGTCGTATTTATATTGAATTGTATCGGCGAGTATTCCACGCCGTATGAGACCTGATGGTCGTCTCCGAGTTGAAAAAGGTGCTTGAACTGATAATTCAGCCCTCGCCGGATCCCTCTGCTGAATGCGGTATCGTCCAGATCAAGGGAATAGGGAATGGTGGCCTGTATCGGCTGAATACCGAGACTCGTCAAAACTCCCAAGGTGTCTGTACCGTATACCTTGGGATAAGAGGAGCCAAGCAACAAGTTTACGAAATCCGTAACATCATAGATGCCGGAGTCGAAATAACGATGTGCGCCTTCAAGACCGAACTGTCGGATAAAGGAGATCTCGGTATCTGTAAGGCCTGTCCCGAAGGGGTCGGGGTTCCTGAATTCGATCTCCGTCCTTGAATAATGGAAATTCAGAAACAGGTTGTTTTTGGGGCCGAGCCGGTGGTTATATCCGGCATCAAAGATGAAGCCGGAGGATTTGCTCACGTTGTTCGGCACCGCGATGGAATCGTCCTCACCGGGGTCCCCGTATTTCTTCGAATTAAGCCCCCCGAAGATGAAGAGACCGTTTTTGTAGTCTGGTCTGGCGCTGAAAGCATAGGTCAGAAAATTGCCGCGTGAAAAACCGTTTTCCCTGAAACCTTTGTCATCATGATTTTCCCAGTCAAGAAGATATTTCATCTGCATGGGACTTCTCACAAAGCCCTGCAGGGTCATCTTGTGTCTCCTCGAGAAGCCGCCGTCTTCGTCCCCCAGAGACGTGTTGACGCTCAGGAAGTGGTGCGGCTTAGCGACGATGTCCTGATAACGCGGATAATAGCCGACCGACATCGGCTCCACCAGGAACCCCTGGACATTTTCGCTGAAGTAGACAAAGGGATTGTCTTCGAACTTCTTCGAGACAAAGAAATAGCCGGAGGCGTCGAAGGAATTAAAAGATTCCTCGGCATAGCTGCTGGCCCACTCGGTCATGCCGAGGCCGAGCAGGGAGGAGCCGAGGTTCGAGATCCCCTTCTGGTCCGTCTCGATGGGATTGACGCTCTTCAGGTTCGGGAGAAGATCAATTGCCTTTGTGGCATCTCCGATGGAATCGAACGGCCGGTAGGTATCCTGATGGATGATATAGGCGATCATATAGGGGACAGGGTCCTTCGGGTCGAGCGCCTCTGAGAGCCTGAGCTCCTCAAGCGACTTGTCAACGGCCTCCTGCTGGTAATAGGCTATCGCCAGAAAGATATGCGGCTCAGCATATCCGGGTTCTAGGGTGCTGGCCTGGAGAAAATACTCGACTGCATCATCGGTCCGGCCCTCCTTCAGCGCAAGCAAACCCAGTCCATCTAATGACTGGTAGTCGACCGGGTTCAAATCCACAGCCCGCTTGAAATCCCTCCTTGCGCTCGTGATGTCTTCGATCCAGTTCATGAGCATTCCCTTTCTTGCCCACTGGGAATGCCCTCTCGAATCCGCCATGACCGATCTGGAAATGACTTTTTCCGACTCTTCATAATGGCCCCTCTCCATAAGCAGTCTGCCGAGCTCGCTGAGCGCATCGGCATTGTAAGGATCGAGAGATATCGATCTCCGGTAAGCAGATTCGGCCTTGCGTCCTTCGCCTTCAAAGTAATAATACTTTCCTGTGGTGGCATAGGCGATCGAAGAACCAGGGGCCATGGCAATGGCTTTATCCAGGGCCTCCTTCGCCTTTACCCTTTCATCAAGAGCAAGGAGAAAATCTGCAGCGAAGACGAGAAACCTTTCGTCATCGGGGTACTTTTTGCCGAACTCGTTGCAGACAGCAATCGCTTTCCTGAAATCTCCCTGATAGGCGTCTAAGCTGGCGAGGGCGAGTGCAGCCGACGGCGAAGGGTCTGTCGATGTCAGGTTTTCAAGGAGTTTAGCCGCTTTTTCTATCTCGTTTCTCTCGACATACACTCCTGCCATACCGAGCAGCGCCTCGGTCCTTGCCTGCCCTAACGCACTTTTCTCAAAGCATTTCAATGCCTTTTCATATTCGCCGTTATGGAGCAGGATTAGCCCCTTAAATGCGAGCGCCTTACTCTGCGACGGATCTGTTTTCAGGATTTCATCGAAGAGAGCGAGGCTTTCTGGATACTCCCTGATATCGAAAAGAAGGCCGGCCAGAAAAAGCTTGCCCTCCAGATCAGCGGAGTTCTGACGGACCTTTTCCCGGGCGGATGCCAGTTGTTTTTCGGATTCCGCCCTTAGCCGTGAATAGAATGGGACAATTCTTGTCAGATCCATAGGGTAGGAAGATATCCACTGTACCCTGTCCCCTGGCCTTATAAGGAACATCTTGACAGGTGGTTTCCCTATCTCTGCCGCCGCCTGCTCACCGGACTTGACAACGACCCTTCCGAAATCGTTATAGAGTTCGATAGCTCCCCTGAGCACGGTGAGATAGCTTGTGCCTTTTTCATCGACCGCGATGTCCCAGTCGGTCCCGCGTATGCCCGCTGTAGCAGAAGGGGTCTCTATCTTCAGGCCCCCTGCCGAGTGTCTGGCCCTGCTCCATATCTCTCCGGCCGGGAGACCGAGAATCGTCTCCCTGCTGATATCAGGTTTTCTCACCTCTTTGATGAGGAGGGTCGTTCTGTTATGGACCTTTATCTGTGTCCCGTCGATGAAGAGGATGTCCATTTTCCCGTAAGACCCTGTTTTGACCACGTCCCCGGAGGTCAGGACCTGCTGGGCGGCAGCACTGATTAACTTTTCCTGCGTGATAAGCTTTACCCAGCTGTCGCCGTGCGCCGCGACTATTTCTGCGTCTTTCTCAGTATTGGGACGCGAAACGGGAACAGCGGCGAGGACCGGAACAAGTAACGAAAAGAAGAAACAGACCGAAAGGACAGACGTCTTTCTCCCATTTTTTCCCATAGTGTACCCCCCCGATTTAAGAAGCGCCTCTTTTGCCGATACGATAGGCCTTTTTCCTTCAAAAAAGCAAGAGGAAAAAGTTTCAAACCTGTATGTTAGGGTACGATAGGAGAAAACCTATGGCGGTCAACAAAAAATGGAAAAGATAAATAGTGACGCAGAGCCGAGTAATATGCCGCCGGCCATTTAGGGGCTGAAAAATGATCTGCGGCGGAGGGCAGGAAATCAAGGAACAGTTTTCTACCAGCTCCCGCCGCCTCCGCCACCGAAACCGCCCCCTGATGACCCGCCTCCTCCGGTTCCGCTGCTTCTGGGCGCGGAGAACATCGCCGAAGCCAGGCTCGACATCGTGGAATTTAGCGAGCGGTTGAAACTGCCAGGGCTGAACGTCTTGAAACCCGACGGAGAGGAATACCACTCGGGGGGCTCCTGGTAGATACCTTCGAACGCCTTTGCCCAATTATCCGCGACATCGAGGGCTAACGCGTAGGGCAGGAATTTCGAAAAGAGGTTTTCGTCTTTCATCCTGATGAGACGGTCTTTCTCCGCACGGTTCAGGAACTCCTCGAAACCCAGGACGTCCATGTATGCAGCTGCTCCTGTGCGCGTCTTAGCCGGCATGAACCGGGCAAGCCCGTAGACCGGCAGCGCGGCGAGCAACCCGGCAAACGCAACCCTTTCCTGCCCCACGCTGTTTCCGAAGAGAAAATGAAGTGCCAGCAGGCAGAACACACCGACCGCGATCGCGGTCCCGATGTACATTTTTTTCACCTGTTCCGGGCTTACCGTGAAATATTTCTTGGCAACCAGATCACCGAATACAGCTTTCTTTAACAAATCGATATTCTTATAGAAGCGGTTTTTCAGCTCCGAGACCTGCATGCCAGGCAGGGGGCCGGTAAAGAGGGCGGACATCAGCAGCTTTTCGAAGGCCGAGAGCGTGTCGTCCGGCTCTTTCATTTTGGCAAGGAAATAATCTTTCGAATCGAAAATGATCCCCTCTTCCTTCGTCTCTTCGATCTTTATGTACCCTTTGACCGCGAGGCCGACTATCGATGCGGTAATGTCCCTCTGATCGAGTGTCTCATCCACCAGTGCTCCGACCTCGGCCGGGGTCAAAGGGGCATCTCCGTACTTGGGCGGGCCATACATGACGGTGACCGATTCCCTCACCCTCGGATCTCTGCCCCTCCCGTACCAGAGGTTCCCCATAAGGATGAGAGAAAGTAGCGGGATGATAAAGACCCAGTTCTGCACGAGATTGACCGACCAGAGGAATTTACTCAGCTGCGACGGCGGCGAGACGATGCCCTTGTTCCATCCGTACGCGATAGTGAACCCTTCTCCCGGGGAAAAAGCGCGCGTAGAGGTAAATTCGATAAAGTTTTCGGATGCCGTATACGCGCAGGCCGATTCGGTCGAGCCGGTCTTTCCCGTATAACAGGACGCCCAGAATTCTCTTGTCTTTTTGGCGGTTGCCAGGCTGACTGAAAAGGAGGCGTTCCTGATCGGCGCGTCCCACTGATTGCCTGTAACGTTCCAGTAAAGCTCGTCGTGGTCGTCAAAAAAGAGTACCGCGTTTTCGACCCTGTACGATATCATATAGGTCTGCGCCCCGGAGACGTACTTATCGGGATCACCTATCCTTATATTGAGAATATCCCCCTGACGGCTTACTTTATACGGCATATTCTTCTCCGAGCCGTCTGTGACGGCAAGGACTTCGATGGGTGTCTCGATCTTGCGGCCTAGGCTGTTGCGGTAGAGGTAGGGCACTTCGCGGTATATGCCGTGGCGCGGCCTCAGAAATTCGACGGCGATCGTCTCCCGGACCGTAAACGAGGAGTCACCGTAGACCGTGGCGTGGCTGGTGAAGTTGTTGATGACGAAGTCCGCCGCGTGGACAGGCGACCCCAAAGCCGCGACAATGACGAGCACCCGGAGCAAAACCCTGAGAAGTCCTTTCATCCTATAAAAAGCAGTTAACCACAGAGACTCGGAGAACACAGAATTGAAAAAAAAAGAAAACTCCTGAACGTACCAATCACCTCGATGGTGCCCCGAAATTTTACGGCAAATCGTTGTTTTCTCTGTGTCTCTGTGTCTTCGTGGTAAAGGATCTGCCTTTTTTAGGTCCATACGGGTTCAGGAAAAGCTTACTTTTACCGGCTTTCTCTCGACGCCGGGTTCTTCCAGTTCGAAAAACTCCTCCTTCGCGAACCTGAACTGGCCGGCGACGACGTTCGAGGGGAAGGTTTCAGTCATGATATTGTAATCCCTGACTACTGCGTTGTAATACCTTCTGGCGTATTCTATGTTGTCTTCGAGTTCCTTTAGCTGCGACTGGAGCTGCTGGAAGTTGGCGTTCGCTTTCAGGTCAGGATACGCCTCGGCGACCGCGAAGAGGCTCTTCAGTGTTTCTCCGAACATGTTTTCGGTCTTCGCCTTGTCCGCCGGTGTGGAGGCGTTCATGGCCATGGACCTGGCCTTCGTAACGTTTTCGAATACACCCCGTTCGTGCGCCGCATATCCCTTGACGGTCTCGACGAGGTTCGGGACAAGATCGTATCTCTTTTTGAGATTCACGTCAATATCGGACCACGAGGAATGCACCGTGGTCCTCAGTCTGACGAGCCTGTTGTAGATGGCGATTCCGGCAAAAATCACCAGCAGCAAAGCGCCGAGAATTACTATCAGGACGATGGCAGCGAGCGCAATCATGTTCCCCCCCTATGTATAATTTCCTAATTGGGCCGAATGCAGGATTCCGTGCGTCGTCATTCCCGCTAACGCGGGAATCCAGCGTTTTTATGACATACTGGATCGCCCGATCAAGTCAGGCAATGACAATGAGAGGCGCTCTATTACCGGCCTTTTTAGTAAGTATAAATATAACAGAACGCAGAAAATGATACAAACAAAAAAGGAACTGCGTGACCCTTCGGCGACTACTCTTTGCGGGTTGTCGCCATATCTTCCAGTTTCTTCAGTTTCGAAATCTCGCCGAGGGCTATCAGCGTGTCATTTTCCTTTATCGAACTCCGGAAGGTGGGATTGAACTTCATGTCGCCCGTCGCCTGCTTGATCGCGACTATAATGATCCCCAGTTCCCTGCCGATCCCGCATTCATCGAGCGTGAGACCGACGAGCTGCGAATTCTCCTGGATCGTGATTTCCTCCATCTGCAGGTCGATGTTACCGCTCTTGGTGGCGAATTCTATGAAGTCCACGACCGCAGGCTTCAGTACGGTATGGGCGATCCTGAGTCCCCCGATGTGATAGGGGGAAACAACCCGGTTGGCGCCTGCCCTGAGGAGTTTCTGTTCCGAACCCTCTTCCCCCGCCCTTGCCACGATCATGAGCCCGGGGTTCAGCCCCCGCGCGCTGAGGACGACATAGAGGTTTTCGGCATCGGTGGGGAGGACGGAGATCAGGCCCTTTGCCTTTTCGATCCCCACGAGCTTCAGCACATCGTCTTTCGTAGCGTCGCCCTCGACAAGAAGCATCTCAGGATATTCGAGGAGCCTCTCGGGCGATTTTTCGATGACGACGTATGGCAGCGACTTGGCTTTCAGCTCCCTGCAGATGATCCTGCCCATTCTGCCGTACCCGCAGACGACATAATGGTTTTTCAATTCCTTGATTTTCTTTTCCACTCTCTTCCTCCCGAATATCTCCTGAAGTTCGCCCTCGAGAATTAGTTCTGCGCCTGTGCTCAACACATACAGAACCGATCCTACACCTCCTATTATAAGGGCGATGGTGAAGAGCTGACCCGTGCGGGAAAGCTCATGGACCTCCCGGTAGCCGACGGTGGTGATGGTGGTGACCGTCATGAAGAGGGAATCTAGGAAATTCCATCCCTCCAGAAACATGTATCCGAACGTCCCGGTGGTTACGATGAGTATTATCAGCCCGCCCGAAAGTATCAGCCTTTTCCTAAGCCTGCCCAATAGCTGCCCCTCCTGAAAAAATGCCTGCCTGTGCCGTTATCTCTTCTTGCCGGCGAGTTTCTTTTTCCTGTGCGCCCTGACGTACAGGGCGATTATTACCGCGCTCAGCAGGACCGCGCCTATCAGCGCCTGGTGTGAATAACGCATGATCAGATCCCTGTTCATCCCGATAAAGTAGCCGATGTAGGTTAGCACCGTTACCCATAGGCCGGCCCCTGCAAAGGTGTAAAGTGAGAATTTCAGGTGATTCATCCCCGCGAGCCCCGCCGGGAGCGAGATGAGGTGTCTTACCACGGGCAGGAGTCTGCCGACAAAGGTGGACACTTCGCCGTGGTCCCTGAAAAAACGCTCCACCTTTGCAAACTTCTCCTCGGTGATCCAGACGTATTTCCCGTATTTCAAAAGAAGGGGCCTGCCGAGATAGTGGGCGGCGCTGTAATTTACATAGGCGCCCACGAGGCTCCCGGCCGTGCCGCAGAGGATCGCGACCACCTCGTTCATCGCGCCCTGCTGAGCCAGATACCCGGCCGGCGGCATGACGAGTTCGCTAGGTATCGGTATGACTGAGCTCTCCATCGCCATGAGGATGAAGATGCCCGGATATCCCAGCGCGCCGATCGTGGTTACAAGCCACGTGATGAGTTCATTCATAGTCTTCCTTCTGCTTCATTTTCTCTCCCGTGCGGTGCTACCACCATTCTTTTTTCTTGAAATATGCTACCATCGAGGCCGCGATAAGGACGATGATCGCCCAGAGCACAGGATAGCTCCAGCGCCATTCCAGTTCCGGCATATACTTGAAGTTCATCCCGTAAACTCCGGCGATGAAGGTGAGCGGCATGAAGATAGTGGCGATGATCGTAAGGACTTTCATTACCGCGCTCATCCTGTTGTTGACGCTCGACAGATAGATATCGAGCATGCCTGACGCCATGTCCCGGAAGGTCTCGATCGTGTCGATTACCTGGATCGTGTGGTCGTATATGTCCCGCAGGAAGACCTTCGTCGACCCCTTAACCAGGGCCGAGTCTCCCCTTTCGAGCCCGCTGACCACTTCCCGGAGCGGCCAGACCGCCTTGCGCAGGAAGATCATCTCCCTTTTAAGAAAGTGAATGTCATTGAGCGTAGCAGTCGAAGGGTTTCCCAGTACCTTTTCCTCGATATCCTCGATTGACTCGCCGGTCCTTTCGAGGATATCGAAATAGTTGTCCACTATGGCGTCGATCAGGGAGTATACCAGGTAATCGGCGCCTAATTTCCGTATGCGGCCCTTATTGCTTCTGAGCCGCTCCCTCACGGGTTCAAATACGTCTCCGGCGAGGCCTTCCTGGAAGGAGATGACGAAGTGCTCGCCCAGCACAATACTGATTTGTTCGGTCGCTACGGTCCCTTTCGCCTCCTCAAAATGCAGCATCTTCAGGACGATGTAGAGGTAATCGCCGTAATCTTCCATCTTTGGCCGTTGGTCGGTGTTCAGGATGTCCTCGAGCACGAGGGGATGAAGGCCAAAACATTCGCCGAGTTTTTCGAGTATCTCCACACGGTGGAGCCCCTCTACGTTGATCCAGGTGACCGAGAGCTTGTTTCTGAAGGGGTAGCACTCGGATATTTCTTCCACCGCTTTTTCCTGAAAAGAGGAATCGTCGTAGTCGATTATCGTGATCTTCGGCTCTTCGTTATTTTTTTCGCCGATATGAATCAGCGTGCCAGGCGGGAGCCCGCTCTTTCCGGACCTTTTTTTCATAAGCTTCGGCATGACTTTTATTTTACCTAAAGAGTATTTTTTTTAATATCAGAACCTGTTCCTGATCGCGGTCCTGCTATTGTTTCATACGCTGAGGACGTTATGCGATATTACTGAGAAATACATAAGCAGGATAACGTTATCGCCACTCCGGAGCCTACTCAAGAGGAGTAATCCCTGGTATACTTTAAGTAGTTTATAAGTATGAAGACAATCGATTGCCGATATTCTTTTACCCGATGCACCTTTTAGTAACTTTACATTTAAGCATGGATAGGCGGAGACGCCAAGAAGCCATAAAAGCGGCGGATTTGACCAATATTTATGTAAGCGCAAAAATAACAAGGAGAAATTTCTATATGAGAAAAAAAGGGACTTTAGCGGTGATTGTTCTTCTCTTCTTTTTGACGGCAGGTTACGGTTACGGGGCCCAGCGGGTGAGCCTTTGGGAGAGGATGTGCGAGGCCTGTCACGACGGCAAGACTATGCTTAACGGGAAAGTAGTGATGGACAAGGAGCAGATAAAGGGAAAATACCACACCCTGGATGAGCTAGTAAAGGCGGTGACCTGCCAAGCGCCGCCCTGCATGAACATATTGAAGCACGATGAGAAGCTGGTCAGGCAGGTCGGAGAGGAGATCGGGATAGGGAATTCGCGTCGATAATGCTGCTGCGGCCGGGCCTGCTGTCCGGAAGACCGGCATAGAAGGGGATTACCTCTTTTCCAGGAACCTCATGAACTCGACCGCCGGGCGCGAGAGGAATTTGTCTTTTAAGTGGACTATGCCGAGTTTCCTTGAAAAGTTCGTATTCCTTATTCTTGCTTTCAGGAGTTCGCCGGATTTTGTCTCTTGCTCCACCGCCTTGTCGGGGAGGATCGAAATACCGAGCCCTGCTTTTACAAGGCCTTTGATCGTTTCGATATAAGCGACCTCCATGGCCACCTTCGGAAGGAGCCTTTTTTTCGTGAAAGCGGCGTCGATATTCCTGCGGGTCGTCGTCCCTGTCTCAGGCAGGATCATCCCGTATCCGGTGACGTCTCTGAGCGCGATCGTCTTTCGACCCGCCAGAGGATGTTCCCGTGGAAACACGAGAGACATGGGGTCTTCCCAAATCACTTTCATTACGAGGTTCGGCGCGATCCCGGGAAGGGTGACGACGCCGAGGTCGACGAGGTTTCTGGCGACCATATCCAGCACGGTTTCGGACCGGTGGCAGCGGAGCTTCAGGTCTACTTTTGGAAATGCGGTGATGTAGGCCTTCAGGACCCCCGGAAGCCGGTGCAGGCTGATATGGTCGCTCGTGCCGATGACGAGTTCGCCCGAGCATTCCTCCGACATGTCCCGCACGGCGGTCTTTGCCTCGTCGAGCTCGCGCAGGACCTTTTCCGCATGGGCAAAGAGGACCTCGCCGGTCTTGGTGAGAAATATTTTCTTGCCGATGCGGTCGAAGAGCTTCGCCCCTAGTTCCTCCTCGAGCGATCGTATCTGCTTGCTGACCGCGGGCTGGGTGATGAGGAGTTCCTCGGCAGCACGGCTTATGCTCCTGGCCAGTGCGACTTTTCTGAAATAGGCAAGCTGATAGAAATCCATACCAAAAGTTATAACGTTAATGAAAATAATGAATTTGAATAACACATAACCTTATGATATTCTAAATCAATAATGGAGTCAACTGAATCTCATCAGGAGAAGACAAGCATGCTGAAAAAGTCCATAAATTCGGCAGATAATAATCGAGGTTCACGTAAACGCGGTTTTGGTCTCGAGTGACATACAGAAGAAGGTATTTCCAAACATGCAAGGGCCTTGCGGAGCCTCAGGTTATGGCCCTTTTTCAGCACGTTTGTCTTCTGTTTTGTGGATCAACCGTAAGGACAACATCAGAATAGGCATCGAAAGGACAAGAAAATGGCGATGACACTTTCGGAGAAAGTATTTCAGGCCCATTTGCGGGATGAGCCCTTTCCGGGGACGAAGGTCCTCGGTATCGACGTGGTGATGTGCCACGAGATCACCACCCCCATCGCGATCAACGACCTTGTCGCCAGGGGGAAGGACAGGGTCTTCGATCCGGAGAAGATAAAGGTGGTGATCGACCACGTCACCCCTGCAAAGGACACGAAGACCGCACAGCAGGGGAAAATACTCAGGGACTGGGCAAGAAGGCATGCGATCAGGGACTTCTTCGATGTGGGAAGGAACGGCGTATGCCATGCCATATTCCCGGAAAGCGGGTTTATCCGTCCCGGGTATACCGTGATTATGGGCGACTCGCATACCTGCACCCACGGCGCATTCGGGGCCTTTGCTGCCGGTGTCGGAACGACCGACCTGGAAGTCGGGATACTGAAGGGCGTCTGCGCATTCAGGGAGCCCAATACCATCCGCATCAACATCCGGGGAAAGATGCCGGAGGGGGTCTATGCAAAGGACGTGATCCTCAGTGTGATCAAAAAACTGACGGTAAACGGCGCGACCGACTGCGTGATCGAGTTCCACGGAGAAGTGGTCAGAGGAATGTCGATGGAAAGCAGGATGACCCTCTGCAATATGGCGATAGAGGCAGGAGGGACATCCGGTGTCTGCATGCCGGATGAGGTGACGGTGGAATACCTCTGGCCATTCATCTCGTCCGAATACAAGGACAAGAAGGCGGCAGTCTCAGACTTCAGGAAATGGTGGTCGGACGAAGGCTGCGAGTACGTGATGGTGCTGGATATCGACGTGACCGGTATGGAGCCGCAGGTTACGCACGGGTACAAGCCGGACCAGGTGAAAGACGTCTCCATGATTGCGGGAGAGCCGGTGGACCAGGTCTACATCGGATCGTGCACCAACGGAAGGATCGAAGACCTCCGTGTGGCGGCGGCCTACCTGAAGGGCAGAACGATTGCGCCGACCGTCAGGGGGATTGTTTCTCCCGCAACGCCGAAGGTATTCAGGCAGGCGGACGAGGAGGGCATCATCAAGATTTTCATGGACGCGGGTTTTTGCGTGACGAACCCTACCTGCGGAGCCTGTCTCGGCATGTCCAACGGGGTGCTGGCGCCCAGTGAAGTTTGCGCGTCCACAACGAACAGGAACTTCAACGGGAGGATGGGCAAGGGAGGAATGGTGCATCTCATGAGCCCGGCGACAGCCGCCGTGACGGCGATAGAGGGCAAGATCGCAGACCCGAGGAAATACAGCAAAGGAGGTGCGAAATGAAGGAATTCGGGGGCAAGGTCCTTTTTCTAGACAGGTCGGACATCAATACGGACGAGATCATACCGGCCAAATATCTCACGGAGATATCGAAGGAGGCGTTAAAGCCTCATATGCTCGAAGACCTGAAGGTCGAGGGGTTCGACCCTTGGGCCGCCGGCGTAGCGGATGCCAGGGTGATCGTGACAAGGGCGAACTTCGGGTGTGGCTCGTCGCGGGAGCACGCGCCGTGGGTCTTCGAGATGAATGACATCAACGTTGTGATTGCATCCAGCTTTGCGCGGATATTCCGGCAGAACATGTTCAACTGCGGCATGCTCGCGATAGAGCTGCCAGAGAGCGCGATTGACAGACTGTTCAGCCACAAGGAGGGTGCGAAGGTCTCAGTCGACTTTGAGGGGAACAAGCTCACCATAGAGTCGGCGAAGGGAAAAGAGCCCTTCGAATACTCGATCTCGGGTTTCGACAAGGCGCTCGTCGAGGCGGGCGGATGGGTCGATTTTGCCGATGCGAGGTATTGAGGAGGTCCCATGACACCTGAAGAAAAATTGAAGTCACTCGGCATTGATCTGCCTGAAGCCCCGAAGCCGCTCGGTTCCTATGTGCCTTTTGTGAGAACGGGAAATCTTATTTATCTCAGCGGGATGCTGCCGATGCAGGAAGGGAAACTGATAAAGACCGGCAGGGTAGGGGAAGCAGTTTCGCTTGAGGAGGCTGCCGGGGCTGCGCGGACCGCGGCGGTAAACGGACTTGCGGTGCTGAAGTCGGCAATAGGGGGCCTCGACAAAGTTAAGCGCTGCATCAGGATTGAAGGATATGTCGCATCGGCAGCGAATTTTATCGACCAGCCGAAGGTCCTGAACGGGGCCTCCGACCTCATGTTCGCGGTCTTCGGGGAGGCGGGAAGACATACGAGGACGGCTGTCGGCGTAAATATCCTGCCATTGAACGCGCCGGTGGAGGTCTCGTTTATCTTTGAGGTGGAAGAGTAGCACGCATTTCATTGGGCTGAAGCCGGCTTAGCCGGCCTTCGGGCATCCGTATCTCCTTATACATATCTGACGAAAATTTCTTTACGTATGACCTACGTCATACCCAACCTAAAGTCAAAAGTTTATAGTTAACTAAAGCTACGGACAGCAAACTCAAGAAATCAAACACAGGAGGTTATTATGTTTTGTTATCAGTGTGAACAGGCGGCCCATTGCAAGGCCTGCACAAAAATCGGGGTGTGTGGCAAAAACGGGGAGGTAGCGGCCCTGCAGGATCTGCTCATTTATTCACTGAAAGGGTTGTCGCTTTATGCGGCGGAGGGAAGAAATGTCGGCGTAAATGATCATGACGCCAACATCTTTACTGCAAAGGCCCTTTTTTCGACTCTTACGAACGTAGATTTTGATCCTGACCGGTTCGCGAATCTTATCACCAGGTCTGTTTCACTTCGGGACGGCCTGAGGGCAAAGGTGTCCGCCGCCGGCGGAAAAACGGATTTTGCGGATACAAGCGCTTCATTTTCTCCGGCGGCAGGTCTGGCGGATCTGGTGAAGCAAGGCGAGAGGGTTAGGGAGCATGTGCCTGACCGGTGTCTCAATCCCGACATTCAATCCCTGCAGGACATCGTGCTTTACGGGCTGAAGGGCGTCGCTGCCTACGCAGACCATGCCTATATCCTTGGCCAGGAAGACGATTCCGTCTATGCCTTCATGCATGAGGCGCTTGCGGCGATGACACGGACAGACCTCGGATTGAACGATTGGATCGGTCTTGCGATGAAATGCGGCGAGGTCAATCTCAGGACGATGGAGTTGCTCGACGCCGCAAACACCGGCACATACGGGCACCCTGTTCCTACAAAGGTCCCCCTTGGCGCGAGAAAGGGAAAGGCGATTCTGGTTTCCGGTCACGACCTCAAGGACCTCGAGGAAATACTCAAACAGACCGAAGGCAAGGGCATTGATGTCTATACACATGGCGAAATGCTTCCCGCACACGGATATCCCGGGCTGAAGCGCTATCCCCATCTATACGGCCACTACGGAACTGCCTGGCAGAACCAGCAGAAGGAGTTCAGCCTGTTCCCTGGGGCTATCGTGATGACCACGAACTGTCTGCAAAAGCCCCTCGACGCTTACCATGGGAATATTTACACCTGCGGCCTCGTGGGTTGGCCGGGTATCACCCATATCGCAGACCGCGATTTCACTCCGGTCGTTGAAAAGGCGCTCGAACTGTCCGGTTTTGCCGGGGATCAGGAGGGTAGGGCTGTAATGACCGGATTCGCAAGGAATGCCGTTCTTTCGGTCGCAGACACAATTATTGAGGCAGTAAAGAACAAGCAGATACGGCACTTCTTCCTTGTCGGCGGGTGCGATGGCGCAAAGCAGGGAAGGAACTATTACACCAAATTTGTCGAAAAGACGCCGAAGGACACAGTGGTGATGACCCTGGCCTGCGGAAAGTTCAGGTTCTTCGATAAGGAACTCGGGACCATCGGAGGAATCCCCAGACTTCTGGATATCGGACAATGTAACGACGCCTACTCCGCTATCCGGATCGCCCTTGCCCTTTCGAAGGCCTTCAATGTAGGTGTGAACGAACTGCCGCTTTCGCTTATCCTCTCATGGTATGAACAAAAAGCCGTGGCCATACTTCTGACACTTCTTTCTCTGGGCATAAAGGACATCCGCCTTGGGCCGACACTTCCGGCCTTCATCACGCCCAATGTGCTCGATGTACTTGTTAAGAACTTCGACATCAAGCCTATAGCCGCAACGCCTGAAGAAGATTTGAGAACGATCCTTGGAGAGGATTGCTGCAAAGAGGTGGGCTCAGCGGCATAGATACACACAAAAAATGCTTTAGCGCACAAAAAGGCCCGAATTCAGGGCCTTTTTATTTTTAATGCTTTCTTTACTCTGAACCGCTCAAAGGGCTCCGCAGTCCTATCCCTTTTTCCGGGATCGAGGCGGCTTCCTGAGCCGGCCGTTTCCTTCGAGGTCGTCGATGAACTGGCGGGCCGTCCGGCCGGAGTAGCTCCCGTGCGAGAGGGACCACTGCATTGCCTTACTTTGTAATAGATCGG
>JAKAIZ010000226.1 GCA_021814065.1 Nitrospirota bacterium | reverse complement strand
ACTTCCCGGAGACAACGACGTAGAGCTTCTTGTCTTTCCGTTTCTTCATCTCGGGCAGCAAGACGCAGGGGGCCTTGGTGATGATAACGGAGGGTTCGGGCCGTTCGATCTCCTCCTTGAGGACTTTTCCGCATTCCACGATGTCATGGGGGTTGACTGTCCTGACATGTTTTACGCCCACTGCCCTGCATAGCGCCCCGATATCGACGGCTACCGTCGGATCGCCCGTGATTGTCATTCCCGAGGCAGGGTGGGGCTGATGCCCGGTCATGCCGGTGGTCCGGTTGTCGAGTATGACAACGGTCGAATTGCCCCTGTTAAAGACGATATCGATCAGCCCGGTGATGCCGGAATGGAAAAATGTCGAGTCGCCGATGACCGCGACGATCTTACCGAGACCTTCTTTGCCGAGGGCCTTTGCCATGCCGTGTGCGTTCCCTATTCCCGCTCCCATGCATACGCAGGTGTCCATAGCAGAAAGCGGCTTTAGCGCTGCCAGCGTATAGCAGCCGATATCGCCGGTGACGAAGGCACCGAGTTTCGAGATCGCGTAGAAGATGCCGCGGTGAGGGCATCCCGGACAGAGGTTCGGCGGACGCATAGGGATCGCCACAGGCTCGAAGGTCTCCGCCGCCTTTTTCCCTGTGATTGACTGGCGCAAGATCGTGGGGTTGAGCTCGCCTATCGCCGGCACCAGGTCCTTGCCCCTGCAGGCGATGCCCATCGCCTTAATATGCAGCTCAAGGAAAGGATCGAGTTCCTCGACGATGAAGACCTCATCTACCTTCTCCGCAAACTCTTTGATCATCTTTTCAGGAAGGGGCCAGACCATGCCGAGTTTCAGCACGGAGGCCTCCGGAACAACTTCCTTCACGTATAGATACGAGACGCCCGAGGTGATGAAGCCCCGCTTTCTGTCTCCCCATTCGATCCTGTTGCCGCCGAAGGTCTCGCTGAAGCCCTGCAGTCTCTGCATGCGGGCGGCGAGTTCAATCCGCCGCTTTCTCGCGTTGGCGGGGAGCATGACGAACTTTTCGGGCATCTTCTCGATACCGGGTGTGACGGAAGAAGTCTCGGCGCCGTCTGCCGTCACCACGCCCTTGACATGGGACATGCGGGTCGAACTCTTCAGGAGCACAGGCGTATCGAATTCTTCGCTTATACGGTATGCGGATTTGAGAAATTCCTTAGCCTCGGCAGCGTCTGAGGGCTCGAGCATCGGCACCTTGGCGGCGAACGCGTAATTCCGGCTGTCCTGCTCGTTCTGGGAGCTGTGCATGTCCGGGTCGTCCGCGACGATGATTACGAGGCCGCCCCTGACACCGGTATAGGCGGCGGTGAAGAGCGGATCGGCGGCTACGTTGAGGCCGACGTGTTTCATAGTCGCCAGCGCCCTCACGCCTGCGAAAGATGCGCCCAGCGCTACTTCGAACGCCACTTTCTCGTTCGGCGCCCACTCCGTGTAGACGCCTTCGTACAGGGACAGGTTTTCGAGGATTTCGGTGGATGGTGTCCCGGGATAGGCCGATGCAACTTTCACCCCCGCCTCGAAGGCGGCGAGGGCAAGGGCCTCGTTTCCGGAAAGCAGCGTTTTTTCTTTATCAGACCTTGTTTTCTTCATAGCCAAACAGGAATTTTAGGTTATCACACCGGAGTCATATTTTCAATATGTACCAGCGTGAGGTTCAAGTCTGACGGCAGTCCTCTTGCCGCTGTTGTCACGCCTGAATTGCTATAAGGTATAATGATAAAGGTTTCCCTTGCCTGATTGAGGAGACCGCTTCGAGAGAAAATGTCGATCAAACTTAAGATAGTCCTCTTACTGATTGCCTTTGCGGTGGTCCCTGTGCTTCTGATGGGGCTTATCGTCTTTCCCCGTGAGAGAGATTCGATTATTGCCCTCCGGCTTGCCCAGTTGAACAACATTGCCGACCTGAAAAAGGACAGGATCGAGACGTTTTTCCACGAGCGGACCGCCGACATCATGTCCGTTAGGAACATGATGTCGGTTGAGGATAACTTACCGTTGATCGTCCGGTACTCGGACCGGAGGAGCAGCCCCTGGTACGCAGCCGCGAAAAAGGAACTCGATTCAAGGCTCAAACCCCTTCAAAAGAACTACGGATATCTTGACGTCATGCTCCTTGACCCGCGGGGAAACGTCGTCTATGAGAGTGATCCGGTGTACGCTCACGGGCCTGCAGTTTCCCTGCCTGAGCTGGGCGCGAATGCGAAGGTGGACGGAGGGGTCTCCTTCAGTGATATCTATCTCGACAAGAAGGGACGCTTTGTGATAACCGGCATCGCACCGCTGACGGGCCCCTCAGGGACACTTCTCGGCTCGGTCGTATTCGAGATAGACATGGGTCCTGTATACGACTTCATTCGTAATACGACCGGACTCGGGAATACGGGAGAGGCGCTGATCGCCCGGAAACAGGACGACGGAGTTTTGTTCCTGAGTCCGCTACAGGACAACCCGGCAGCTGCGTTAAGAAAACAGATCTCTTTTCAGGAGCAAAAGGCGTTTCCTGTGCAGAAGGCGGTCATGGGGGAAAACGGGTCCGGCATCTCCGTTGATTATACCGGCAGGGAGGTTCTTGCCGCCTGGAGGAGTATCCCCTTGCTTCGTTGGGGACTTGTCACCAAGATCGACACCTCCGAGGCATTCGAGCCGGTCGCCAGACTCAAAGTATTGCTGATCACGGTCGAACTCATTCTGCTCGTCCTGGGCATTTCTGCGGCAGTCGCTGTGGCGAAGGGCGTTACAAGCCCAATCGTGGCGCTGCAGAAAGGGGCCGAGATCATAGGCCGCGGCAACCTCGACCACAGGGTGGCGACGAAGGCAAATGATGAAGTGGGCCGGCTCTCTCGCGCTTTCGATGCGATGACGGACAACCTCAGGCGGGCCATCAATGATTATAAGGAGACGTCCGATGCGCTCCGCCTGAGTGAGAGGGAGTTCAGGACCCTCTTTGAGCTGTCCGCAGTCGGCGAGGTCCAGGCCGACGCCGCAACGGGGAGGATCCTGCGGGCCAACAGGAGATATTGCGAAATCACCGGCTACCCCGAGCAGGAACTCCGCTCGATGACGTTTGCCGATGTCGTGCATCCGGAAGACCGCGAAAGAGACATGGATGGCTTCCGGAACGTGCTCAGAGGCAAGACGGACACTTGGGAGATTGAGAAACGCTACGTGCGCAAGGACGGCAGGACCATATGGGTCAATCTGTCGGGGACCGTGCTCAGGGATGAGGAGGGCAGGCCACTGCATACCACGGCGGTCATTCAGGACATCACCGGCCGCAGGGAGGCGGAAGAGGCGCTCCGAAAAGCGAAAGAGAGGTTCGAGATCCTTTCGGAAACCGCAGGCAGGCTGCTTGCAAGCGACAGGCCGCATGAGATCGTCCGCAGCCTCTGCCGGAATGTCATGGTCCATCTCGATTGTCATGTGTTTTTCAATTATCTCGCCGATGAGAAAGTGGGGCGGCTTCATCTGAATGCGTTCGAGGGTATTCCGGATGAGGCCGCGGACAGGATAGAGTGGCTCGAATACGGGAGCGCGGTCTGCGGATGTGCGGCCAGGGACAGCGTGCGCATCATCTGCGACAACATCCAGGAGACACCGGACCCAAGAACAGACCTTGTGAAGTCTTTCGGGATCACCGCGTACGCCTGCCACCCCCTTTTGTCCGGCGGCAGGGTGATCGGCACGCTCTCCTTCGGCAGCCGCTCGCGGAACGGCTTCAGCGACGAAGACCTCTCGATAATGAAGACCGTTGCCGACCAGGTGGCGATCGCGATGGAGCGGATACGCCTCCTGGAGTCCGAGAGGCTCCGGACGGTAGAACTCGAGGCGCTGAACAGGGACCTGGAGGCATTTGCGTATTCGGTCTCGCATGACCTGCGAACTCCGCTCAGGAGCATCGACGGCTTCAGTCTGGCGTTGCTCGAGGATTACGCCGACAGGCTGGACGCCAACGGCAGGGACTACCTGGAACGCGTGCGGGCCGCGACGCATCGGATGGGCTTCCTCATCGACGATATCCTTAAGCTCTCCCGGGTGACAAGGGCTGAAATGAAGCGCGAGTCGGTCGATCTGAGCGGCATTGCCCGGGACATTCTGCGAAGGCTTGCCGAGGCTTATCCGGAAAGGAGCGTAACGGTCAAGATCCAGCAAGGCATCCTTGCAAACGGCGACGGAAGGCTGCTTACCGTTATGCTCGAAAATCTTCTGGGCAACGCTTGGAAATTTACGAGGAAGTCCGAACACGCCCGTGTCGAATTCGGACTCCTGCAGGCCGACGGCGGAAGAGTGTATTTCGTCAGGGACAACGGGGAGGGATTCGACATGGCGTATGCCGGCAAGCTCTTCCAGCCCTTCCAGCGGCTTCATGACGCCGCCGACTTCCCGGGTACGGGAATCGGCCTTGCCACGGTAAAAAAGATCATAGAGCGGCACGGCGGAAGGGTCTGGATAGAAGGTGAAGTCGGACGTGGCACCAACGTGTTTTTTACCCTGGGCTGATGGCAGAGTAAACTCTACGATAGAGGCGGATATGCTGAAAAGAAGCACCTTCTTTTTTGTTACTTATCTGTACAGATTTAACTGAAAGGTTGCATGGGCGAATATATTGGTAAAGGAGAA
>JAKAIZ010000225.1 GCA_021814065.1 Nitrospirota bacterium | reverse complement strand
TTTACGCCACGGTGCACGGCGGCGAGACGCTGCTCAGAGAGGACATAGGCGAGATAGTGCGGTATATGAAAAGCAAGGGCTGGTGTGTGAATCTGATAACCAACGGAAGCCTTCTGCCTCAAAAAATTGATGATATCAAGATGGTTGACGGCCTCTGCATCAGCCTTGACGGGAAGGAAGAGAACAACGATCTCAACAGGGGGCGGGGGGCGTATGGGAAGGCCATGCGCGCGATAGGGGTTGTGAAGGACCACGATATCCCGCTCCGTGTCCAGAGTACCCTTACACGACATACTGTCGCGGATATTCGGTACATGGCCCGGCTTGCGGCCGAACTCGCCTTTCATCTGGAGTTCAGCATACTGTTCCCGACGACGCCGGAGATGGCCGGCATTTCCCTTTCGGACGGTGAGGTCAGGGATGCGATAAGGGAGATCATCGAAGTCAAGCGCGAGGGACTGCCGGTGTTTATAAGCGACCAGTCGCTCTACCTTGCCCTCCATTGGCCGGTCAGCTTCAGCACGCCCACACTGACAAAAGAAGAACTACCTCAGGGGATCAGCCCAATCCCTTGCGGGTATACGCGGCACAAGTTCACCATAGACGCAGACGGACGTGCGTTTCCGTGCTTCCCGCTCATGAATACATTCGATGCCCTGAATGTCAGGGACGTCGGTGTAAAACGGGCGTTTGAGCACGTAGTGAATGACACACGCTGTGTCCTCTGCCCGTTCCTGACCCAGAACGACTGGAGTTTTATGATGACGCTTTCTCCCCGTTTTCTCTTCAACCAGGCGAAGCTGCATCTGAAGGAGGTATTCAATCAGTTCTGAAGGGTGTTCGCCATGAGATTTTTTATTACCGGGATATCGCGCGGACTGGGGCGGGCGCTGGCTGAGGAGTGTCTGCGTCGGGGGCACCAGGTCTGGGGGGTGTCGCGTTCCGGCCCTTCCCGCGACGACAACGGGATGCATCACACGAAATGTGACATCTCGAAATTCTCCGAGGTGCAACAGGCCGCGGATGAGATGATCGCGGCCGGCTATATCCCCGACGTTTTCATACTTAATGCCGCCGCGGTCAGGGAGGATTTCGATCGCGATCTGGACCTGCGTACCGTCCGTGAGACATTCGAGACCGGTTTTTTCGGCAACCTATACTGGCTTACGATTTTCGGGCGTCTTTTGTCCCAAAAGGCCGGAGGGGCCATTTTCCTGAACATTTCTTCCGTTGCGGCGTTCAGGGCCATCGTCCGGCGCAAGGTCTCCTACGCTGCAAGCAAGGCGGCCATGGACAAGGTCTTTGAGGGACTAAGTATTCAGGGAGGGGGGCTTCTCAAATTCATTACGGTGAATCTCGGGCCTCTGGCCGAGAAGAAAGGGTTCCCGCTGATCACCGGCAGCTACGCTGACGCTGCCGAAAAGATCGTCGGTGTCGTGCAGGCGGGCCGGGCGAAGGGCAATTTCAGTTACCCATTTGCAGCAGGGGTGCTCTACAGGGTCGCGAGGTTCGTCCCGGACAGGCTGATAAGGCGGCTTGTGCGATGAATGGAGGCCGGCCAGCCTTATTCAGGATAAGCCTTTTCGGCGGAGTGGTCATAGCTTCCGTCGCCGCTTTCTGCATAATTTATTGGGGGCTGCTGACGGGGAAGGACATTTTTGTCCATGATTCGATAATATGGTATGGGAGCTTCCACTACTATATCGAAAACTTGGTGAGAGGCCATTTCCCCTACTGGGACCCCTACCTGATGACGGGCTCTTATTTTTATCCTAATATACCGCATCAAGGTCTTTTGGACCCCGTAGTTCTTTTCGGTGCGCTTGTAAAGAAGATCACCGGCGTTTCAACTTTGACAGTTTACGTCTACTTCCGTATCTTCCGGTTGGTTATTGTGGCGCTCGGGGCTTTTTTTGTCTACCGGCATATTACAAGATCGCGGGTGAGCGCCGTGATTGCCGCCGCAGTGTTTTTCTACGCGCTGCCGCCGGGCTACTTCAAGCAATACGGAGCAGTCGATGTCATCTATCTGACCCCTTTCGCACTCTACTTTTTGATGCTTTTTCTCGAGGCCCCCATGACGCCGCGAAAATGCCTGTATCTCGCCTGTCTTACCGTTATTTCCGGCATAAGCATGAACATCTACATCCCGGCCTTTTATCTTTTCAATCTCACTGCGTTTATCCTTGTCCTCTTTCTGCTCAGGATCGCAAGCTTCAAGGAGTTCACAAGCTCCTTCCGTGACCGAAGATGCCGAATCAATATTGCTGCATCCATTTTGCTTGTGGCGATGATGGCTGCCCCGCCCCTTATGATAATGTCCAGGGACGCATCCGGGGGGGAACTTTTTCCTATCCTTAGGATAGCCCAAAAGAATGACGGGAACCTCAAGAAGATCGTTGCGTCAGAGACAGGGGGTTCGAGTCTCTCCGCCGGATTTTACGGCGAGAAGGGCGTCTTTGATTCTTACGGAAATATTGTGAACCTGCTGTATCCTGAAATGTGGAACATCCCCTTTTTTGCGAAAAACGACCTCATGGCCGAGATTAACCAATATATCGGGCTTATTCCGCTTATTTTCTGTATACTCGGCCTTCTCTATGTCAAGTCCCGCTACCGCTGGCTGTCTGTAGTAATGCTCGCGCTGATAACGGTCAACATGTTCAGCTTCGAAGGGATGAGCGGCCATCCCTACAATGCGCTGCAAAAGATATTCAATTTCGTATTTCCGCCGCTCAAAATGCTCGATGTAAGAGAAACCCTCACCGCTTTTTCCCTGTTCTACCTCTGCATGCTGTTAAGTATGGGGCTGACATTAATGTTCGATACCGGGCAGCTCGGCGGGACAATAAAGGAGAAATACCTGCAGGTCCTCGCTGCGGGCGGCGTCATTATCTTCCTGAAGGCCGGGATCACGTGGTTTTTTGGAGGGAAAATCGTCGCCGCGTCGCAACAGGACTCCTTCGCGATTGAACAGGTCGTCATTTTTATTTTGCTCATATTTCTTTTCTCCCGCGGAAGTATTACCCGAAAGACGGTCTGCATTGCGCTCGTCTCTCTTATCTTCGCCGACCTCTTCTCGTATAACTACCTCTGCAAGCGAGATATGCTGATGGACCGGCGGCCCATGGACGGCGTTATCGAGGCCGCCGACAGGCCGGAGGAGCACTTCCAGTACTTCAGGGATATTATCGCATCCCCGCCGGGACTGGCGTTCGGAGAGAGTATCCTAAAGGTGAAGGGGGCCTTGACTTATGGCAACAACCACAGTCTTTTTTCCACCAAAAGGTACTATGACCTCCTGACACATGTCCGTCTTGAAGACCAACTGGCCTTAGGCGGGGTGATATATCCGGTGCTGAGGTTTTTCCCTTCAGTTGACACAATAAGGGCCGCCGACAGGAATCATGCCCTCGAATACTTTGAGCGGGGTGCGGGACAAGAGGTCTCCGACAGGCTGGTGATAGAAGACGGCGCCGCACAGTCTAATGAAGGACACACAGAAGTGAAAGACTTTACGAAATATGAAGACGTGAGGGGTTTTTCTCCATATGAGTTGCGGAGCTTTGCCTCCCGGTATCTCGAGCAGAAGGGTCAGGCAATTGCTGGCGCCAGAGCGGACATATCCGGGCTTCTGAACACCCGGGATTACTCCCTTTCGCTGCGTGAGTTCTCACCGAACGACATCACGATATCGGTGAAGAATGAGAAAGACGGCTATCTCCTCTATAACGACGGCTGGAGCAGATACTGGCGGGCATTCGACGGAAAACGCGAGATCCCGGTACTCGTCGCGAATTATAATTCAAAGGCGGTATATCTGCCGAAAGGCGCACACAACGTGCGGTTTGTCTTCGATCCCGTGCACTATAAGGCCGGCCTTGTCCTTTATTACGCCGGCTTGCTCGCCGCATCGGGGATGGTTGTATTTCTGTATTTCGGGGACAAGAAGAAAGAAAAGGAATAACTCCCCGGACAGTTTCATTACGCACTAGCCGCACTGCGTTCCCCGGACCATGCGGGGCGCGGGCGATCTTCCACTTTCCTCTCCCAAAACCGGCTCTACGGCCCCAAAAAGGGTTACAGATTTTTTAAAACCCACTGTGGTAAAATGCTTATGTGGTAGAAGAAATAGGCGTCGTCAAAAGCGTGAAAGGGATGTCCGCCATGGTCCAGATACCCAAAAAAAGCGCCTGCGAAGGTTGCACGATGGGCATCTGCAAACCCGAAGACCAGGGCATGGAGATCGAGGCGTTCAACGAGGCGGGTGCGAAAGTCGGCCAGAGGGTCAGGGTGGCCATCAAGTCGTACGCCTATATGAAGGGCACGATGGTGGTTTACGGGTTGCCCGCGATCATGCTCGTGGCCGGCGCCGTATTCGGCAAGGAAGCCATGAGCAGGGTATTCCCTGCGAGCGACCCTGATATACTCTCCGCCATTTTCGGGTTCGCTGCGTTTATCCTTTCCTTTGTCATCGTAAAGTTCTGGTCCGGCCGGGCGAGCAGTAAGACCGAGTCCAGACCCGTCATCGAAGAGATACTGAATTAACACGGGCTGTTCGTCGAACGGTCCCGAGGGCAATTTTTTTGATATAGGGGGACTTCATGGCAAACTTTGAGGTAGCGAAGATCAGGAATGTGGCGGTGATTGCGCACGGCGGCGCGGGGAAGACGTCTCTTGTCG
>JAKAIZ010000224.1 GCA_021814065.1 Nitrospirota bacterium | reverse complement strand
CAACGGAAGCACGACGCAGAGCACCACGCCGGTGCAGGTAATCGACCTTGCGGATGTGACAGCCATATCGGCCGGGTCCGATCACATGGTAGCATTGAAAACCGACGGCACGGTCTGGACTTGGGGAAGCAACAGCAACGGGCAACTGGGCAACGGAAGCACGCTTTCCAGTTCCGCGCCTATACAGGTAACATTGCTGTCGAACATAACCGCTATTGCCGCAGGCTCTAATTACACTCTCGCGCTGAAAAACGACGGCACGGTCTGGGCATGGGGTAACAACAGCAACGGCCAGCTTGGCAACGGGAGCACCGATCAGAGCTACATCCCTGTGCAGACTAGCAATCTGTCAAATGTGATCGCCATCTCAGCAGGGTTTTCTCATGCCGTCGCGCTTAGAAACGATGCGACCATTGTTTCTGTCTGGGCGTGGGGCAATAATAGCAACGGCCAGCTGGGTGACGGGACTACTACGCAACGTAACGCCCCCATACAGGTGCTAAACTTCTCCGATGTAGCTTCCGTTGCGGCAGGCAATGACCACACAGTGGCGCTGAAAAACGACGGCACAGTCTGGACATGGGGAAATAACAGCAACGGCCAGCTTGGCAACGGGACCACCGATCAGAGCGATGTGCCTGTGCAGGTCGGCGGCATATCCGGCGTAACGGCCGTGGCAGCCGGCTACCAATATACTGCCGCACTGAAAGTCGACAACACGGTTTGGACATGGGGAAACAATAATTACGGGCAGTTAGGGAATGGTGCTACGACCGGCAGTTTGACTCCTGTACAGGCACAGTTGCCCTAGCAGGCTACTGAAAAATGCTGTAATACCCGCCTCAGCCCGGGCTGATCCGCTGAGGTGGAAAGACGGGTATCCAGCTGGAAAGATTGGATTCCCTTCTGCGCGGGGACAACGAAAGAACAGCTTCATAACTCTGGCATTCTGCTGGAAGGCAGGGTGCCTTTTTGTTTGCCGGCAGCCCGATGGACATCGGCTTCAGGACAAAGGCAGCCGACTTAATTCTTTACTTCGCCAGCTGCTTTAAGTTATCGCAGGCGACATTGTTGCCGGCGTCGCAGGCCCTGCCGAAATCGGCCATCGCCTTCCTCGCATAGGCAACACCCCGGGACAGGTAGAAGTTCTTGTCCTTCGGCTTCAGGGAAATCGCCTTATCATAATCTTTTATCGCCTCGTCGTATTGCCCGGCATTGGAATATGCTATGCCGCGGTTGTGGTAAGCGTCCGCAAAATCCGGAGTCATCGATATCACTTTGGTGTAATCGTTGACTGCGTTTTCATACTGTCCCAGCTTGAGATACGCAAGTGCCCGGCTATTGTAGGCCTGCAGATTTGCGGGGTCTCGCGATATTACCTTACTAAAGTCGGCTGCCGCTTCTTCATATTTGCCCTTTTTGTAATAGGAAAGCCCCCTGTTGTGGTAGGCTTCGGTGAGCTCAGGATAAAGCGAAATCGCCGTGGTGTACGCTTTTATGGCGTCATCGTATTCTCCGTTATTGAAGTGGGTGTTCCCTCTGTCGAAATAGAACCCCGGATCGAGTTCTTTCGATAATGCGATGCCTGGGAAAAGCATTAATATTATCATCGGAAAAACAAATAATACTTTCTTCATATGCTGCCAGCACTCCGTTCATGTATTCTCAACCTGGCCATTACAAAATTATAGCAAAACATCGAAGAGAAATGGTATAATTATGTTTATCCGCAAAAGATAGTTCAAAAAAAATCCTGATAAAAAAATGGGTTACAAAGATTTTTCATATTTTCTTCAAATTTATGCTATATAGTATATTTATAAAATAGGATTTATGAAGTCTCTTTTATGAAGAAAATCGACCGGTTGCGTTGACGGCCGGGGAATATGAGGGAAAAAGATGGATAAAAATGAACTTTTCGATGAGATAATCGAGCTGGGGAAGAAACGTGGCTCACTGACGTATGATGAGATCAACGAGGCGCTTTCACCAGAGTTCTTCGCTCCCGATGAGATGGAGGAACTTATCGAACTGCTGGAAGAAATGGGGATAGAGGTCCTCTCTCCGGAGGAAGCCGGACCAGTCGGGGAAGATGTCTGGGAAGAAGAGGAGACCCCTGAGACCGAAAAAACCGAGGACCTCGTGCAGGCGTATTTCCATTCTATGGGCAACATCACGATCCTGACGAGACAGGAGGAGATAGAGATTGCCAAGAGACTCGATGAAGGAAGAAAGATAATCAAAAAAACCGTCACTGCGATGCCGCTTTACCGGAAGACAGAGGCGGCAATGGAAATCAAGGAAGATGAAGAGCCGGAAGAGCGGGCCGACAGGGCGCTTCTGCTCTCGATGGAGGCACTCGATTGCCTCATGGAGCAGATGAGCGAGAATGACCGGAAGGTCGTACGGTACGGCTCCCTGAAGGACTTGAAAAAAACCATTCAGGAGAAGAAGAAAAAAGGCATCAACCCTGCCAAGCTCCAGGACACGGCAAAAGAGGTACAGGCGGCATATAAGGCGGTGGAGACTGAAGTCGGGATGAAAATAGATGATATCCGGGCTGCCTGGGACAGGATAACGAGGGCAAGGATTCTTTATAACGAAGCAAAGAACGAACTCACGACGCGGAACCTGAGGCTTGTAGTAAATATAGCAAAGAATTATATAGGAAGGGGACTTTCCTTGCTGGATCTTATCCAGGAGGGAAATATCGGTCTCATGAGGGCGGTCGACAAATTCAAGCATGAAAAGGGGTTCAAATTCAGTACGTATGCCACATGGTGGATACGGCAGGCGATCACGCGGGCACTGATCGATCAGACAAAAACGATAAGGGTGCCTGTTCATATGGTGGAGTTCTACAACAAAGTGACGAGGGCTTCGAGGGAGTTGACCCAGGAACTCGGCAGGGAACCGAGGAACGAGGAGATCGCCGGGAAAATGGGCGTGCCAACCTCGAAGGTCGAAGAGGTCTTCAGAGCGATCCAGGACCCCATAGCCCTTCAGACCAAGGTAGGCGATGAGGACTCGGAACTCGAAGATTTCATCAGTGATGAGAACGTTCTTTCTCCCTATGAAGACACTGAAAAGGGAGAACTTTCCGAAAAGATGATCCTGCTCCTGAAGACGCTGCACCCGAACGAAGAAAAGGTAATCAGGATGAGGTTTGGAATCGGAGTCGACAGGGACCACACCCTCGAGGAAGTCGGCAAATGTCTCTCGCTCACCCGGGAGCGAGTGCGTCAGATCGAAGCGAAGGCATTAAGGAAGCTCAAGCATCCCGGACGGTTGAAGGTACTGAAGATACTGACTGCCGCCTAAGCGGCGTCGCCTATTCAATTGGACCCCCCTGATGAAATTAATTTAATGTTTCATCAGGGGGTTTTTGCCTCTTTTCTTCACATTTTCTTCAAATTCTTGCTATATCGTAATGGCCATCCTACGCACAAAAAGGTGGATCATGAAAGAACACGACGTATATGAGGCTATTATCGAGATCGGCAGAAGGCGCGGTAATGTTACCTACGACGAGATCAACGATGCACTCCCCTCCGAGTTTTTCTCTCTCGAAGAACTTGAGAAATTTGTGAGATTGCTTCTGGGTATGGGGGTAAGGCTGACCCCGAGTGCCGTACGGAATTAGCATTACGCAATGCCGAGCTTTTTTATCTTCCGGTAGAGCGTGGCGAGGTCCACTCCAAGCTGCCTTGCGGTCTCTTCCTTGTTCCCGTCATTCGTCTGGAGCGTCTCCCTTATAATCGTCTCTTCGTAGTAGTCGAGTCTGTCTTTCAGCGTCCGCACGCTCCGTAAGCTGTCGTGCGACCTAACCTTTTCGGGAAGCTCGGCGGTCCCTATCTCTCCG
This sequence comes from Nitrospirota bacterium, assembly GCA_021814065.1. GTDB lineage: Bacteria > Nitrospirota > Thermodesulfovibrionia > Thermodesulfovibrionales > UBA6898 > Sulfobium. The sequence goes on along the minus strand of JAKAIZ010000224.1, from coordinate 877 downwards.
CTGCCGGAAAGTACCACCGCCCTTTCGATCACGTTCCGGAGCTCTCTGATATTGCCGGGCCAGGGATAATTGACCAGCGCCTCCATCGCCTCGTCCGATATTACGGCCACCTTTTTGTTGTTTTCCCTGCAGCACCTGTCGATAAAATGCCGCGCAAGCACACGGACATCTTCCTTCCTTTCTCTGAGTGGAGGGATCTTTACCTCGATCACGTTCAGCCGGTAGTAGAGGTCCTCGCGGAAAAGCCCTTTCCTGATCTGCTCCTCGAGATCCTTATTAGTGGCGGCGATCAGCCTGATATCCACGAACCGCGGCTTCGTCTCGCCCAGCGGAAGCACCTCCCCGGACTCGAGGACCTTCAATACCTTCGCCTGAAGTCCCATCGGCATGTCTCCTATCTCATCGAGAAAGAGCGTCCCCTGATCGGCCATCGTGATCAGGCCTTTCTTGTCGGATGCCGCACCGGTGAAAGCGCCCTTTCTGTATCCGAAGAGTTCGCTCTCGAGCAGGTTTTCAGGAATCGCGGAGCAGTTGATAGAGATGAAGGGCTTGTCTTTTCTCTGACTGTTTCCATGTACGATCTCGGCGATCAAGCCCTTGCCGGTGCCGCTCTCTCCAAGGAGCAGGATATTGGAACGCGTAGGAATGACCTTGCTCAGGATGTCGAGCACCTGGGATATCTGAGGCGATACCCCGACGAACTCACGGTTGCCGAACTGCTGGCTCAGCTGCTGACGGAGTACCAGATTTTCCATCAGGACCTTCCGGTGCTCAAGGAGCCTCCTGACAGTCATCTTCACGTCTTCGTTGATGAAGGGTTTTACGATATAGTCGCTCGCCCCTTTCTTCATCGCCTCGACAGCCGACTCCACCGAGG
>JAKAIZ010000223.1 GCA_021814065.1 Nitrospirota bacterium | reverse complement strand
TGACCTCCACGATCGCGCTTTTCTTCGCCTTCCTGGGGAACCAGACGCCTTCCCTCGTTGCCGCCGGATCGGCCGTGCTCCTCAGCCTCTTTTCGGTCTATAAGCTGCTGAAGCGATAGTTGCAGCGGGGCAAAATGCATGATAGCCTTCAAGAAAGACCATGAAAGGGACAACTATGAAACGTACAGCGAGCGCAGCATTTATTCTCCTGCTGTTTTCCTTTGCCTTTGCGGACGTGCAGCGGTACAGTGTGCCTATCGATAATTCGCCGCAGAAAGGGCCGAAGGACGCCCCGGTCACGATCATCGAGTTTCTCGACTTCCAGTGACCACACTGCAAGGCGGCCGGGCCGGCCGTCGAGAAGCTGATGGATACGTTCAGGGGCAAGATACGGCTTATCATCAAAAACTACCCCTACAAATATCGCGACTATTCATTCATTGCCGCTGAGGCCGCCCTCGCGGCCCGCGACCAGGGGAAATACTGGGAGATGCATGATCTGCTCCTGAAGAAATCCCCGAAACTCGACAGGGACAGCCTCATCAGTTATGCGAAGGAACTGGGGCTTGACATGAAGAAGTTCACAGAGTCCGTGGACATGAAGAAACACAAAGACGAGATCGACCGGGATGTGAAGCTTGCCCTGTCGCTCGACCTCTATAATACGCCGACCTTCTTTATTAATGGGAGGAAGATAGTCGGCGATGTTCCGTATGAGTATCTCAAGAAAACCGTCGATGAGGAGCTGAGGAATGAGAAAAAACAGAAATAATAGAAGGTTGAGGTTAAGGTCGAAGATGAGACCGGTATTTTCCCTGACCTTGGCCTTGGTCCTTTCTTCGTTTGCCAGTGCGGGTAATTTGGAGCCATTAAAAGCTGCCCCGGTCCCCGAGAATAACCCGCAGACCCCGGCAAAGATCGAACTCGGGAAAAAGTTGTTCTTCGACCGGAGGCTGTCCGGTGACGGCACGATGAACTGCGCGACCTGTCATAATCCGGAACTTGCCTTCACGGACGGGCTCGACATTTCACTCAGCTACCCGACCACGAAGAACTGGAGGAACTCGCCGACGCTGATCGATTCAGCCTTCCGGAAGTACCTCTTTTACGATGGGCGGGCGAAGACGCTCGAGGAACAGGCGCTTTTTCCGATGATGTCCGCCTTCGAGATGAACAAGAACCTCGACTATCTCGAAGAACAGATCCAGCTGGTGCCGGAATATAGAGCCGAATTCAGCAAAGTCTTCGGGGGGGAGGTGACCAGGGAAAGGATCGCGATGGCGATCGCCGCCTTCGAAAGGACGCTCATTTCCAAGAGCACGCCCCTCGACAGGTATTTGAAGGGAGATGAATCGGCGCTGTCGGAAGACGCAAAAAAGGGGCTTGTGGTCTTCAAGGGCAAAGGGAAGTGCATCGAATGCCATGACGGGGCCGATCTCGCCGATGACAGGTTCTATGCGCTGAATGTGCCCGAAAACCCGAAACTGCTGGACGACCCGCGAGTCACTACGACGATGCGGTTTGTGGCGAAGGTCTACCATTACGACGGATACCGTAGTCTGAAGGAAGACCCGGGCAGATACCTAATCACCAAGGACAAAAAAGACTGGAAGGCCTTCCGGACCCCGACGCTTCGTTACATAGCAAAGACCGCTCCTTACATGCACAATGGTGTGTTCGAGACGTTGGACCAGGTGATCGGGTTTTTCGACAGGGGAGGAGGCGAAGGCAACACTGTTTTAAAGCCGCTCGGTCTCAGCCCGGATGAGAAAAGATATCTGAAGACCTTTATGGCTGAAGCGCTGACCGGAGAGGACATCGTCATAAAAAATCCGGACGTGCCTTAGTGCGGACCGGAGGCGCCCTCTTGCGCCTTCTTATTCCGCCAGGTCCGCCTCTATATCGATGGTGATCTTTACTTCCTTATCCACGATAAAGGTGCCGTCGTCCATCTTGACATCCCACTTCACCCCGAAGTCAAAGCGGTTTATCGAGGTCGATGCGCTGAACCCGATCGTCGTCTCCCCTCCGAGTGCCTGCGGGCTCTTCACGGGCCCGAAAAACTCCGCCTCAAACGCAACGGATCGCGTGACGCCGTGGAGTGTGAGATCCCCGGCGATTCTCGCCCGGTTCCCTCCGGAAGGCTCGACCCTTCTGCTGATAAAGGTCATTCTGGGATAAGTTGTCGCTTCGAGAAAATCAGAACTGAAAAGGTGCTGGTCGCGCTTCTTGTTCCCTGTCGTAAGGGAGGCGATCTCTATCTCGGCCGTGACCGACGCCCCGGCCATGTCCGCCGGATCGAAATCAATCGCGCCGCTGAGGCCGTTGAACTGCCCCCGCACATTCGCAACCTTGAGATGCCGCGATGAAAAGGCGGCGACAGAATGATCGGAATCGATGTTCCACTTTGCCATACATTACCTCCGGTGCGGTGTGATGAGCGGCAATCCGTCCGCTCTGTTTAAAAGGAATTATAGCACCTTAAAAAAGGGTTGCAACCGGCGGGCATGGTAAGAGGCATTGTGGCCGGAGTGCGCTTGAGGGCACATTGCGCTTTATATAGGCTGTGAAATTTGTCATACTAGAATTGTGAATCGCGGAAAGGAAATATGAAAACCCCTCTCATGGTGCTGCACATTGAGGATTCGGAGGATGATGCGCTGCTGGTGCTGCGCGAACTCCGCCGGTGCGGGTATGATCCCGAGGTGCATCAGGTGCAGACCGCCGAGGAGATGACGGTCGCCCTGCGTGAGGGGAAGTGGGACGTGGTGATTTCGGATTATGTCATGCCGCGCTTCAGCGGGCTTGATGCACTGGGTCTGCTCAAGGCGAGCGGGATAGACCTGCCGTTTATCATCGTCTCTGGCAAGATCGGCGAGGACGTGGCGGTAGAGGCGATGAAGGCGGGCGCCCATGATTATATCCTGAAGGGTAACCTTGCCCGGTTGGGTCCGGCGATTGCGCGGGAACTTCGTGATGCAGAAACCAGACGCGGGCGGAGGAGAGCTGATGAGGCTCTGCAAAGGGCTTACGACGAACTGGAGGTGAAGGTAAGGGAGAGGACCGCCGAGCTTTCCGAAGCGAATGCCGCGCTCAAACAGGAAATCGGGCAGAGGATTGCCATGGAAAATGAGCGTGAAGGGCTGATTAGGGAACTCCGGGAGGCGCTCGCAAAGGTCAAAACTCTAAGCGGACTTCTTCCCATCTGCGCTTCCTGCAAGAAGATCCGTGACGACGGAGGGTACTGGAACCAGATCGAGGCATATATAAGCAAGTATTCGGATGCCGAGTTTACCCACGGCCTTTGTCCCGAATGCGCACAGAAACTCTACCCCAACATATTCGGCGGTGGCGCGGTACCCACGAAGAAGGAATAGTCGCGGGCTGTCGGCTCGCATGTCCTTTCGGCAAGTCAGTACCTGGTGTGCAATTGGATCTGGGCAGCGTATTTGTAGAAACCCCGTTGTTATGTCATAATTAATAATCTTTTTTTTCGAACTGAATGCCAGCAAGAGCAGCCCGAGAGAATGAGGTAATCCGGTGAAAGTTAGAATGGTTATCATACTGATGGCGGTGTTCGTCTCCGCCTGTTCGGTGAAGTCGGTAAAACAGACCGAACTCCCGAAGCCGGTCGTCTCTCATTCGTATGAGGCGGACTATTATTTTATGTTGGGATACGATGCGGCTATTTCGTCTCAGTGGGACACCGCGCTCAAGTATTACCGGAAGGCGGTCGAGTATGACCCTAAATCGCCGTACCTAAAGACTCAGGTGGGCATGGTGTTGTACCGGATGGGGGATTACGACGGCGCGCTGAAGACTGCGGAAGAAGTCGTCAGAGAAAGTCCCGGGTACGTGCCGGCGCTCATGCTTGCGGCGGAGCTATATAGCGACCGCAAAAAACTGCCCGAGGCCATTGAGGTCTGTAAACGCATCCTGAAGAGAGACCCGAACGACCGGGACGCCGCGCGTTTTCTGGGAAGGCTCTACTATAACAACGATCAGATAGATGAAGCAGTCCGGACTTTCGCGGAGCTTGTTGCGAAAGACCCGCAGGACTATGTTTCCCTCGATTATCTCAGTTCTCTTTATATAGAAAAGAAAGACTATGCAAAGGCGCGCGAATACCTGAAGAGGACGCTCGAGATAAGGCCGAACCTCGATACGACATATTTCAAGCTCGGACTTATCGACGAAATGACAGACCGGCTTGATGAAGCTGCGGAGAATTATGAGACTGCGCTCGGCAAGAACCCCCATAACACCCAGGCGAGGGAGAGACTTGCCCGTATTTATCTGAAACAGAAATCGCTCGGAAAGGCGATCGAGGAACTCGAGACGTTGAGCAAGGAGCTCCCCGGGGATATGGATATCCATGTCAGGCTCGGAATGCTTTATTTCGAGGAGAAGGAGTATGACCGGGCGCTTGAGGAGTTCAGACTTGCGCTCAAGACAAACCCCGAAAACAATACGGTGCGGTATTATCTCGCCCTTGTTCTGGAAGAGACGGAGCGGTTCGACGAAGCTGCCGGCGAACTGAAGACGATAATATCCCGGGAACCGAAGAACATAAACGCGTTCCTGCATCTCGCCTATATCTATTCAAGGCTCAAGAAGGACGACGACGCCATAAAAATATATGAGGAGATCCTCGAGTTCGAGAAGGAAAAGCCGGAGATCTATCTTTACCTGGCCGGAGAGTATATGCATAAGAAAGACTACGGGAAGGCCGGGCTGATACTGAAAGAT
>JAKAIZ010000036.1 GCA_021814065.1 Nitrospirota bacterium | reverse complement strand
TGCTGAACTTACGAACCGCCGTCTGCAAAATCTTGCCAAAAAAGAAGTCGTCTCGAAACAGGATGCCGATAATTCAAAGGCTGCAGCGGACTCTTCCCGGGCACGCCTCCAGGCGGCAAAAGAGGCCCTGGCCCTCGCTGTCGCCGGACCGCGCAAGGAAGATATCGCGGCGGCAAAGGCCACACTGAACGCGCTCAGGGAGGCCCTGGCCGTTGCAAACAAGAATCTTTCTTATGCGGAGCTCTATGCGCCTTCGGACGGCGTAATCCAGAGCAGGATACTCGAAAAAGGCGACATGGCTTCACCTCAAAAACCGGTATTCACCCTTGCGCTTACCGACCCGGTCTGGGTGCAGGCGTATGTCTCGGAAACAGACCTCGGCAAGATCAGCCTCGGGATGAAGGCCGAGGTGACTACCGACAGTTTCCCCGGGAAAAAATATCCTGCGTGGATAGGCTTCATCTCTCCTACCGCCCAGTTCACGCCGAAATCGGTCGAAACCCGGGAGGTCCGCACGAGTCTCGTCTATCAGGTGCGGGTCTTCGTCAATAACCCGGAGAATGAACTGCGTCTCGGCATGCCCGCAACAGTGGCGATCTCTCTAGGTCAGGAGAAACAGGAGCGGGCGGAAAAGCAGAAGAGACCTTGACCCTGCCGGATGTCCATGCGATGACGGAACCTGGGGATATCGCGTTAGCGGCAGACGGCATAACCAAGAAATTCGTTTCCGGCTCACGTAAGGTGCTTGCACTCCAGGGAGTCAGCATGCAGGTGCGGAGAGGCCTCGTGACCGGACTGATCGGGCCTGACGGCGCCGGTAAGACAACGCTGATGCGGATGGCCGCCGGTCTTCTTACCCCGGACGAAGGGACGATATCGGTCCTCGGCATCGACGCCACCCGCAATTCGCTCGAAGTACAGTCTTCGATCGGCTACATGCCCCAGAGATTCGGCCTCTACGAAGACCTCTCGGTCAAGGAGAACCTGGATCTCTATGCCGATCTCAAAGGGGTGTCCCTGAGCGACAGACCCGGCCGTTACCGGGAGCTGATGTCCATGACCGGACTCGGTCCTTTCACCTCCCGTCTCGCCGGACGTCTGTCAGGCGGGATGAAACAGAAGCTGGGGCTCGCCTGTACCCTTGTGAACCCTCCGCGCCTCCTCATACTTGACGAGCCTACCGTCGGCGTCGACCCTGTATCGCGGCGGGAGTTGTGGTCTATCGTTTATCGTCTCGTCAAGGATGAAGGGATGAGCGTCCTGTTGAGTACGGCTTATCTCGATGAGGCCGAGAGGTGCGACAATCTGGTCGTGCTCCATGAGGGAAAAATACTCGGTTCCGGTCCCCCTAAATCGTTCAGCGATCCGATGAAGGGCAGGACATACCGGGTCAGAGTTCCTTCACTGAAAAACCGCACCCTGCAGGAGAGGCTTGCTGGACAGCCCGGGGTCGTGGATGTGCTTGTCCAGGGAGAAGCAGTCAGGCTTGTAACGAAAGATGCAGGACAGCAGGAAACCGCAAAGCTGATGAGCGGGATGGAGGGGGCACTGATAGAGCCGGTTGCCCCCCGCTTCGAGGACAGCTTTATCGCATTGCTGAGGGAGGACCGGCCGCCGGCGGCCCAATCGGCGGCCGATACGGGGAAAATGGCGTCCGCAGCGGTCGGGAATAACGGAGAAACGATCATCGAAGTGAAGGACCTTCAGCGCCGCTTCGGCGACTTCTATGCGGTAAAGGGAGTGACCTTCGGCGTACGAAGAGGTGAGGTCTTCGGGCTGCTCGGGGCAAACGGTGCGGGCAAGTCGACCACCTTCAGGATGCTCTGCGGCCTCCTCCCCCCAAGCGGCGGGAAACTGAGCGTTGCCGGGGTGGACCTGAGGCGCGCGGCTGCTTCGGCGCGGGCCCGGATCGGCTACATGTCCCAAAAATTTTCGCTTTACGGCAACCTCAGTGTAAGACAGAACCTCGACTTCTTCAGCAGCGCCTACGGCCTTTCAGGAATACGGCGCAGCGAGATGATCGAATGGGCGCTCCGGCAATTCGAGCTCGCCCCTGTTGCCGGCTCGACAAGCGCGGACCTGCCCCTCGGATTCAAGCAGCGCCTTGCGATGGCCTGCGCGTTGATGCATGCGCCCGACATCATCTTCCTTGACGAGCCGACTTCAGGCGTCGATCCGCTGGCGCGACGGGAATTCTGGCGCCGTATCGATTCCCTGGCGGAACATGGCGTCACCGTCCTCGTCACGACGCACTTCATGGAAGAGGCCGAGTACTGCGACCGAATGGCGATCATGGCGGCCGGGGAGATCCTCGCCATCGGCAGTCCTTCAGAGATCAAGTCGCTGGCCCGCACCACGGAACTGCCGGAACCGACTCTCGAAGACGCCTTTATCGCCCTGATCACGGGAAAAACAGAAGGGGCGGCGGCATGACCACGCTTAAGGGCCCGGAGGGAAGCCATGCGAGGACGGCCGGAGGGACCGGCATGCGGCTGCGCGGGCTGATCCGGAAGGAGTTCCTTCAGGTGCTGAGGGACCCGAGCAGCATCGCGATCGCTTTTCTCATGCCCGTGCTGCTCCTTCTGCTCTTCGGCTACGGCGTATCTCTCGATGCAGAGCATGTACCGGTGGCCCTTGTGGCCGAGCAGCCGAACGCCGACACAGAATCGTTCGCGGGCGCCTTCAGACAATCGCGCTATTTATCGCCCGTGGTCATGCCCGGGATGCGTGAGGCGGTCACGGCGATGGACAGCCGCAGGGTGGACGCGATCATCCATATGAAACAGGATTTTTCGCGACAGATGAGGAGCCCGGACGGTGCCGCGGTCCAGGTGATCGTCAATGGGATAGACGCCAATAACGCACGCCTTGTACAGGGATATGTCGAAGGGGTCTGGTCAAAGTGGCTTCAGAGCGAAGCGCTCGCAGCCGGCCGGCCACTGGACATCCCGGTCCAGGTTGAAGATCGGGTGTGGTTCAACAGCGAATTGAAAAGCAGGAATTTCATCGTTCCCGGCCTGATCGCTATCATCATGACGCTGATCGGCGCCCTTCTGACCGCAATGGTCATGGCCCGCGAATGGGAAAGGGGCACGATGGAGGCGCTGATGGTCACCCCCGTAACTATCCGCGAGGTGATCATCGGCAAGCTCATCCCCTACTACATCCTCGGCATGGGCGGGATGGCGCTTTCGGTTGTCATGGCGGTCGGGCTTTTCGGCGTTCCGCTGAAAGGGTCCCTCTGGGTCCTTTTCCTTGCGTCTTCGCTCTTCCTTCTTGCTGCCCTCGGCATGGGCATGCTCATATCAGTCGTCGCAAGAAACCAGTTCGTCGCCGGCCAGACCGCGATCATCGTCACCTTTCTTCCGGCCTTCATCCTCTCCGGCTTTATCTTCGACATCAGCAGCATGCCGGCGCCGGTTCAGGTCGTCACGCATGTGGTGGCGGCCCGGTACTTCATCGCTATCCTGCAGACGCTGTTTCTCGCCGGAGACGTGTGGGCCATAATCCTTCCGAACGCCGCGGCCCTTATTCTCATGGCCGGGTTCTTTCTCGGCCTGGCCAGAAAGAAATCGAGAAAGAGCCTGGATTAGAGGAGTCATGGCAAGAAGGATATTCTCGTTAATGATCAAAGAGTTCCTCGCTATACTCCTCGACAAGAAGAGCCGGGTCGTGGTCTTCGTCCCCCCTATCATTCAGGTGCTCGTCTTCGGCTACGCAGCCACCTTCGACCTGAAGAACATCACCTATGCCGTCTACAACGAAGATTCTTCCGCCCTCTCGCGGGAACTGGAGACGGGCTTCAAGGGTTCGACCCATTTCCAGGAGGTTGAACGCATCCGCCGGTACGATCAAATCGCGCCGACAATCGACAGGAGGGATGCGCTGCTTGTGCTCCACATAGGTCCCGAGTTCAGCCGGGACCTGACAACGGGAAGGCCCGCGGTGGTGCAGGTGATAGTCGACGGACGGAACTCCAACACCGCCCTGCTCGCCCTGAATTACGTAAAGACCGTAATCACAGCGTTCAACAATGACTTTGCGGCGCGCAACAGCATTACAGGACCTCCCGCACGTCTCGAGACCCGCGCATGGTTCAACCCGAACCTCGAAAGCAGGTGGTTCATCGTTCCGGGGATTGTGGGTCTGCTTCTCCTGGTGGTAACAATCCTGGTGACCGCCCTTTCGGTTGCGCGGGAACGCGAACAGGGCACCTTCGACCAACTCCTGGTTACGCCCTTCCGGCCTGTCGAGATCCTGATCGGCAAGGCCCTGCCGGGGTTCATCATCGGCATCGCAGAGGCTACGGTGATCATCCTTATTACCGTCTTTTGGTTCAGGGTGCCTCTTCAGGGGAGCGTGGCAACGCTGTATGCCGGCGTGGTGCTCTTCCTGTTTTCGTCGGTCGGCGTCGGGCTGATGATCTCGTCCCTGTCGGTGACGCAGCAGCAGGGCCTTCTCGGCGCCTTTCTCTTTGTGGTCCCGGCGATCATCCTTTCGGGGTTTACGACCCCGATCGCAAACATGCCTCATCTGATCCGGCAGATCACCTACCTCAATCCGATGCGGTACTTTATGATCATCATCCGGGGCATTTTTCTGGAGGGGACGCCTTTTTCGATGCTGCTCGGACAGTTCTGGCCCCTGGCGGCGATCGGGCTTTTCAACATGGTCCTTGCAGGATGGATGTTCCGGCGCCGGCTGTACTGAGGTTGCGTCAGGTGCCTTCCATAATTTACAATTAAACAAAGCTTCAAGGAGTATTTTGGCATGCTGCCGCAAAGTATTCTGCTTTGCGGCTTTTTTGTTTTTTCACTCCTGGGGCTTAATTCTTTCGAACGAGAGGTGTCGCATGAGAAGAGTAAATATGGCGTATTTGTTGCTGGTCCTTTTTTTGGGGTGCATTGCGGCCGTGACTGTTACGGGACCGGCGGGAGCGGCCGGGACTGCGGTAGTCGCAAACGGCAAGTCGGTCAAGGTCAATTATACCCTCACAGTCGACGGCAAGGTGGTTGACAGCTCAAAAGGACGTCAGCCGCTTGAGTTCAAGGCCGGGTCCCACCAGATGATCCCGGGTTTTGAAAAAGCGGTCATGGGCATGAAAGTAGGCGAGAAGAAATCCTTCAAGGTCAAGCCGGAAGACGGGTACGGGCTGGTGAACCCAAAGGCATACCGGGAGGTCCCAAAAAAACAGCTGCCCAAAGACATAACCCCGAAGGCCGGGATGACTCTGTTTGCACAGGGGCAAGACGGTCAGAAGATACCCGTCAAAATCAAGGAGGTCAAGAAGGACGTTGTCGTGATGGACTTCAACCATCCCCTCGCGGGCAAGACGCTGAACTTCGATGTCCAGGTGATGGAGATAAAGTAGGCCCGTCCGCAGCACGGCTTCGAGTTATCGTTATCCCCCGGCTTGTGCCTGTCGCGCCGGGTCCGGGGGATCGATCGTATTGGCGAAATCGGGAGGGTAGCATGCGAATATTGGGGGAATGGGAATAATTCATACACAGGAGTTTATCCCGAAAAAGACAAGGCTTTTGCAGCTTCTTCAGCAAAAGTCTTCGGTTACGTAGACTTTGCCGTCCTCAGACAGGGCCACTCCGATTCCCTGCCGCTTGAAATAAGGCGTCAGGATATTTCTCCTGTGGCTCTTACTGCTCATCCATCTTTTTACAACCGACGCCGCAATTTCATCTTCCGTGTTTTTGTTAAAAAAAGTTTTGCCGTCTTTATAAAATGATGAATTAATGAGATTGTCCTGTGAGATATTCTCTGCCCCCAGACAGATAGTGTCACCTACATTGATGCTACATTTGAACCGGGCAGCTCTATATCTGTCACAAAAACTTCTGCCCTCCGGATCATTGTGGGAGAAGAAGTTCCGTTGTGCCATATCTTGACTATATTTTCGGGCTATGCTGTGCAGGCTTTCATCCCATAATAGAACGGACAGCCCCCTTTTCTCTCTTTCCCTATTAATCATGTTATGGATCTTTTTTTCGAGATGTGTGACGTCGGCATGCTGTCGGGAAAGTCTGTCGGATCTCGTATCACGCCCGCTGCTTTCCACAATGGCGACTACGCAAAGCACGCTCAAAATAACCGATATGATCTTCAACAAGGCCTTTTCAAACATATCCACATTTTACACCCACTATGTCAACGATTTCTACACGCGGCGTCGGACCGCTGTCCCTGGTCGCATCGAATGAAAAGGAAGAAGGAAACCGCTATGTCGCCGACTACACAATCATTATTCCCCAGAGCATGACCAAGACCGGATGACCGGGAAAAAACTACGGAGCCCTCGTTATTTTTGGGACAGCCCACTGATTGTGCCAGGATGAGTAGCCACGCGTGCATTAGACTCCACAACTCTTTCACAACATTTTCATAACTTCTTCAAAACTTCTTCAAAAGTCTCTGTTATTCTGTGTCAATAATATTCTTAAACTAAAGCTTATTAAGGAGGAACTCATGAGCTGTCCGTATTTTAAAGAAGGCTACTTTGGTATCTGCGTTGCTCCGGACGCTATTCACGTTCCCAGCATAGACGAGATGGAGAGGCTCTGCTTCAGATCATGGTACAGTATCTGTCCGAATATCGCATTCCTAAAGGACTCTGAAAACAGGGGAAAATGTTGCCCTATACAGGGTCCCTTTAAAATGGGCCCCGCACAACTTGCCGGACCCCTGATTGCAGTTGGAAAAGATAGAGGCGCCGGCGGACCCCACCGGTAGTGGGGGAATTTCGGCATATCGTAAAAGTTCGGCCGCTACCAGTTCTCCTCCAGGAGCTCGAAATACGACTGGGCATGGTCGCAGGCGGGGCATTTATCCGGCGTCGCAGCGCCCTCGTGGATGTATCCGCAATTCCTGCACTTCCATCTCTTCGGCGCTTCGCGTCTGAAGACGCGGCCTTCCCCGATATTATTTAAGAGGCCCGTATAGCGCTTTTCGTGCTGCTTTTCCGCCACTGCGATCGCCCTGAAGACCGCGGCGATGACCGGAAAGCCTTCTTCATCCGCAACCGCCGCGAATTGAGGATACATAGTCGTGTATTCATAGGCCTCCCCTGCGGCTGCCGCCCTGAGGTTGGCGCTAGTGTCACCTATGGTTCCAGCCGGAAAGGCCGCCATCACTTCCGCCTCCCCGCCTTCGAGGAACCTGAAAAGCCGCTTAGCGTGCTCCCTTTCGTTGTCGGCCGTCTCGAGGAAAAATCCTGAAATCTGCTCGTAGCCCTCTTTCTTAGCCTGGGAAGCAAAGAACGTATAGCGGTTCCTAGCCTGTGACTCACCCGCAAAGGCGGTGAGCAGGTTCTTCTCGGTCTTTGTCCCTTTCACGCTTTTCATATGTTCACCTCCGGAACGATTATTGGCAGTTTTGGTTTTGTCTGCGCCGCCATAATGAAAGTGTATCATGAAAAGCGGGGGGGAAGCCGTCCCTGAAGAATCCCGATGCGCAGTCGCACTGAGGGCCGCAGGAATGACGGGATCAGGCCATCATTTTCGATGGGGCAGTGTTTCGCGGCCGCGTGGCAGAGAAAAAGGGATGTCCGGGACCGCGGCCCGGTGTGATACAATAAGTGGGATCACTTGGGGCGAAAGGGATATAAATTCGGAAATGGCCATACCACAAAGAATCGTAAAGCGGATCGAACAGAAGAAAGACGATTACCGCCGCTACAACTTCTCGCCGCTCGCAAACGACGCGCTCAAGACATTCTTCGACCTTGCCCAGGAGTTCGGGAGCATCCAGGATTTTTACGTCCTCTGTGTGGCGGTGCCGAAAAGTTTTTTCAGCCTCGATTCGCGCCTCTATATCGTCGACCCAAAATGCGACGGGCCGTCGCTCGCCGCGACGACTGAGGAGGGCGGCGACCCGACACAGACCTGCGCGCCGGAGTATCTCAAACCGGCGGAGGGCCCGTATTTCACCGACAAAAAGAGCCTTGTGCTGCCGATACGCGGGAAAAAATTTCTGATCGGGCAGCTGCCTTTCCATGTCGAAGGGGACGTGCTGGGGCTCCTCGAGGTCTTTCCGGTTGACAGCATGGACACGCACCTTATGTTCTTCTTCGAAAAATACGCCAACCGCATCGGTTTCCGGCTGCATAACAAATTTCTCGTAGAAAAAAATATCGAGCACCTGAGGTTTATTCGCTCCCTAGTTGCCGACATCGAACATAACATTATCGTGCCGAACATGGTCTACAAGCTCTTTCTCAGGCGTCTGAGGGGAAGGGTGACCAAAAATATCGAGATAGAGGCATTCCTTTCGCAGTGTTTCACGGACGGGCGCTGTGACAAACAGGTGATGCAGCGGCTTTTGAAGGAACTCGTGGACGTAAACGAGGGACTGACCGGTGAGCTTGAAAACCTCGAAAAACATTACAAGAACATGAGCCTCTTCATCGAGACCCTCTTCAGGAAGAGCCACTTCGATCAGGGGCATCTCACGCTGCGGACCAAGAAATGCAACATGAAAAAAGACGTCGTGATTCCCCAGCTCGAGCGGTTCATCGACCAGTTCAGGAATGCGGGGATCACAATCGATGACCGGCTGAGCGTCATTCCCGAGGAAGAAGTGATCAACGTGGTGGACGTAGGATTGATCGCTCAGGTATACGCAAATCTCTTTTCGAACGCCTTGAAATATACCAAAGAAGTGGAGATACTCGGCCAAAGGAAGAAATATATCGCCTACGGCCACGAGATCGTAAAGGACTTCTTCGGGCCGGACAGAGATGGCGTCAAATACAACGTGTTCAGTTCAGGGCCGCATATAGCCCCGGAGGAACGTAAGCGGCTCTTCGAGGAGGCGTACCGGGCTTCCAATGCGGCAGATGTCCCGGGCACGGGTCACGGCCTCGCCTTCGTCAAAAACGTGGTCGAACTGCACGGCGGCGCCGTGCGGTACGAGGCGGTCGACTACGGAAACAATTTCTATTTCATTCTTCCGAAATAGTCCTGTCACCTGATATTAAAGCGCCGAATTCCGTATAATATTCATTCCGAATAATGTCGGATGAAAGGGTAAAAAATGGTTCCGAAGGCTGAAAGCGAAAGACGGATACTCCGTTTCCAGGAACGACTCAGGGAGGAGAGGATCGACGGCGGCCTTTTGGTCTATCCCATCGACGTCTATTATTTCGCAGGCTCCAGGCAGAATTCCTCGCTCTGGATCCCGGCCAACGGCGAGCCAATGCTTTTGGTCAGAAAGAGCTTTGAGAGGGCATCAAAGGAAAGCACGATAGAAGACATAAGACCTTTTCCCTCAAGCCGTGATCTGCCTTCACTTTTCGCCGGTCACGTAAGAAAGATCGGCCTTACGTTCGATGTGCTTCCGGTCCAGCAGTTCCGCTATTACTCGGAGCTTCTGTCCGGCCTGGAATTCGTCGATATCTCCGCGATAAACCGCGAGATCCGTTCCGTAAAATCGGCATGGGAGATCGAGCGGCTGCGTAATAGCGGCAGGGGATTATGCAGCGCCTTCGCCCAGGTCCCTTCGTTTCTCATCCCCGGCATGCGGGAACTGGACCTGGCGGCGGAGTTCGAATACCGCCTGCGGAAGGCGGGCAGCGAAGGCCATCTGCGTATACGGGCCTTTCATCAGGAGATCGTGGGGATTGCAGTGGGAGGAGACAATGCGACCGTGCCGGGCTGTTTTGACGGCCCTGTGACAGGCAAGGGGCTTTCAGCGGCCGCACCCTATGGCCCATCCATCGACACAATCCGCGAAGGCTCGCCTATCATGATCGACTACGGGGCGATCTTCGACGGATATATCGTGGACATGACCCGAATGTTCGCATTCGGAGAGCTGGATCCCGAACTGAAGAGTGCCTTTGACGTTTCGCGCGACATATTGGCCTGGATCACAGGCCAGCTCCGTCCCGGGACCATATGCGAAGAACTCTATGCGGGCGCCGTCCAGATCGCCGGGGCTGCCGGCCTCGGTGACAAGTTCATGGGATATCCGCGGGAGCAGGCGAAGTTCGTCGGCCACGGCGTCGGACTCGAACTCGATGAGCTGCCTGTTCTTGCACAGCGGTTCAGGGTACCTTTGACGGCGGGACAGGCAATCGCGATCGAGCCGAAGTTCGCCTTCCCAGGCAAAGGCGTCGTCGGCATAGAGAACACCTACGCCGTTACCGAGACCGGATGCGAAAAGATCACCGACTTTCCGGACGATATTGTTTACCTGTGAGTTGCATAATAAACATATTCAAAAAGAGAACAGATGGGCTGAAAAACTGCCATAGTCGAGGCTCCGCTAAGAAACTAGGGGCAGATCAACCCACGTTCTTAGGAAAGCATAATGCGTTGCATACGCGTTTACGTGAATCAAATTTGAATCCTGCCGATTCTATGGCGTTTTTCAGCATGTCTGCTCTCATGCGTGTCCAAAGTCAGGGTCCACCCGTGAGACATAACGAAAGGAATCTGAACAAATGAGCAATGAGCCGAACAAAGTAATCTACTCCATGATCGGGGTGAGCAAATTTTACGACAAGAAGCCGGTCCTGAAGGACATCTACCTCTCCTATTTCTACGGGGCGAAGATCGGGGTGATCGGTCTCAACGGGTCGGGAAAAAGCTCGCTCCTCCGTATCCTCGCGGATGCGGACAAGGAATTCGTGGGCGAGACAGTACTCTCTGCCGGTCATACCGTGGGCTTTCTTCAGCAGGAACCGGAACTGGACGACAGTAAATCCGTGCGTGAGATCGTGGAAGAAGGAGTGCAGGAGGTCGTCGATGCACTCAGGGAATATAACCTGATCAATGAGAAATTCGCAGAGCCGATGTCCGATGATGAAATGAATAAACTTATCGAACGTCAGGGGAAAGTGCAGGAGAAGTTGGACGCCATGGACGCATGGGACCTCGACTCGCGGCTCGAAATGGCGATGGACGCCCTTCGCTGTCCTGCGGCGGAAACGCCTGTGAAGGTCCTCTCGGGAGGGGAGAGGCGGCGGGTAGCGCTCTGCAGGCTTCTCCTCCGGAAACCGGACATCCTTCTTCTCGATGAGCCGACAAACCATCTCGATGCCGAGACCGTTGCATGGCTGGAGCACCACCTGCAGTCCTATCCCGGCACGGTCATCGCAGTGACCCACGATCGCTATTTTCTCGACAACGTGGCAGGCTGGATACTCGAACTCGACCGCGGAGAAGGGATTCCCTGGAAGGGGAATTATTCCTCCTGGCTCGAACAGAAGAAGACCCGCCTGCAGCAGGAAGAAAAAGCAGAGTCCGAGAGGCAGAAGACGCTCCAGCGCGAACTCGAATGGATACGTATGTCTCCCAAGGGGCGGCACGCAAAGGCAAAAGCGCGCATCACTTCGTACGAGGCCCTCCTCAGTCAGGACACCGAACAAAGTGCTAAGGAACTCGAAATTTATATCCCGCCGGGGCCCCGTCTCGGCGGCGTGGTCATAGAAGCCGAAAACGTTTCAAAGGCATACGGGGACAATATCCTCATGGAGGAGATGACCTTTTCGCTCCCTCCCGGCGGTGTGGTTGGGGTCATAGGCCCTAACGGCGCAGGAAAGACTACGCTCTTCAGGATGGTCACGGGCCAGGAAAAGCCGGATTCAGGCTCCTTCAGGACAGGGGATACCGTCAAACTCGCCTACGTCGACCAGAGCCGCGATGCCCTCGATCCGGCCAAGTCGATATGGGAAGTGATTTCCGGCGGAGAGGACGTAATCCAGCTCGGCAAGAAACAGGTAAACTCAAGGGCCTATGTGGCCCGTTTCAATTTCTCGGGCGGCGACCAGCAGAAAAAAGTCTCGATGCTCTCCGGCGGAGAGAGGAACCGCGTCCATCTTGCGCGCATGTTAAAAGAAGAGGCAAACGTGCTTCTCCTCGACGAGCCGACCAATGATCTGGACGTGAACACCATGCGGGCACTTGAAGAGGCGATCGAGAACTTTGCCGGCTGCGCCGTGGTGATAAGCCATGACCGGTGGTTCCTCGATCGTATCGCAACCCATATCCTCGCCTTCGAGGGAGACAGCAGAGTGGTGTGGTTCGACGGGAACTATTCAGAATATGAAGCGGACAGAAAGGCCAGGCTCGGCGCTGCCGCGGACCAGCCCCACCGGATCAAGTACAGACATCTGTCGCGGGGGTAGACTGGGGGGAAAGGTAGTCATAAAGCCCGGGGAAAGCCTCCGTCAAAACTTTGTGTGCCTATTTTTGGTGGTTATATTTACGTATGACTATGACTGGAGTCCGCAGATTTTTCTGTTGAATAATACCGAGGAATTCTGGTAGAACTATGTAGCTGATTAATATGGGAAAGAGGGATCATTAGAGTAATGAAGAAGGGGAATCGGGTAACTATCAAGATTAAAGACCTGAGCACACGTCGTCTTAATAGAGCACATCTGCTAACTCTGGCGCTGCTCATCTCCTGCTCCGCGGTAGCTGCATCCCAAGAGAGCCAGGTTTTTACCGACGAAGATCTCAGTCGGTATGATACGAGACAAGACAGGTCAGTTAGAAGGTATGCGCCGCCAGCTCCACAAAATGGAACACAACCTCAGTGGGGATTTACTGTTCTGCCGAGGGATGACGGCCCCGAAAAGGATAAATGGTGTCAGAAGGGTAAGGATGCGGACGATCGGATTGAGGTAGCCAAGAGGAAACTTGTGGAGGCGAACTCGCCAGAGAATCCCGTGGCCATCATATCCGGAACGAGCGGCGCCATGGCTCAGGCTAATCTGCGGAAATATCAAGAACAAGTGCAGCGGGAATATGATTCCGCTATCGCCGCAAGACAGCAGCTAGAGGACGATGCCCACCGGAGGGGGATCCCGCCCGGTTGGATTCGCTGTCAGTTCGAGTGAGATTCTGGATACCCAGTGAACCTACCTGGATGCGATAAAGCGAGAAGGTCAATGGGGTCAGGCATTTCAATAGCTACTATTTGTACGCCACAGAATATAGAAGACCACTACTAATGCCGGCTTCTGTGAGAAGTCTTAACGACGATTTGTTTTTTTGAAGTTTGTAAGTCAAATAACGCTGCCTCAGAGCCTTTTTGCCGACCCCTGAATTTTCTTGTACTGGCTGCATCATGACGCGGAGACGTCTTCCCGGGCGGCGTGCGTTCAGCAGTTATACAAAAATATTGCGAAATTCGATAGAGTTCAGGAGTAATTTACAGATCGTTCGAGGAGATTGCAGGCTGGCCCGGATTACGGCAGGAGGATATGGAAGCCGATGACCGCGCGCACGTCGTCGCGTGTGTTCTTCGTCCTGATTTCCTCCGTCGGGTACGGCGACTTGAAGTCGGCAAAGGCATCGAGTTCCTGATTCAGGGCGATACAGAACTGCTCATGTGTCTTGTTCTCGCTGGCCGCTTCAGGCCGTGGGAGGCTTTTCTGTTCCATCAGGCTGTATGTGTGCAGATTGAGAATCGATGCAAGGCTCTTCTTGGCCTCTTTCGGCGACCCGGCCTTCGCAACTGATGGCGAAAAAAGGAAACTCAGGGAAAAGGTGAGGATGAAGATACCTATGAGGGTGTTGCTCTTCTTCACGGGTATTTGTAGTATACCTGATTTATTTTACAAAGTAAAGAGTATATTTTTGCAGGCACCCGCCTTCACTAATAACCGGCGCGGATGATCAGTGTGGTCGACTCTGCCGATTTGAGATCTACAGAGTTATCATTACAGGCCGGTAGGCTGCGGCTTGACAGCCCGCCCGGCCTTCGCAACTGTGACGGAACTACGCAGATCTGTCCGCAGTATTTCTCCGCGCTGTGAAGCCGGACGCCCGTTCATGAGAAGCCACCTGATAAAGTCCCCGGGGCTTCCCCGTTCCGGCCTTTCCGCCTTCGGCCCTCCCACGTTTTTCGCCCGTTGCACTTTTGACTCCGGCGCTTCCGCTTCTTCCCGCAGGCGTACTTTGCTGCCGGCGCCGCTGAGGTCCTAAAGGGGGACGTGCGAACTCGGCGTCACGCGCCGGGGCCGCTTTCTTATAGTCGAAACCGCTCAGCATGCGACGCTCCACCTTTTGGCCGAGGATGCGCTCGATGCTGCGGACCAGCGGCTCGTCTTCAGGCGTAACAAATGTGAAGGCATCGCCGGTTTTTGCGGCCCGGCCGGTGCGGCCGATGCGGTGTGTGTAAGCATCACTGGTATCGGGCATGTCGTAGTTGATGACGTGGGATATGCTCGACACGTCGATGCCGCGGGCGGCGATATCGGTGGCGACAAGGATCTGGTATGATCCCCTGCGGAAACCGTCGAGCGCCTCCTGCCGCTTGTTCTGCGAGAGGTTCCCCTGCAGGGAGGCGGCACGGTGTCCGGCCTTTTCCAGTTGCTGGCCCACGCGCTTTGCGCGGTGCTTGGTGCGCGTAAATATCAGCACAGACTCCGTGTCCGTATGGCGCAGCAGTTCCAGAAGAAGCGCTGTTTTGAGGTGCTGCCCGACCGGATATAGCGCATGTGCGACAGTGTTTGCAGGCGCGGAGTGACTGACCTGCACCGTGACCGGCGCCTGCAGGACTTCCTGGGCGAGCCGCCGTATGTCATCCGGCATGGTCGCCGAGAAAAGCAGCGTCTGACGCTTTGGCGGCAGATGCCTGATGATCCTTCTGACATCTGGGAGGAACCCCATGTCGAACATCCTGTCAGCCTCGTCCAGTACAAGGACCTCGGCACCGGACAGATCGATCGTGCGTTGATTGATATGGTCAAGCAGGCGGCCGGGGCAGGCAACGACGATCTCGGTCCCGGACCGCAGTTTCTGTATCTGAGGCTGGATGCTCACGCCGCCGTAAATCGCCGCGCTCCGCAGATTCGTCTGCCGGCCGAGACGGCCGATTTCTACGTGGATCTGCTCCGCGAGTTCGCGCGTCGGCGCAACGACAAGGGCGCGCACATGACCGCGCGGCCCCGGCATAAGGCGTTCGAGAATCGGCAATACGAAGGCTGCTGTTTTGCCGGTGCCTGTCTGGGCAAGTCCCATGAGGTCGCGTCCCTGAAGGACCTGAGGGATCGCCTCTGCCTGTATCGGCGTCGGCGTGACGTATCCTGCCGACTTGACCCCGGCCAAAACGCGGGGGTGAAAATTGAAAGTGTGAAATTCCATTAAGACTCCTTTTTTTATAACTCGTTGATTTCTGCGTTCGGGGAAAAAAAGCCAAGGTGTATTCGGCGGCTTACAGTGACGTGGTTTTCATCCGGGTACTGCAGCAGTTATGGTTAAGCGTAGCAGCTTCGGCCCGGCTCTGTCAAGGGAAATGCGTCTGCCCAGGACGAAAAGAAGAAATTCTCACCGGTGACCAACCGAAATCTCCAATAAATCGACATCTGAAAAGAAGCATGGGCGTCTTCAGTCTTTCCACCTTGGGTTGCTTTCTTAGTCTCTTAGCCAAGTATACCCCGCCGGTTACCCGCAATGTCGGTATTGACACTCATATCAATTTATGTTTATATATAAATATTGAGGCCGGAATGCTGAAAGAGGCTGCATCTTTTATCACATATGATTTTCTTAAGCTTGGCCATGGCTCGCGCCTTGCCGGTACCATAGAGTTCTTTGGCTATGATACCGCAAAGATATTCCTCCTCCTTTCGGTAATTATATTTATCGTATCGGTGATCCGCAGTTACTTCCCGCCGGAGCGCACAAAAAAAATACTTTCCCATAAAAAAGAATTTATCGGAAATATACTCGCGGCGCTTTTGGGCATTGTCACACCTTTCTGCTCGTGCTCGGCTGTTCCTTTGTTCATAGGTTTTGTGGAGGCCGGCGTGCCCCTTGGGGTAACTTTTTCGTTCCTGATCTCATCTCCGATGATAAACGAGGTCGCCGTGGTCCTTCTCTGGGGCCTTTTCGGATGGAAGATCGCGGCTATCTATATGGGGACCGGCCTTCTCGTAGCAATCTTCAGCGGTTTTATGATAGGTAAGCTCAAGCTCGAAAAATGGGTCGAGGACTATGTCTACCAGATAAGGACCGGCGCGGGGCAGGAAGTTTTTAACCAGACATTCAGGGAGAGGTTGCAATACGCCAGGTGGAACACCGCGGATATTCTGAAACGGGTTTGGCTCTTCGTTATTATTGCTATCGGTATAGGCGGATTCATACACGGCTACGTCCCACAGGATTTTCTGACGCATTATGCGGGCAACGGCAACCCTTTTGCGGTGCCGATAGCGGTCGCGATAGGCATACCGCTTTATTCAAACGCTGCCGGCGTGATCCCCATCGTATATGCATTGATGGAAAAGGGCCTGAGTATGGGGACCGTCCTTGCCTTCATGATGGCGGTGACCGCCCTGTCGCTGCCTGAAATGATAATCCTGAGAAAGGTCCTGAAACCACGGATGCTTGGGGTGTTCGTAGGCATCATGACGGTGACGATCATAGCCGTCGGCTATCTCTTCAACGCAATTTTATAGGAGGTTTGATTGATATGGAAATCAAAGTCTTGGGTCCGGGATGTGCCAATTGTCACACGATGGAACAGCTGGCAAAAAAAGCGGTGAAGGAACTCGGCATCGACGCTAAGATCGAAAAGGTCTCAGAGATTCAGGAGATCATGAGATATACCATGTCGACACCGGGACTCGTGATCAACGGCAAGCTCAAACATTCGGGCAAGCCGCTTCCGAGCCTTGAGAAGGTGAAGGAACTGATAAAGGCAGAGGTGTAGGGGCACGGCATGCCGTGCCCTGCAAAAGGATGAAACCATGAATGATCTGTTAACCGTCTTCAAAGCGCTCTCGGAGGAAACGAGGCTCAGAATAATAAAGCTCCTTGAGCATGGCGAACTCTGTGTCTGTGATATCGTTGCGGCGCTCGACATGGTCCAGCCTAAGGTTTCGTTTCATCTTGCGGTGCTGAAGGAAGCAGGGTTCATAAAAGACCGGAAACAGGGGAAATGGACCCACTATCGTCTCGATGATTCGGACTTGCTCAGGCGTTTCCTGGTACTTTCGGTAATGGAGAGAATTTCCGGCGATACGGTGGCCGCCGACCGGGAGAGACTGCAGGTGTTTCTGCATAAAAAACCTGTCAAGGGGAAAGTCCTGCCGCTGAATGATGAAAAAATATGCTGTACCAGGTAGGTATGCAATCAGGATAAAGGGGAACAGGCATGACTGAAAAAGTAGGCAGGAGACTCTCGTTTCTCGACCGCTACCTCACGCTATGGATATTTGGCGCTATGGCCTTCGGCGTCGGGCTCGGCTATTTCGTCCCGGGGACCGAAGGGCTGATAAACAGCTTCCAGGTCGGGACAACCAATATACCTATCGCAATCGGACTCATCCTTATGATGTACCCCCCTCTGGCGAAAGTAAAATACGAGGAACTCGGTGAGGTCTTCAGAAACAGAAAAGTGCTTGGCCTGTCTCTCATCCAGAACTGGGTGATCGGCCCGATCCTGATGTTTTTGCTGGCGATTACCTTCCTGCGGGGCTATCCCGAATACATGGTCGGTCTTATCATGATAGGGCTCGCCCGGTGCATCGCCATGGTCATCGTATGGAACGACCTTGCCTGTGGAGACCCTGAATACGCGGCCGGTCTGGTGGCCTTCAACTCCATATTTCAGGTGCTCTTCTTTTCAGTCTACGCCTATGTCTTTATTACCATACTTCCGGTGTGGTTCGGACTCAGGGGCGTTGTTGTCAACGTCACGATCGGCCAGATAGCGAAGAGCGTCTTTATCTACCTTGGCATCCCTTTTCTTGCGGGGATGATAACACGCTTCAGCCTGCTCAAAATCAAGAATCACGATTGGTACGAGAAGGTATTCATTCCCAAGATCAGCCCGATTACCCTTATCTTTCTGCTCTTTACGATCCTCGTTATGTTCTCTCTGAAAGGCAATTACATTGTGAGGCTCCCTCTTGACGTTGTCCGTATCGCAATACCGCTCCTCATTTATTTCGTTGTCATGTTCCTGGTATCGTTTTATCTGGGCAAAAAGATCGGGGCGGATTATCCGAAGACGGCCACACTCTCCTTCACCGCAGCGAGCAACAACTTTGAACTTGCAATCGCCGTTGCCGTTGCGGTATTCGGTATAAACTCAGGTGCGGCCTTTGCCGCGGTCATAGGTCCGCTAGTTGAAGTGCCGGTTTTAATCAGTCTGGTGAACGTTGCTCTTTATTTTCAAAAGAGGTATTTCACCATCGAATACTGCAGGGTGAAAGGCATCGGGCCATCATAAAATGTTCAAAAAAAGATCAGATATTCTGGAGGAGTAATGAAAAAAAGATTGACGATTCTTATTGCCTTGATAGCTTTTCTGACACTATCCGGGTATGGCAATGCAGGAGAAGTGAATTCGGTCCTGGACAAAGCGAAAAAAGAAGGCAAGGCTGTTATGCTGGAATTGGGCTCTGTGGGCTGTATCCCTTGCGAGCAGATGAAGGCCGTAATGGAAAAGCTGAGAGCGAATTACAAAGGAAAGCTGGAAGTCTTCTTTGTCGACGTCGGGAAAGACCGTGATACCGCGCAAAGGTTCGGCGTCTTCGCCATACCGACTCAGGTCTTCCTCGACAAAAACGGCAAGGAGTTTCACCGCCACATAGGCTATTACGGGTATGAGGAAATAGCGCCGCTATTGAAAAAGGCAGGCATCTAGAAGGGATTCAATGGAAAGGAAACTCATCTGCTACTGTTTTGGATACTCCGAAGAAGACATTATCAGGGATGTCACTGAAAACGGCGACACTTCATCCATTCTGGAAAAGATATCGAATGAGAAGAAGAGAGGGTCGTGCAACTGCAAGCTCAATCATCCTGAGGGCAGGTGATGTCTCGGAGATGTCCGCCGTGTTGCGGACAGAGCAAAGGAGCAGTTGAGGAATCTTTCCCGCAAAGACAAGAAATAAGTGCATCCATGCAGGCTTTATTCGAGAATATCCAGACAATTATCCAGAACCAGCACGGCCTGGCGTTTGTTGCCGTATTCCTTGGCGGAATCATATCCGCTGCAAGCCCCTGCGTTCTTGCCGCTATTCCCCTGGTCATCGGCTATGTCGGCGGCTACTCCGAAGGGAACAGGAAGAAAGCTGCTCTTTATTCCCTCGTCTTTGTCCTCGGCCTCTCGATCACCTTTACCCTTCTTGGTGCTGCTGCTTCAGTTATGGGCCAGTTTCTCGGCTTCATGGGCAGATGGCTTTATCTTGGGCTGGCGATCATAGCCATATTGATGGGTCTCCAACTCATGGGAATTATTTCAATCCCCCTGCCCTTCCAAAAAACAAGGACAGTTAAAACAAAGGGACTCCTTGGGGCCTTTCTACTTGGCATGTTGACCGGCACCGTCTCGTCTCCCTGTGCAACTCCAGTACTGGCGGTCATCCTGGCCTATGTCTCAACACAGGGAGATATGATGTACGGCGGATCTCTTCTCTTTGTCTATGCCCTCGGACATTGTGCATTAATATTCATAGCGGGGCTCTCCGTGGGACTCACTGAGAGCATCATCAGCTCAAGAGGAGTCAAGAACTTTTCACTTTATGCGAAAAAATTCAGCGGCGCTTTGCTGATTCTGGCAGGCGTCTATTTTGGGGTAACAAATTTCTGAAGCCTCATGATTAAGGACATTTCAAAAATAGCAAAATCTGACCCAGGGCTTGCACGTTTGCTCGAAGAAGCACGCGAATACGCTTGCGTCTATGTTCTCGCCAGGCAGAGGCAAAAAGGTTGTGACGGCATGGGCGAGCTTGCGACCATAAAAGAAGAAGTTAGGGATGTCATTGATAAGGTGATAAAATATTGTAAAGAGAAGAACTATATCTCTGAGGTCATGTCATACGATGTTGATTCGATTGCTGACGAGATCGCCAAAGGTCAGGATCTGTTATGAAGATGCCATGCCGGATGTTGCCGATTTCACCGCGCGGATATGCGGGATATGCCCGGTGGCGTACCAGATGAGCGCGGTCCATGCCGTTGAACGTATTTTCGGCATCGAGGTTGAGGAGCCGATGCGGCAATTGAGGAGACTCCTGTACTGCGGAGAGTGGATAGAAAGCCATTCTCTCCATATCTAT
This sequence comes from Nitrospirota bacterium, assembly GCA_021814065.1. GTDB lineage: Bacteria > Nitrospirota > Thermodesulfovibrionia > Thermodesulfovibrionales > UBA6898 > Sulfobium. The sequence continues at coordinate 2,023 of JAKAIZ010000036.1, read as the reverse complement.
CTCCTTCAGGGGGCTGATTTTTATGTGGCTGAAAACGCCTGGTCGAAAAAAAAATATCTGCCCATAGCAAAGAAGGGGTTGTCCTTCAGAAAGCTCGGAACCCGGATTTTGACCATCATCGGCGGAAGGCCGGTCCATCCAGTTTCGGTGAAGGTCGGGGGTTTTTCCAAACTGCCTGAAAAGAAAGTGCTTCGCTCGTTACTCCCGGACCTCCAAAAGGCATATGAGGAGTCTCTGGAAGAGATAGGGCGCGCGGCAGGCCTGTCGTTCGGGGAGAATCGCATAGATGTAGAGTGCGTTTCCCTGCGCGCTCCCCGGGAATATCCGATGAATTACGGGAACGTCGCTTCGAATAAAGGCGTCGATACATCGATGTCAGGTTTTCTCGACGTTGTCAGGGAGAGCCGGGTCGGGCACTCCACTGCCCTGCATTCGGAGATGCGGAAAAGCGGCATGGATAACCGAGGCGCCCGGGGGGATGCTCGTCCACCGGTATGAACTGGACGACAGCGGATATGTGAAGAACTGCGCGCTCATTCCCCCGACCTCGCAGAATCTCGGACAGATGGAGAGGGAACTCCGTGATTTCATACGGAGCCATCTGGATAAGCCCGTGGATTTTCTCAGGAAGGAAAGCGAAAAGATCGTCAGGAGTTACGATCCCTGCATTTCGTGCTCTGTCCACCTCGTGGTTCGCGAAGCGAAGAAAAAAGAGAAGCCGCCTCATGGAGTCAGGTGACTCTGCTTGAGCTGAAAGACATTTCCTACAAGGTAACCGGCAAGGATATACTTTCCGGGCTGTCGCTCTCCATAGGACCGGGTGAAGTGCATGCCCTCCTGGGCACTAACGGTACGGGCAAAAGCACCCTCGCCTATCTGGTTATGGGCTGTGAGGGATACCGGCCTTTATCCGGCGAGATTGTGTTTGCCGGGGAGCTTATCAACAGCCTTAAGATCCATGAGAGGGCAAAGCTCGGCATAACCATGGCCTGGCAGGAGCCGGTGAGGTTTGAGGGGATAGCAGTCAGAGATTATCTTGTCCTCAAAGACAAGAACATCGATCCGGCCCATTACCTTGAAATGGTTGGGCTTCACTCCGAGCTTTATCTTCACAGGATGGTCGATAAGTCCCTGAGCGGCGGAGAAAGGAAAAGGATCGAACTTGCATCAATCCTTGCCTTAAGTCCGAAGCTCGCCATCCTCGATGAGCCTGACTCGGGGATCGACATGCTTTCCACTCAGGATATAGTAAATGTCATAAGTGCTTTCAAGAACAATAGTTCATCGGTACTTCTGATTACCCACCGGGAGGAGATAGTCTTAATAGCTGACAGGGCGTCTCAAATATGTAATGGCAGGGTTGTATGCTCGGGGGACCCTGAGAAGGTGGCCGAATACTATAAAGCAAGAAGATGTCTTGTCTGCGATGGAGAGGTATGCGCCTATGTCTGATCTCGATGCATTGATGAAGGCGTTCGGAGAGGCGGGAGGGGATCAAGCTGTCCTTGAAAACGATGAGATAGCGCACCTTGTGGCAAGCGGCCATAAACTGCTGAGCATGAAAAGTGTCGGGGGGCTGGAGGTTGATGCGAAAGAGACATTAACAGGAATCAGCGTCAGGGTTACAGTTAAGGAAGGAGTAAGAATAAAGAATCCCGTGCATCTCTGCTTCGGGGTCCTGCACAACAAAGGCACTCAAAGGATAAAGATGGATGTGAAACTCGAAAAGAACTCATCTGCGCATTTTATCGCTCACTGCATTTTCCCAAAGGCAGAGAAGATCAGACATATCATGGATGCTGTCGTTGAGGTAGGCGAAGGGGCGGAGATGAGGTATTCGGAGACCCACTTCCACGGCCTTTATGGGGGAATAGAGGTTGTGCCGAAATCCGTTGTGACAGTCGCCAGGAACGGCAGATACTTCACAGATTTTACGTTGACCACTGGGCGAGTCGGCAAACTCGACATAGATTACTCTGTTGAAGCGGGAGAAAATGCAGTAACTGAACTCACGGCGAGAGTA
>JAKAIZ010000222.1 GCA_021814065.1 Nitrospirota bacterium | reverse complement strand
TAGGGTTTAGCGATCTCGATGATGTTAACCTCTGGGTTCAGGCGGTACGACATGCCGTTCAGCATGCCGATAGTCCTCAAAAGAAGGATAAAGTAGTTCGGAACCTGAAAGTTACTGATGACGCCGCGGACATTGTCGAGCTCCTCGCCGATGTCATCCACCGTCAGTGACTTCAGCTCTTCCGGAGTGCTGTACCGGTACTTGTCGATCAGGTCCTGGGTGACCTCCACGATCGCCGTGTAATCTGCGCCCTCGATTAGAAACCCCAGCTTTTCGAGTGCCTCGACGATAGCGGTCGCATCGTTTTCGACGATGGCATTTGCATACCGCCTGAGATTCCTCCTTGTGGCGTCGGTGATCGCCTGCACCATCCCGAAATCGACGAAGACGATCGTCGCCCCTTCACCCACGAAGATGTTCCCCGGATGGGGGTCGCAGTGGAAGAAGCCATGGACGAAGATCATCTTCGCATAGGTCTCTACGAGGAGGTTAACCAACTTCCGGCAGTCCACGCCTGACGCCTTGATCACCGCGCACTCGGTGATCTTGATCCCACCGACAAATTCGAGGGTTAGGACCTTCCCGCTCGAAAATTCCCAATACACCCTGGGGATGACGACCCGCTCGTCCGAACTGAAATTCAGTCTGAACTTCTCGGCGTTCTTTCCCTCCTGGACGTAATCGAGTTCTGCCCGCACGATCTTGGAGAACTCCTCGTGAATAACCCTCAGGTCGATCCACCCCATCCTGCCGCGCATGAGGCGTATGAGCACCTCGAACATCTTGATATCCGTCTCGATGATCTTCTCTATGCCGGGATACTGGACCTTTACTGCCGCCTTTCTTCCGTCTTTCAGAACGGCCCTGTGCACCTGTCCGAGGGAGGCAGCCGCAATAGGCTCTCTCTCGAACTCGGCAAAAACCTCTTCCGGAGCCGAGCCGAGCTCATCGATTATCCTCTGTCTGATTTCCCCGAAGTCATGCGGCGGGACCTGGTCCTGCAGTTCCGACAGTTCCTCGATATACTCGTCCGGAAGAAAGTCTTTTCGCGAACTCAGGAACTGGCCGACCTTGATCATCACGCCCTTCATTTCGAGGGCCTTCTCCCTTATGAGTACGGCGTTTCTCCTGTTAAGATCGCTGAGGCGGGCGGCCCTGTCTTCCGGGGATAGAAATATCGCGAATACGCGGGCAAGCCTGTAGGAAAGTATTATCCTCAGGGCAATGACCAGCCCCTTCAGGAACCTCCTTCTGTAGTGCACCTTTGCCATACGTTCATTATAGAATGTAACGGAATTCACCGTGAAATGCAATTGCGCCCCGGCCAGATGCCTCCCTGATTGTTGACGCGAAAACCATGCGGGGCTATGATGAGATTAGACAATGGCAAACAGGGTCGACATGCTGTGCGACGCGGACAAAGAGATGATGCTGGATTTCAGCAGACTTTGCGTAGCGCGCCTTGGCAATTATCTTCCTCTGAAACTTTTTATTTCCGTCTTTCGCCATTTTCTCGATGCCAACGTGCTCAAGGAAATTGACAAAGACAGGTTGATCATCGAGCATGCCGCGGCTGCTTTCGAAGGCGGAAAAGGCAGGGGTGCCGTGGATGTGGACGGACTTTTCGAAATGACCAAAAAGGTCGATCACGAGTTCATAAACAGATTCTCAAACGCCTTTTTCTCGATAAGGGTGCGTTACGCCGATTTGGCGGAGATTCGGAAAAAAAGAATTCTCGCTTTCGTCGGCATGGTCTTCGATTTGCTGGCTAACTGGCACGACGGGCTGCCTTTTGCCGAGGTGGTGAAAGACACCTTTTCCGAAGAACGGTATGCCCAGACGCTGCGCGAAATCCTTCACCTTTACAATCTCGAGACAAAGATACTGAGCAATTCCATCACCTTTCAAGGTCCCGCCGCTAAGCTGAAGGACCTTTTTGCAGAGAAACTCTTTGTTACCATGGAAAGCACTGCCGGAGAAATCGCAGTGGAACATGCGCGAAGGGCATACGCAGTCAGGACCCGCCCATATGCCGGCTCCTGCGTCTCTCGGCCGGCGGGTTGACGGGTTGAGATGACGAAATTCAAAAAGTCCCGGCTCCTCTACACCTGGGCATTTACGCGCAGGAAGACAACGGCTGCCATCGACATCACGAACAGCTGCAACCTGAAATGCTCCCACTGCTATTGGTGGAAAGAGGAACGGCCGGAAGAACTGGGCGACGACGCAATGGTCGCCTTTATGAAAAGCCTCCGGGCCGAAGGTATGACGGCCGCGATCATCTACGGCGGAGAGCCGATGCTTCGTCCGAAGATGTGCGAGGCGGCTTCGAAGATCTTCGACCACCCGCTCATCTTCACCAACGGGACACAGGGCTTCACGCAAATCAACGCAGAGTGGATACTCTCCCTGGACGGGACAAAGACCGTCCATGACTCCATAAGGGGGTACGGCGCACACGACTGCGCCGTCGAAAACCTCAGGAAGGCCCCGCGCAAACCGGTTGTCCATACGACGATCACCCGTCAGAACCGGCATAACCTTGAAGAATTTCTCGACGAGCTGGCAGGGTTGCCCATAAAAGGGGTAGGATTCAGTTTCTACACGCCCCACAGAACCGGTGACGACGGCAGTCTATTCATTCCGGTGGACGAACGCGACCCGATCCTTGACGAACTTCTGCGGCTGAGGAAGAAATATTGGCGGATCCTGGGCCTGACCGCAACGATGGCGAAACAGTTCAGGCAGGAAGGGGAATTCTCAGAGTGGAACAGCATCGAAAAATGCCCTGTCAACAAGGTATGCAATTGCTACAATGCGGACGGTACCCTGAAGCCTTGCACATATGGAAGCAACGCAGACTGCAGTCGCTGCGGCTGCGCGAGCATCCCGCTTTATCGGGCCGCGATCAGGCATCTCGACCCACTGGCCCTCTTCATGATTTACCGTATGGTGAAATAAGCCCGGCTGGCTTCCTGGAGAAGTGGCCGCCTCCGGCATTTGCTGCCGATGCCTACGACTGGATAAAGGAGATTTCGAATTTCAGGGTCTTAAGGAATCCCTGCTCACCCCTTTCGGGCCACAAAGATCGTTGCGATGCCAAAGGTCATTGAATGGACGCTCACCTCGCTGAATCCGCAGGACTCCAACGTCCGCGTAAATTCGTCGGAGGAGGGAAATGCCTCAATAGATCTCGGGAGATAATTATACGGCACAGCCGTCTTCAGTATCTTCATAGCAATGAAAGGCATGACCTTGAAGCAGTATTTCGTATAGGCCGGCTTGATCCAGCGGTTTGTCGGAGGGGTGAGCTCAAGACAGCAAAACCTTCCTCCGGGCTTAAGGACCTTGTGTGCCTCATGTAACGCGGCGGCGGTGTCGGGTATGTTCCTCATGCCGAAGGAAACCGTCACTGCATCGAAGGAATTCTCGGGGAAGTTCAGGTCTTTTGCATCAGAAAATTCGAACCCGATATTTGACGGCCTGCCATTAAGCTTCCTGGTCGCTTCGGCAAGCATTTCTCTGCTGAAGTCCACTCCCAGGACCGACCCTTTTCCCCCGACTTTCCGTGAAAGCAAAAAGGCCAATTTCCCGGTTCCCGTACATACATCCAGGACCTTCTCCCCTCCCCTCAGCTTCAGAAGCGAAACGAGCTTTCTCCTCCATCCCTGATCGAGTCCGAAACTGAAGAACGAGCTCAGGAAATCGATATCCTCTGCAACCGATGCAAATATCTCCTTTATAAAGGTATCTCTGTCTTGCTGTGACGTCTTCATTGGTCCGTCTCCATCTTCTCCATCAATAAAATTATCGCAGGAAATCCATCGCTTGTCATTGATTTTTTGGGGCCTTCGCGTAAAAAAAGAAGCACATTTTTTTATTTAATGAGCAAAAAAAAGCGGGACACCGGCCGGTGCCCCGCCTCTGCAAGCATTTTACTCAGTGCTGGGCTTCAGTCTTCGGAAAGACCCTCAGGTATTTCACAGAAACCTTGAAACCTATTATCGCAAATGCGATAAAGGCGAACGTCACAACAAATTCCATCCAGGTCGGGAAGTAGCTGAACCCGGTCGCAGCCTGGTCTCTGTATACGCCGAAGATCGAGACGTTCAGCCTGTTCAGGAGGACACCCGAAATCACGAGTATATCGACAAAGAATATGCTCCTTATGTTTTCTCTCACGTTCTTCATCGAAAACAATATGATCGGCAGGACAACACCTACGATCATCTCGAGAAGATACATATTCGCCTCCATTGTCCCGTTAAAGGCCGCTGGAATGCCGGGACCCCTGAAGAGAAACCAGATTTTGGCAATAAATAAAATGACCCCGGTAATCAAGGTCCCCCGGGCGAGGCCTGAAAGGATGCCTATATCGGCCTTATGCCCGAGATACTTTTCGCTCAATACTGTTTCAAAGCTTACCATCGAAAGCCCCATCATTACTGCCGAGATGAGAAAGAGCGTCGGGACCTGGGAGTTGTACCAGAACGGCGACAATTTCCTGGCGGTTATCAGATAAACAGCCCCCAGCGACGACTGGTGCAGCGTCGAAAGGAGCACACCGAAAAGTACGACAGGGACGATTATTTTGTGAATAAAGCCGGCCGCCTTCTGCATGCCGAATTTTTCGAAGAACATCGGGCTCGACTCTGTCGCAAGCGTCGAGGTGTAGAGGACCACATGGATAGCCACGACCCACATCACCGAATGTATCTGCCACATCACGATAGGATGCCAGATGTTCCAGGGCAGGCCGATATCGAGCGTTATAGCGGTAGCGGCAAGGAGATAACCG
>JAKAIZ010000035.1 GCA_021814065.1 Nitrospirota bacterium | reverse complement strand
CGAAGGCGCAATGATAGGCGTCTTCTGCGCCCTCGATTTCTTCCTCTTCTATATCTTCTGGGAGGCGATGCTGATACCGATGTATCTCCTGATAGGAGTCTGGGGAGGTCCCAACAGGGTCTACGCTGCAGTTAAGTTTTTCCTCTACACGCTCGTCGGCAGCGTGCTGATGCTGGTCGGGATCATCGTCCTCTATCTGTATGCCGGCAGGACCTTCGACATCGTCGAACTCTCCACGAAGATGTATCCCTATGAGATGCAGCTCTGGCTTTTCTGGGCGTTTTTTGCCGCCTTTGCCGTGAAAGTCCCGATGTTCCCGGTCCATACCTGGCTTCCCGACGCTCATACCGAGGCGCCAACCGCAGGCAGCGTGATCCTTGCGGCCGTGCTGATCAAGATGGGGGCCTACGGATTCCTGAGGTTCTCCCTGCCGATCCTACCGGAGGCGTCGAAGGCAATGACGCCGGTGATGCTTACTTTATCGGTCATCGCCATCATTTACGGAGGCGTTATCTGTCTTGCGCAGACCGACCTGAAGAGGCTGATCGCGTACAGTTCAGTGAGTCATATGGGATTTGTGACCCTCGGCATCTTCGCGCTCAACATACAGGGGATGGAGGGCGGAATACTCCAGATGGTCAACCACGGTATTGTGACCGGAGCGCTCTTCCTGAGCGTGGGTGTCATTTACGACAGGACGCATACGAGGCAGATTGCAGACTACGGAGGCGTTGCCTCTGTGATGCCGTTATACGCCTCGCTCTTCATCGTATTTACGCTTGCGGCGATCGGCCTGCCCTCGACAAACGGGTTTGTCGGCGAGTTCCTGATCATCCTCGGAGGGTTTACGGCCAACCAGTGGGCCGGCGTGCTCGCGGCCACCGGCATTATCATCGGCGCAGGGTACATGCTCTGGCTTTATCAAAGGGTCTTTTTCATGGAAACGAGCCAGAAGGTGGCCGGCCTGAAAGATATGGACGGAAGGGAGATTATGGCGCTCCTTCCGATGGTGATACTGATATTCTGGATAGGGGTATACCCCGATACCTTTCTCGGTTTTATGCACAAGTCGGTTGAGCACCTCATCGCGAGGGTGAATACGGGCGGCGCGAGCGGCCCGGCGATCGCAAGGAATATATTCGAGGTAATCAGATGAACTGTAAGCAATTGAGCGCGCAAGAAATATGGGGGTTCCGATGCAGTTTATGATGCCTGACCTGAGACCTTTGACGCCCGAGATACTCATGACCGTGCTGTCGCTCCTTATCCTCTTATCGGACCTCGTCATCAAGAGGAAAGAGACGATTGCACTGTTGAGCATCCTCGGCATTGTTGCGGTCGCTTTTACCTTCAGGGATTCGTTGGGCGTCACCTTCAACGGCATGTTCATCTCGGATGGGTACAGCAGATTTTTTGGTATCATCTTTGTCCTGAACGTGATCCTTACCGTGCTGATATCGGTCAAGTATATCGGCATCGAGCGGGTGAACTTCGGGGAATATTACAGTCTCATCCTTTTTTCGACACTCGGGATGATGATCATGGCGTCGGCCGGAGACCTGATCGTGCTCTATCTCGGGCTTGAATTAATGGCGTTAAGTACCTATATCCTGGCCGGATTCATCAGATACGATATCAAGTCCAATGAGGCGGCGATGAAGTATTTTCTTCTCGGGGCCTTTGCCTCGGCCTTCCTGCTCTACGGGACATCGATGATTTACGGACTCACGGGAACGACGAATATCAGGGCTATCGCAGGATATATCCTGTTGCACGGTCTTATGGGAAACCCGGCGCTGACCCTGGCGATGGCGCTTTTCGTGGTGGCCTTCTCGTTCAAAATCGCTGCCGTGCCTTTCCACATGTGGGCGCCGGACGCATACGAAGGTGCACCCACCTCGATCACCGCATTCATGTCGGTCGGTCCGAAGGCGGCGGGGTTTGCCGTCATGGGAAGGGTCCTTCTCGACGGCCTTTACCCTATCAAGCCCGAATGGTCGGCCGTGCTTATCCCGATTGCCATCCTCACGATGGGCGTTGGAAATATCGTCGCCTTGTCGCAGACCAATATCAAGAGGATGCTCGCCTATTCTTCGATCGCCCACGCCGGATATGCACTTCTTGGCGTGATCGCCGGGACCGCCGACGGGCTTGCGAGCGTCATGAACTACATGCTTATTTATGCATTTATGAATATCGGGGCATTTGCCGTGATCATCATGCTCCGTACCGAGGGCTTCAAGGGAGACAATATTACCGATTACGAAGGACTGTCGAAGACGCATCCCGTGCTTTCCGCCCTGATGCTTGTCTTTATGTTCTCCCTGACCGGCATCCCCCCGACAGCGGGCTTCATGGGTAAGTTTTATCTCTTCATGAGCGCGGTGAATGCCGGGTACACGTGGGTCGTGATCATCGCCGTGATATTCAGCGCCATATCCGCCTATTTCTATCTTCGGATCGTCATGTATATGTATATGAAAGAACCGAAGCAAGAGGTCGCGATTTCGACGTCTCCCTCGATGAGTCTTGCCCTGGCGATCACCCTCTTCGGGGTCATCGCGATAGGGGTGCTTCCGGCATCGGTAGTACACCTCGCACGTATCGCCTTCCCGTAGGTTTTCATTCTGGAGTCCCTGCAAACGTTTATTTACGATAAATCGCCCGATTTGTACCGCATTCCGCCCTTCAGAGACGCCCATATGCACTTTACGGTGCAGGGACGGACTGCCTCGATGCCCGATTTCGAAACCATAAAGAAGGAGTACCTGCGCCGGGGGGTCTGCGGGGCACAGGATATGGGGAACCGTTTCGGGGCGGGGCTCCTTGCCAGAAAGGTACTGAGGGGCGAAATTACGGTCAAATCCTGCGGCTATGCCCTTTATAAGAAAGGTACATACGGCGCCTTTCTCGGCAAGGGTGTGGAGGGGCCTGAGGACATAGGGAGGGAAGTGGAAACTCTGCGTCGCGCAGGCGCCGATTTTATAAAGGTGATTAATTCCGGCATCGTAAGCGCGGCCGGCAACCGCCTCGTGACTGACGGAGGTTTTAACCGGGAAGAACTTAGAATGCTCTGTGGAGAATCGCGTGGGGCAGGGCTGGAGGTAGCATGCCACGCGAATTCCGACAGCGCGATACGGGATGCCGTGGCAGCAGGAGTTTCATCGATCGAGCACGGGTTCTTTGTATCGAAGGAGACGCTCCATATGATGGCTGAGGCAGGGGTCGCATGGACACCGACCGCCTTTGCACTTCTGAGTGTGGCTGCCTTGCTCCCCCACGATCAGAGAAGATACCTCGAAGGGGTCGTAGAGGCCCATCTTTCTTCCATCCACATGGCATGTGCGGCCGGTGTAAAACTGCGCGTCGGTTCGGACAGCGGGTCGAAAGAAGTGAGCCACGGCAGCTCTTTCTTTGAGGAACTGCGGCTCTTCAGAAGGGCCGGGCTTACGAATGAACAAATATTATCCGCTGCCTGCATGGATGCCGGCGAAATAGAAAAAGGGAATTATCTTCTTGTCAAAAAGGATTTTATAGAAACGAGGGAAATAGAGGGGGTATACAAGGACGGGAAACGTCTATTTACCCTTTGACGGGTGTCGGCGCTAATGCCTTCTCTCGCACTTCGTCTGCTCCCTTGAATCTTCCGCGCAACCTCCCAATCTAAGTTTCCCAAGCTGCTAATGGGCAGCTGCGCACAAAAATTCATATATTACCAAAATCGACAAAAAAAAGAACCTGTCAATTCTGACAGGTGACACAGGCGGCAAAATGCTGTATGTTTCCATCGTAGACTTTCTCTAACTAAGGAAAAATGCAACCAGCGGGATTCGCTGATATTAAGAGGGGGAGGCATACATGGCAAAATGTTCACACTTTTTTCAGCGGTGTCTTGATTTGCTGGCACTGTTTTTTCTTTATTCTTTGTTATTGCCCAACCAGGGCTTCGGCGCATCTACTCTGCCGGGAGATGTGCTACTGGAGAGAGGTTTCGTGAATCAATATGAATACTCTCGATCAACAGGATATTGGTCGGAACCTATTGGCGGCTTTACAGAGTGCGCCGGGAAATATATCGAAGTATACGCAGCAGAACTTGACATGGTGACCGAAAGTAGAACATATGTCGATATAAGATCGGCAGGGTCATATGAACAATGCTCTACGCGCAAAGAGACTTTTAATTACAAGTTCTGGGACGGCACCAAAACATACTGTGAACTATGCACCGATTCTTCCACTTATGAATCAGGGCTGCAATGTTTACACGGAGAAACAAACCAGATAACCTTTACTGTCGGCTCCATAGTTGGGAGTGGTAGATCAGAATGCTCGCAGCTGTGGTTATGCGAAGAAGCTTATGCGAGCTGCAATACGACCCCGCCTTTTCCCGCCAAAGAATCTTATGCCACTAGCCAGTCGGATAGTTTATACACTTTCAGGCTTGAATGCCCTGACAATAAATCCTTAAAGTCCCTTGAGATTTCGGCAGACGGATGGATCCAGCGCGACGGGGAAAAATCGCCCGGCGTGTTATTGATCAACGGTATCTCGCCTATTAATACCTCCGGTAATCATTACGAATGGACCATCCCTATTGATCTGAAATGCGGAGATAGTGTAACCTTGGTGCCCTCGATTTCGAGTGGAATGGCGACGGCATACGTTAGTTCCATCAACGCGATCTTCTGCGTTCTTGATATAGCCGACTTCACTGCCTCCGCTGCGACTATTTCACCTTCCGCAGGAGAAAGCGTAGACATGACGGCGAGCATTACTTCCGACGAAGCGGTTAATTGGACTCTCACGCTAGCGGATAAAAGTTTTTCCGGCTCCGGCGATGTAGTTTCCGCCACGTGGGACGGGAAAGATGCTAACGGGGAAACTGTCCCCAATGGAACTTATGCGGCCGCGCTTTCCGCTGAAACTGTCGGCGGCGGTTGCAAAGTCACGAAGGACCTTACGATTACAGTCGAGTCAAACACTTGTGATATCAATATTACCCCTTCCCCATCCGAAGTTTGGCCGATGCTGCCTAAATTACAACGACCGGCCGGTTACAATGCTGACAGCGACACTACCTCAACGGTTATGGTCTCATTGACAAACCCGGCTCCTCCCGAAGGATGTACGGTAGATCTGTCGGTGGAGCCGACGGACAATTCAGGCGGTCACAATCACACCGGCAGCAGGCCGAAGAGCACTTTGTCTAAAACAACGGTTTTTTTCTCTGGCGGCCAATCCGGCGCCCAGAATGTCACATACACTAGTTCTGAAGTATCAGGGAAAGAAAAGGTAATAGCGAAGGTCAAAAGTAAAAAAAAGGGTGAGGCGGCGATAACGGTGAGGGTACCGGGATTGCAGCCCTTAGAAAGTTCGATTGCTTATAATTTATCTCAAAGTCCACCTGCAGCCCTTACCCATCCCTCGAACCATTATGGGCTGCCTTCTACTAATGCGGCGGTGGACTATTTTACCTTTGATTATACATATGAAACCGATGCTATCCTTGGCATTAACGACATGAGTCTAGAAAAGGGAGGATTATTTGACTACGAAGGAACTTGGGCGCGGCCTCACAACTCCCACAGAAAAGGGACAAGTGTCGATATAGATCGTATGGCACAGGATACACAGACACGGGGATATGTGAGGGTGGATGTGAGCAGATTAACCGAAATTGTAAAGGGCTATAAAGGGAAAAAAATTCCAGAGGCAACTATTCATTATGAATTCTCATTTAAATAATAAAAGGAGGCGTAAAATGAAAGGAAGCAATTACAATAGATTTTGTCTTGTAACTGTCTCTTTTTTAATTTTATTGCTATCTCGAAGTTCTTTTGGGAATGAATTACCATATTTGAAAAATGTTGAGATCACGGCGAAAGTCAATTTAGATCCTGAAATGGCGAGATACACCTATTACTATACGGTAATAAATTCACTCTCAAGTATTGGAAATCTGGTTGGGTTGGAGATACATGTCACTTACCCAAAAGGAGGAGGAGTTTTACGCAGTGATGGCTTAACAATTCCGCGCGGCAAGACAATGTTCACATTTGAACAGACAATTTCTCGCTTAGATAATTTGAAAGAAGTTAATATTGTGCCGATCGGAATGCAGAAACCTGCTGGATGGATGACGGGGCTTAGCGTGTATGGCACTGCCCGTTTGGGTGGGGGCGATTATGTTTATCTTAAACCTGGTCAATCCTTAAGTGGTTTTATCCTGTATAGTTATGGGTTGCCAGGGATAAGAGATTTTAAGGCTGACCCTTCTTTTGATGTTAATGAATATTATCCAAGCGTTGATAGTTTAACGAGTCAGGAGGAAGTGGATGCCTTGCTTGCAGGGATAGAGCAAGACGAGAGCAGTGTTTCTTTTAAAGGCAAAACCATTGGCCCAACTGCCCCGCCCGCCGACTTCAAGCCTATAATTTTTCTTGATTACATCGTCTCGCTCAAAAAGCAGTCTTACAATCTAGGCTGGCTAATCCAATGTGAGGATGACGGCAAAGGCAAGGAAGAAGGCGAAGAAGAAGGCATAATGAAAAGTCTTGATAAGAAACTTGCAAACGCGAGAGAGAAACTTGTGAAAGGAGATATCGAAGAGGTAGTAGAAATGCTCAATTCTTTTATTCACGAAGTGGAAGCGTTGTATAAGGGAGATAAAGAAGAGAAAAAAGAAAAGAGCGACAAGCACGATGCTGACAAAGAACATGGGCATATCACTTCGGAGGCGTATGCTTTGCTTAAGTATAACACGCAGTATCTTGTGGGGAAGTTGGGGGGAGCGGGAAAAGAAGAGAAAGAAAAGGAAAAATGACTGGTGTCCGTGGCTGCCATGCTCACGATCAGAGAAGATACCTTGAAGAGGTTGTCGAAGCACATCTCGTTTCTATTAATTTCGCATGCGCCGCAGACGTAACGGTGCGCGTAAGTTCGGACAGTGGTTCGAAAGAAGTGAGCCACGGCAGCTCTTTCTTTGAAGAAATGCGGCTCTTCAGAAAGGCCGGGCTTACGAATGAACAAATATTATCCGCTGCCTGCACGGACATCAGCGAAATAGGAAAAGGGAATTATCTTCTTATCAAGAAGGATTTTATCGAGAGGGGCGGCATAGAGGCCAGGTATGTTCGCGGAGAGTTGCAGACGTAGTCAGGACATGCCTGGTTAGGCTCCTGCATTGTCGACCTCTGAGGGTCAAGTAGAGCCGACGACTCCGTTGCATCAGCCGCGGGCGGCATCGCGCTTGTGCGGCGCGGTTGGGGTTAGGGTATACTATCATCGAGGTGAATATGTCCACAAAAAAAGTCGTCATTATTTCCGACGCCACGGGCCAGAGCGGTCTGCATATTCTGAGGGCGGCCCTGGTGCAGTTTGAGCACGCCCACACCAAGATCATGCTTTTCCACGACATTGATTCCAAGGCAGGGCTCAAAAAGGTCCTCGACCAGGCCAGGGCGGACAAGGCCCTTATCGCTTTTACCTTTGTCAAAAAGGAGATGCGCGACTATACGACCGCCTTTTGCGTGAAAAACAAGATTATTCATCTCGACATTCTGGGCCCGCTGATCAGGAACCTAGCGTCCTATCTAGGGCTGGAACCGCTCGAAACGCCGAGCCTGCTCAGAAAGGTCGATGAACGATATTTCAAACGCATCGACGCGATCGAGTATACGCTGGGACACGACGACGGCAGGGATGCCAAGCGCCTCGATGACGCGGACATCGTCATCGTCGGACTTTCGCGGACGTCCAAGACCCCGACCTCGTTCTTTCTGGCCCAGGAGGGCTACAAGGTCGCCAATGTCCCGATCGTTCCGGGCATCCCCCTGCCCGAAGAGCTTTTCGAAATCGATCAGCGCAAGATCGTCTGTCTGGTAATCGATCCCGAGGTCCTTCAGAAAATCAGGAAGGCGCGCCAGGAAAAGTCCTCGCTCACGCCGAGCTACAGCGAATTCAAGGAGGTCTTTGCCGAGTGCGAGTATGTCTGGGACCTCCGCAAGAAGCACCGGATCTGGAAAGTCGTCGATACCACGAACAAATCCATCGAAGAGACCGCATGGGAAATCATCCACCATGTGTTCGGAGACCAGCATGAAGAATATAATTGATTCCGGCGAGCCGGAACTAAAATGCGCCGTTTATGCCGTGGGCCGCTTCTTTGTCAAGCGCAATGCACTTAGAACTAACGTCCCTACTGCTGCTTTCTTCGTTCCGAATTAGTTCGGACATGCATAGTAGATCCTCTCGCCGTCGACCTCTGAGGTTCAGGTATACCGGCCACTTCGCAAAACCGGCGCATTGACGGGATAACAATTTCCAACGCAACTAAACGAACTCTCGAATAGGCTGGTTCCCGCAATTCATCCAGTACACGGCGCAGTCAGTGTGAGTTTATTTTGACTGATACTCCGTAGTTTCAATGGGTCGTACTTGTTGAAGGTTTCCGCTGTTAACTGATACCTCCGGCGAGCAGGTATATCTCCGAACTTTCTTGCGCGGCACGGTATGTTACGATTGTTTAATGAGATAAGATTCTCTTGTCTTTAATGGGTCTATCGTATTATCATTAAGTGATTTTTTTTGTAACGCGGGGATAAGTTGGCCAGGACTCCTAAAGAAAAAAAGAATCAACCCGAAGAACCACTCGAAAAGAAGCTCTGGAAGGCTGCGGACAAGCTGCGGAAGAACATGGACGCGGCCGAGTACAAGCATGTCGTCTTAGGTCTGATCTTCCTTAAGTACATCTCGGATGCCTTTGAAGAACTTTATCTGAAACTTAAGGAAGGCAAGGGAGACTATGAAGGGGCCGATCCGGAAGACAAAAACGAATATACCGCTGAGAAGGTCTTTTATGTGCCTCCTTCTGCCCGCTGGAAGTGGCTGCAAGGCAGGGCAAAGCTCCCGACCATCGGCAAGGATGTAGACGATGCCATGGACGCTATCGAGAAAGACAACCCCTCTCTCAAAGGTGTTTTGCCGAAGGTGTATGCACAGGAGAAGCTGGACAAGGCGAGCCTTGGCGGATTGATAGACCTCGTTGGAAGCGCCGCCCTCGGCACGAAAGAGGCGCAGAGTAAAGATGTTTTGGGGAAGGTGTATGAATACTTCCTGGGAGAATTCGCCTTAGCTGAAGGGAAAAAGGGAGGTCAGTTTTACACTCCGGGCAGTGTGGTCAAGCTGCTCGTCGAGATGCTTGAACCGTATGAAGGCCGCGTCTTTGATCCTTGCTGCGGTTCCGGCGGCATGTTCGTGCAGTCCGAGAAGTTCGTTGAGGCACACAGGGATTACTACAAGAAAAAGCGCAACGGGTTGTCGCTGAATCCGGCAGACCGCATCTCGATTTACGGACAGGAGAGCAATCAGACGACATGGCGGCTGGCCAAGATGAATCTCGCTATCCGTCATATCGACTCAAGCAACGTCAAATGGAACAATGAGGGCTCGTTCCTGAACGATATGCACAAAGACCTGAAGGCAGATTACATCATCGCCAACCCTCCCTTCAACGACAGCGACTGGTCGGGCGACCTGCTCCGAGACGATGTCCGCTGGAGTGTGCTGGGCAATAAACTGCCGCCTCCGCCGAACAACGCAAACTATGCCTGGATACAGCACTTTCTCTTTCATCTTGCGCCGACGGGGCAGGCGGGATTTGTCCTTGCGAAAGGCTCGCTCACCACTAAGACCAGCAACGAAGGCGAGATAAGGAAGGCGATGGTCGAAAACGACCTGATCGACTGCATCGTGAACCTGCCGACCAAGCTTTTTCTCAATACCCAAATCCCAGCCTGCCTCTGGTTTTTGAGCCGCAACAAGCAAAAACGCCATGGCAAAATATTGTTCATTGATGCCCGTAATATGGGCTTTTTGATCAACCGCAGAAATAGAGATCTTTCGGCAGAAGATATTTCGAAGATCGCCAGCACATACCACAACTGGCGCACCGGCGAAGGCGAGTACAAGGACGTGGCGGGCTTCTGCAAATCCGCGACGCTGGATGAAGTGAAAGCATTGAACTATGTTTTGACCCCCGGCAGATACATCGGCCTTCCTGACGATGAGGATGATTTTAATTTTGAGGAAAGGTTTTCAAAGCTCAGAGCAGAACTGCAGGCACAGATGAAAGAGGAAGCAGCCCTCAACAAGGCGATCATGGAGAACCTTGCCAGGATAAAATGTGCTAACCTATGAATAAATACTGTAAAAAGCGGAGGTGCATATGACACGCCAGAGTGAAAAAGTGCTTACAGAGGCGCTCAACTTGCCGCCGATTGAGCGCGCCGAGATCGTGGAAAAACTCCTGACCAGCTTTGAGTTTTCCGATCGAACTGCCATTGACGAGCTGTGGGCGAAGGAAGCAGAAAGTCGCATAGACGCCTATGAACGGGGCGAAATAAAGGCAGTTCCCGCAAAGGATGTGTTCGAGAAAATAGAGCGGCTTAAAGGTTGATGGATATAGCATTCCTTGCCTCTGCCGAAGCCGAGCTGCTTGATGCCGTTGCCTACTACAATTCCCAAAGCGAGGGGCTTGGATACGAATTTGCCGCTGAGGTTAAGAGGACGATAGAGCGGATCGTTCAGTATCCCGACGCCTGGTCTCAACTCTCAAAACGCACCCGCCGCTGCCGCACCAACAGATTTCCCTACGGAATAATTTATCAGATCGATAACGAAGCGTTGCTCGTAGTGGCGGTAATGCATCTGAGCAGACATCCGCAGGCATGGAGGGAGCGGGGTAAGGATGAGTGAGTGGAAGGAATATAAGCTGAAGGATGTTGCAGACGTTCAGACAGGGCCGTTCGGCAGCCAATTACATCAGAGCGATTACAAGGCGATAGGTACTCCAATTATTACTGTGGAACATTTGGGCGAAAATAAAATATTGCATCAGAACCTACCGCTGGTGGGCGATAAAGATAAACAGCGGTTGAATAAGTATCTTTTGGAAGAAGGCGACATTGTATTTAGTCGTGTGGGCTCAGTTGATAGGCGCGCTTATGTGAGTAAGAAAGAAAATGGCTGGATGTTTTCAGGCCGCTGCCTGAGAGTGAGAGCAAACAAAAAAAAGGTTGAGCCGAGATTCCTGTCGTTTTATTTCGGGCAGGAAAGTTTTAAAGAACACATACGAATGATTGCGGTAGGGGCTACGATGCCTTCAATAAATACTGACATTTTAAGCAGTGTCGCTGTCGCCTTGCCCCCTCTCCACGAACAAGAATCCATCGCTTCTATCCTCAGCAGCCTGGATGACAAGATAGACCTACTGCACCGTCAGAATAAGATCCTGGAGGCATTGGCGGAGACTCTGTTCAGGCAGTGGTTTGTGGAGGAGGCGGAGGAGAGGTGGGAAGCGGGTACCGTTAAAGATTTCTTCACATTACAAAGAGGATTTGATTTGCCTGCCCAAGACCGCAGGGACGGTAAGTACCCGATAATTTCTGCGAGTGGAGTTAATGGTTATCACAACGAAGGCAGAGTGCAGGCACCTGGCGTTACGACGGGGCGCAGTGGCCTATTAGGTCAAGTTTTTTACATTATGGATGATTTTTGGCCGTTGAATACCTCCCTATTCATTGTCGAGTACAAATTAGCAAAGCCATTATTCGCATATTTTTTTCTCAAGACACTTGATTTGGAGGGGTTGAACGGAGGTTCAGCAGTTCCAACGCTGAATAGGAATGATGTTCACAGCTTGGAAGCATCTCTACCACCATTAGAACTAATTGACAGGTTCGAGAGTTTAACCCAAGCGATGTTTCGCAAGGTCAAAGAAAACAAAAATCAGATCCGCACCCTCACCCGTCTGCGCGATATGCTCTTGCCGAAGCTGATGAGCGGGAAAGTGAGGGTGAAGGATGATAAGAATAGTTCAGGCAAATAGCCAGAATGGAGCGAACTATGAGTAAGCCAGCGTTGGGCAGATTGCAGAAGGTTGGACTGAGGGAGGCTTGGACGTCTGAATCCAGCGACTTCACACCATGGCTCGCGCAGGAGGAAAACCTGAGCTTATTGGGTGAAGCCATTGGGATTGAACTAGAATTGGAATCCCAGGAAAAAGATGTGGGACCATTTCGGGCGGACATATTGTGCAAGGATACCGCAACTGACAATTGGGTATTAATTGAAAATCAGCTTGAGCGCACTGATCACTCACATTTAGGCCAATTGCTTACTTATGCCGCGGGGTTGAATGCGGTTACAATTGTTTGGATCGCTGAACGCTTTACTCAGGAGCACCGCGCTAAATATAGCTGAACCGCCCATTATTGAAAGGGGGCTATTTGAATGATAGATGAAATTCAAAAGCTGCTGGATCAGTACACTGCATGGCTACGGGAAAAAACATCGCTCCGCCAGATAAAGGACTGGATTGAAATTACTACGCCATATCTTGATAGGCATAATGATTATCTACAGATTTATGTGAGGCGCGACAACGGCAGTTTCATAATTACAGATGATGGACATACAATTGAAGACCTTCGCATGTCCGGCTGCGAGCTGGAAAGTCGGAAGCGCAAAGACCTGTTGAATCAGACCCTGAATGGGTTTGGTGTCAAATTGGCAAGTGATGAGCTGACTGTTCACGCGGCGTCCGACAACTTTGCTTTGCGCAAGCACAATCTCGTGCAGGCTATATTGGCCGTCAATGATCTTTTTTACCTTGCTGTGCCAATGGTCGCAAGTCTGTTCCTTGAAGATGTGACGGCCTGGCTTGATTTGCACGACATACGTTATACGCCGAAAGTGAAGTTTACCGGCAAGACCGGATATGACCATCTGTTTGACTTCGTCATCCCCGCGTCCAGGAGGGAGCCCGAGCGTATACTTCAGACGATAAACAGACCCAGCCGTGATACAGCCCAGTCTGTTGCATTTGCATGGATCGATACCAGAGAGGTAAGGCCTGCCAATTCACGGGCCTATGCCCTACTAAACGATTCCGAGCATGTGCCGTCTATAGCTGTGATTGACGCGCTTAAGAATTATGATGTCAGGCCGATCCTCTGGAGCAAGAGAGAAGAAGTAGGCCAGGAATTGGCGGCATGAGCTGCGGTGAACAGTTCGCGCCTCTTATTCAATCATTTTGCCGAAGTCGGGAAGATGATCGAGATCGGCAATTGAATGTTCTTCTATTTAGATTTGAGGTGTCATATCTAGGCAATGCATTGTAATGCTTTGATATTAAATAGTTTTCTTGTTTAGACGCAAACCATTTCGTTGAACTCAACAAAATGGTCAAGTCGACGACGGCGAGGAGGAGTGCAAAATGAGACTGTAAAGAGTTGCAGAGACGCCTTGTTAAATGTTGCAGTCCTATATATTTCCAGAACCTTTTGAATTTATAGCAGTTTTGACGATAGCTTGTTAATTGTTGGAGGTCGGGCATGTTAAATGTTATAGAGCTTTGTCTTAAGCTGACAAGGCTGTATTCAAGCTGAGATGAGCAAGATCACCGAAAGCGACATAGAGCTTTTTACAATCGAGGAACTTGAAAAGCTTGGGTACAAATACGTCCACGGCCCTGATATATCTTGCGACGGCCTGTTTGCAGAAAGACAATCCTACAGCGACATAATCCTCGCCGGAAGACTCAAGTCGGCTATCCAAAGGCTCAATCCAAACATCCCGGCGTATGCACAAGAACAGGCTCTTCGCATGGTACAGCGCGTCGCTTCACCTGACCTGCTCGCCAATAACGAAACCTTTCACCGTTTCCTTACCGATGGCGTCCCGGTGCAGTACAGGCAGGGCGGGGACGAGAAGGGCGATTACGTCTGGCTGATAGATTTTGCGAATCCTCTAAACAATGAATTCCTTGCGGTCAACCAATACACCGTTATCGAAAATAACCAGAACAAACGGCCTGACATTCTCATTTTCGTCAATGGTATCCCTCTGGTGCTGATAGAGCTGAAGAACCCGGCCGATGAAAACGCGACGGTCAACAAGGCCTTCGACCAGATACAAACCTACAAGGCTACTATCCCGAGCCTTTTTACATTCAATGCCTTATGCGTCATCTCTGACGGGCTGGAATGCAGGGGAGGGAGCGTCTCGGCCGGATTCAACCGCTTCATGATGTGGAAATCGGCCGACGGCAAGACCGAGGCGTCACGCTTCTCCCCGCAGATCGAGACGCTCGCAAAAGGGATGCTGAACCCGGGGACCCTGCTGGACCTCGTCCGCAACTTCATCGTATTCGAAAAAACGAAAAAGGAAGATCCGAAGACGGGAATCACCCAAATAGAAACCGAGAAGAAACTGGCCGCCTACCACCAGTACTATGCCGTGAATAAGGGGATCGAAAGCACTATTAAGGCATCCGGCAAAGGAGGGGATAAGAAGGGCGGGGTAGTCTGGCACACACAGGGCTCGGGAAAGAGCCTAAGCATGGTCTTTTACGCAGGCAAGCTGATCACATCTGCCGACATGCAGAACCCGACCATAGTCGTAATTACAGACCGGAACGACCTGGACGATCAGCTTTTCGATACCTTCGCCTCCTCGAAACAGCTGCTCAGGCAGGAGCCGGTGCAGGCAAAAGACCGCGACCACTTGAAGGAACTGCTCAAAGTCGCCTCAGGCGGGATAGTGTTCACTACGATTCAGAAGTTTCTGCCGCCCGAGGGCAAGGCTGAATATGACCGGCTTTCAGACAGGGCCAACATCGTCGTGATAGCCGATGAGGCCCACAGGACCCAGTACGGCTTCGAGGCAAAGCTCGTCGAGACAAAAGACAAAAAGACAAAAGAGGTGATCGGCAAGCGCATAGCATACGGCTTTGCCAAGTATATGAGAGACGCCCTGCCGAATGCCACTTATATCGGCTTTACCGGAACGCCGATCGAGAGCACGGATATAAACACACCGGCTGTGTTCGGACAGTATGTGGACATTTATGACATTTCACAGGCGGTCGAAGACAAGGCGGTCGTCAGGATCTACTACGAAAGCCGTCTGGCCAAGGTCAATCTGGATGAGGCAGGCAGGCGTCTGATCGCAGAGTTCGATAAGGAACTTGATGCGGACGTAGAGGTGACCGACTCTCAGAAGGCAAAGGCGAAGTGGGCGAGGCTGGAGGCGATTGTCGGGAATGAAGACCGGATAAAGAATCTTGCCAGGGACATCGTCTCTCACTTCGAACAGAGACAGAAGGTCTTCGAGGGCAAGGGGATGATCGTCGCGATGAGTCGCAGGATCGCGGTCGATCTCTATAACGAAATCATCGCGCTCAGGCCCGAATGGCATGACGACGATCTCGCAAAGGGCCTGATCAAAGTGGTCATGACCGCATCGAGTGCAGACGGCCCGGTTATGCAGAAGCACCACACAACGAAGATGCAGCGCAAACTGCTGTCCGACAGGATGAAGGACCCGGTAGATCCTTTGAGGCTGGCGATTGTCAGGGACATGTGGCTTACCGGTTTTGACGCGCCCTGCCTGCATACACTTTATGTAGACAAGCCTATGCGCGGGCATACGCTGATGCAGGCTATCGCGCGGGTGAACAGGATATTCAAGGACAAGCCGGGCGGGCTGGTAGTCGATTACCTGGGGATAGCATCGGACCTCAAAAAAGCCCTCTCTTTTTACTCTGACTCCGGGGGAAAAGGCGATCCTGCCGAGACTCAGGAAAAGGCTGTTGCAATGTTCGTCGAAAAACTGGAAGTGGTCCGCCAGCTCTTCTTCGAAGAGAGCGCGGCCAGAGAAGCCATCAGGACCGTGGAGCCAAGCGCATATTATGATGATTATCCAGGCACAGGATTCAACTACCGCCGCTTTTTTACAGCTGAGCCAAAAGACAAGCTCTCTATCATTCTCCAGGCGGAAGAGCATATCCTCGGCCTCGAAGACGGAAAGGACCGCTTTATCAGGGAAGTGACCCTGCTTAGCCAGGCCTTTGCGTTATCCATTCCCCATGACACGGCATTGGCTGCTAAGGATGAAGTCGCCTTCTTTCAGGCGGTGAAGGCAAGGCTTGTGAAGTTTGTCGGGACTGGGACGGGAAGATCGGACAAGGACATTGAAACGGCCATAAAACAGATCGTTGACGAGGCGCTGAGTTCCGACCAGGTGATAGATATCTTCGACGCCGCCGGGATCAAAAAGCCGGAGATATCCATCCTCTCTGAGGAGTTTCTTTTAGAGATAAAAGGGATGAGGCATCAGAACCTTGCCCTTGAACTGTTGAAGAAGATCCTGAACGACGAAATCAGGGCGCGGGCAAGAACAAATCTGGTGCAGGGGAAGGCCCTTCTCGAAATGCTCGAAAACGCTATCAAAAAGTATAATAACGGCCTTCTGACGACGGCGGAGATCATCCAGTTCCTCGTGGATGAAGTGGCAAAGAAGATCAGGGAAGCCGACGAAAGAGAAGAGAAGCTACACCTGTCAAAGGAGGAACTGGCCTTCTATGACGCCCTCGCCGAAAACAAGTCTGCGGTGGACGTGTTGGGCGACGAGAAACTCAGAATTATTGCTATCGAGGTTGCGGAGAAGGTCAAGGCAAACGTGTCCATCGACTGGACGATCCGCGAAAGCGCAAGAGCGAAACTGATGGTCCTGGTAAAAAGGACACTGAACAAATACGGATACCCGCCGGACATGCAGCAGAAGGCGGTCGATACGGTACTAAGGCAGGCAGAGCAGTTGGCGGATATTTTGGTTAAGGCTGCATAAAGAAGGATTACGGGCAACAGTAGCAGGAGTTACAAAAGGGCAATCGGAGGGCAAACAATATGACGGAAGACTTTGAAAGAGCGCAAGACCTTTTCAACAAATATCAGAAGAATGGCGGTGTCGAGAGAAAAGACCGTGGGGTCACCCATTAAAGGCCACCCTGTCAAGAGTCCGCAATAATCCGCTCGTAAAAAGAGTTTCTTTTCCGCCGTTGCAGTAATTTCTATTTGAATCTTGCACTTTCAGAAAGGAGAGCTTCGGCGTTTGTTTCTGTGAGAACCCATTCCAGAATTGTCCGGCGACATATCGTCCCCTTACCTCGTCGGTTCGTAACATAACAAGATGTTGCCGTTTTTGAACACCCGCGTCTTCGTCAGTCTGAGGTTGATTTTCCCTTCGATGCCCTCGAACATTGTTTTTCCATTTCCGATAACAACAGGATTCAGCAGGATCTGATATTCATCTATCAACCCCTCCTGCCCATATCCACCTGATTGCTTTTTTTCTCGTTTCCCTTGTAAACTAAGACGATAGATATCCGCCGGAAACAGGAAATCCGTTGTCCGAAGGCTCGGCCGTCCTGCCATTGAGGCATCGTCGCAGCAATAATCAGAAAGTCATACACAGAGGAGAAACGTATCGTGAAGCGTGAAGATTTGAGGAATATCGCAATAATAGCCCATGTCGACCATGGGAAGACGACGCTCGTCGACGGGATGCTCAAGCAGTCGGGCCTTTTCCGCTCTAATGAAAAGGTGCAGGAAAGGATGATGGACAACATCGACCTGGAGCGCGAGCGCGGCATCACGATCATGGCGAAGAACACTGCGGTACAATACAATGGCTGCAAGATAAATATCGTTGACACCCCCGGCCACGCTGATTTCGGAGGAGAGGTCGAGAGGACGCTCAAGATGGTAGATGGAGTCCTTCTGCTCGTCGACGCATCGGAGGGGCCGCTGCCCCAGACGCGGTTCGTCCTCAAGAAGGCCCTTGAGCTGAACCTGCCGCCGATCCTTGTCGTCAACAAGATAGACCGTCCGGACGCAAGGATACAGGAGGTGCTGAACGAGGTGTATGATCTTTTCATCGACCTCGATGCTACCGAGGAACAGCTTGAGTTCCCCATTGTTTATACCAATGCGAAACTGGGGATCGGGAAACTCTCGCTGGACGAAGATTCGGAGGACCTCAGGTGTCTTTTGGACCTGATTATGAAAACAATCCCCGCGCCGGAGGCCGATGAGAATGAGGTCCTCCAGCTTTTAGTGACGAACATCGACTATAACGACTACGTCGGAAGGCTCGCGATCGGAAGGATATTTTCCGGGTCTGTTAAGGTCGGGGACTGGGTATCGGTGATAAAGAGCGAGGAAGAGAAGGTGAAGACGAAGATCACGTCGCTCTTCGGATTTCAGGGCCTCGAGCGGGTGAGCATTGATAGCGCGGCCGTAGGAGACATTGTCGCCCTGGCGGGCATCGAGGGGATCAACATCGGCGATACCGTGACCGATCTCGAAAGACCGAAACCGTTGCCGAGGATAACGGTTGATGAACCGACCATATCGATGGTTTTTTCGATCAATACCGCGCCTTTTGCGGGAAAGGAAGGCAAGTACGTCACCTCGAGGAACCTCAGAGAAAGGCTTGAAAAGGAGCTCCTGTACAACGTGGCGATCAAGGTGGATTTCGACAATACCGATTCGTTCAAGGTCATGGGTCGGGGAGAGCTGCAACTGGCCATTCTTATCGAGATGATGCGGAGAGAAGGATATGAGCTTTCGGTGTCGATGCCCGAGACGATCACGAAGCAGATCAACGGAGCCATCCATGAGCCGATGGAGCATCTCGTAGTCGATGTGCCGGATGAGTTCGTCGGAGTCGTGACCCAGAAGGTGGGCATGCGAAGGGGAAGGATGCAGAAGATGCAGAACAACGGGCACGGCAGGGTACGCCTCGAATTCAGGATACCCTCGCGGGGACTGATAGGCTTCCGTTCACAGTTCCTCACGGACACCCGCGGCACCGGACTGCTGAACCATATCTTTGACGGGTATGAGCCGTGGCAGGGGCCGATTTCGAAACGCTCCACCGGTGCTATCGTGGCGGACCGGGCCGGCAAGACCACAACCTATGCGCTCTTTCACCTGCAGCCGAGGGGCACTCTTTTCGTAAAGGAAAATACGCCTGTCTATGAGGGCATGGTGGTGGGCGAAAACTCCAGGGAAAACGACATCGATGTGAACGTGACGAAGGAAAAGAAGCTGACTAACATGAGGGCATCGGGCGCGGACGAAGCCCTCCAGCTTATCCCCCCGAGGGTGCTCAGCCTCGAGCAGGCGATCGAATTCATCAAAGAGGACGAACTCGTCGAGATCACGCCGGCTTCGGTGCGCGTCAGGAAGAAGGTATTGGAGGCGAACAAACGGCCGAAGAACAGAGAGCCGAAGTGAGACTGTTTTTTTCGGTTGTGGAATAAAAAGCCCTTCGTTTTTTATCGAAGGGCTTTTTATTTAGCGGCAGGGGACAACTACTTTTTCGTGATCTCGTATTTGCCGTCTTTATCGATCTGTATGACGGCATTCAGGAACTTCACGTTCTTGAATCCGAGCTCTTTCAGTTGATCATACGCGGACTCGGCCCTGATACCCGTCATGCAGTGGGTGATGATGAGCTTGTCCTTTGGCAGTTCCTTCGCCCGTGCCCCGATCTGGGAAACAGGGATATTCATAGCCCCTTTCAGTATGCCGTGCATCGCCTCATCCGAATCGCGGACGTCGAGTATGAGGACTGACGGATCGCCCTTTTCAACATAATCCTTGAAGTCCTCGATCGCGACTTCACCCGGGCGCGGTTTGGGAACGTACGAGATTGCAAAACGGAGATCTCCCTTAGCGACCGTGCCGCCCATCTTATTCCATGCTTCAAACCCCCCGCTGAGCACCGACACCTCTTTATATCCCCAGCCCCTGACTGCCTTAAAGGCATCCACGTCCGCTGCGGAAGACGAATAGAGGATGATCGGCGCCGACGTATCAGAGGGGAATTTATCTTTGGCTGACGAAAGCCCGGCGAGCGGAATAGAGACAGCGCCGGGAATAAATCCTTTTCTTGCCTCATCGGCAGGCCTCAGGTCGATGAGAACGTGGGCGATGTCCTTTTCAATCAGGTTCTTTACATACGCCGGTTCGGACAGTACCAGATACCCTGCCTTTTTCCATGCCGGGATGCCTTCGTGGAATACCTTTACATTAGTGTATCCGAGCGCTTCCGCCCGACGGGCGGACTCAGGACTGAGCCTTCAGGTGACGCCGCCGCAATAAAATATGATGAGCTTATTTTTTTCCTTCGGGAGCAATGAGTCTTTCATCTTGTCGAATTTATCGAATGGAAAGGATACCGCTAAAGGCAGCTGGCCTTCCGTACACTTGGGAGCCGGCCGCGAGTCAAAGAGGACATAATTGCCTCTTTCGGGACCCATCTCGACGAGCCGGGCCATTTCCTCAAGGGAAACGAGTTTCTCCGGCGGAACAGTTGCAGGAGGCTTTATAGATATGTTTACCGCATAAGGGTTCTTCTCGCCCCCGGTAAAGGTGATGCCTATTTCCTTGTCCTTGGGGATTGCGTGAATGTTCTGGGCTCCCTTTACGGATGTATCATCACCGTATTTGACGACCCAGACAAGACTGCCGACGGCGACCTGGACAGTCTTGAACTGGTCCGACACGCCCACGAGGGTCCCCCGCACGAGGTTGTCCTGGGGCTGATGACATTGTCTGCAAGGGCCGCTTACCGTCGGCTTTCCCGCATGTGACAGTCCGGGAGTGCCGAAGAGCAGAAGCGCGGTGAAGGAGAATAGGGATGCCAGCACGACAAATATCCTGGGGGTTTTCATGGGGCCTCCATCTAAAGTTGTGGATTTAAGTTAAGTTTATTCGATACTTCTTAACTTGTCAAGAAATCTGCGGATAAGACCCGCTTTAGTCAGGGGTTGGTCGTCCTGGCGGTGGAGCCTGAGGGGCGCTGAATCTTTTTCGTGAACATGACAGAAAAGTGCGGCACGAAACTCCACATGAAGGGACAAGAAAGGATCCTTTTTTCGACGAATTCGGCATATTTCCGGAAGCCCTCCTCAGCGGAAGAAAAGGGCCCGCATGGGACGATGCTAAATCTATAGGGCCTTTGAGAGTCTTTTTCGAAGAGGCAGAAAAAAACAGGGGCCTGATATTTCAGCGAGAGTTCAAAAGGGAAATAATGAGGCGGGATATCGGCCCCCAGGAAAGGGACTGTCCGATCTTCCGTCCTGGGACCGGGGTTATCGATGTCCATGAATACAGCGCCCCCGGCGCGGAGATGGGAAATAAGGGCCTTCTCTTGTTTGCCGGCGGCAAGGCTGACGCTCTTGAGGAAGAAGAACATCTTTCTGCGCAGCCGTGCCGCCCCCAGGTCTTCGAAATGGTCCCAATACTCAAGCCGCCAGGGATCAACCAGGACCTTGACGTTTACTGTCAGGGCGTGGAGTGTGTGAAGATAAAGCGAAGGGCCGTAGTGCGCACCGAGCAATATCGCCCCTCTGCCGGCGACAACTGCCTGTTCAAGCGGTTCTTTCCCCGTGATCGTTGTATAGGCGGCTGGATCAAGCGGCGCTTCATAGCCGGAGAGTTCCCATGCAAGATCTTTCTCCTTCTGGATAAAGTAGTTCACGATAAAAAGTAATCTTCCATGTCTGCTTCCGATGCTTCGTGCAAATTGCGCTATCGCCTTCCATTGCCCGGTATGGAGAAACATCGAAAGGACCCCCATGACAATGCCTGCGGCACCATTCAATAGCCTCTTGCACGGCATGCGGCAGATGACAGAGCCGTACGCCTTAACGGCCAGGAGTTTGAGATTTACGACAAGTCGCTCGCGTTTTTTCCGCAGACCCTGCTCCATCGGGAGATCACTTGATCTTATATTCCTTGATCTTCGTCCTGAGAGTATTCCGGTTGATCCCGAGCACTTTCGCTGTCTTGAGCTGGTTTCCGTTTGTCTCCCTGAGGACTATGGATATTAGCGCCTTTTCCACTTCCGAAAGGACCGTGTCGTGGAGATTGAAATTGGTGATCTTTGTCATGTCTTTCAGGTAACGTTTCAGTTTCTCTTCTAGGAAGTCCTTGATCGAATAAGAAGTGTCCTCGTCGAGGAGAAGGTCTTTCTTTTCGATGACCGCACCGCTTGAAAGTACGCATGCCCTCTTTATGACATTATCCAGTTCCCGTATATTCCCGGGCCAGTCATACTTCAGAAGCGCCGCCTTCGCCTCTTTCGACAATTCCTTTTCCTCTGTTTCAAGTCTTTCGGAAGCCTCTCTGAGGAAAAATTTCACGAGAAGGGGGATGTCCTCTTTCCTTTCCCGTAGGGGAGGCATCTTTATCTGAACGACATTGAACCGGTAATAAAGGTCTTCCCTGAAAAGCCCTTTGGATACTGCTTCCTGAAGATTCTTATTAGTGGCGCCTATAATGCGTACATCTGCCTTGAAGATGTCGGTTCCGCCAAGAGGGCTGAACTCCCTTTCCTGGAA
>JAKAIZ010000221.1 GCA_021814065.1 Nitrospirota bacterium | reverse complement strand
TCTCATAAGGGGACGCTCCGTCTCCGGCCCAAGGCTCTATATAGCTGGATTCCTTTCCGGGTGGTTAGGGCTGTCGGTGGCCGCGGCATGCTGCGGAACAGAGTTGGGAATCCAGCCCCTGATCGCCCATGGGCCTGGCGGAAGACCCCTTTATGCGCCGTATCCCCTGAAGGTGGCCTTCCCCGCCATGGTATTGGGCCATATGGGCGCATTCAGTATAGTGGAAGGCGCAATCACTGCCTTGGTGCTCGTTTATTTTGTCAAGCACGAGCCGGACATGATTTATGCATTCCGGCGCAAGGAGGCCTGAAATGACGAAATTTCAGAAAAAACTCTGGGGCGGCATCGCTGTTATTGCGCTTCTTACGCCTCTGGGGCTCATTATCCCGGCCATATTCCAAGGCGGACTGGGAGGGGGCGACGCATGGGGCGAGTGGGAGCCTGACACACTTAAAAAAATGATAGGTTTCGTGCCGGATGGATTCAGAAGTCTGCACGGTCTGTGGCCGGCTCCGTGCAAGGACTATAATTTTGCCGCGACTTCCAATGCCGGTCAGTTATTATCATACATTGGGTCCGGAATCATCGGCATAGTGGTGGCCGGGCTATTGATATATTTAATCGCGAGGATAACCATCCGGCATGGAAAATAAAATACCTGGCTTCCTGCTTGAAAAGCCGTCATCGCCCCCGGCCATGGGAAGACTCAGGACTTCTTTCATCGAGAATGGCATCCATCATGTGGCGAATATTATCAAAACCGGGTACATCCAGTGGGAGACCGCTTCGGAGGATAATTTCTTCCAGCAGATCGACGCGAGAGTGAAGGTCCTTTTCCTTCTCTTTTTCGTCTTGATCGTGAGCCTGAAAAAAGACATCGTGCCAGAAGCCCTGATCGGGGTTTTTGTATTAATTTTGACCCTTATGGCGCGCCTCGATGTTATCAGCTTCTATAAACGGGTCCTCTTCTTCGGCTTCATCTTCGGTTTCCTGATCGCCCTCCCTTCAGCTTTCAACGTCATCACAAAGGGGACGATAATTCTCCCAGTATTGAGCCTTTCAAGACCTCATGGTTTCTGGATATACCGGATACCAAAGGAAATCGGCATTACGAGGGAGGGGGCTTATGGCGTCGCCATGCTTACGCTAAGGGTCATGGACTCCCTGTCAATATCTCTTTTCGTTTTGTATACCACCCCATTTCCGGAGATCATAAAGGCGCTGAAAGTGCTGAAAGTCCCCGACAGCTTCCTTATGATCATAACCCTTGCCTACAAGTATATCTTCATATTTGCAAAGACGGTTGAAGATATGCACCTCGCGATAAAGGGGAGGCTGGCGGGGCATATCAGCGATTCCGATGCGAGGAAATGGATAGCAGGCAGGATGGCGTTTATATTCAAAAAGACCAGGCTCCGGTGCGAAGAGATTTTCAACGCGATGCTTGGCAGGGGTTTTTCGGGCGACGTGCGGATTTACCGGGCAAGAAGGCTCCGCGCAAGGGATTGGATTACAGGAGCCGTCCTTTTCATGAGCGGGATTATATTTTTATTGATATGAGGTGATTTTTGTGGAAGACATGATAAGCCTTGAAGGGATAAGCTTCAGCTACTATAACAGGATTCCCGCTCTCTGCGACATGAGTTTAGGCATTAAAGAGGGGGAGAGATTCGCCATTATAGGCGCAAACGGAAGCGGCAAGTCAACACTCTTACAGATTATGAGCGGCCTGATACATCAATCGGAGGGGAAATATTTTTTCAAGGGCAGGGAGATATCGGAACATGCCCTGAGGGACAAAGGTTTTTTGCGTTTCTTCAGGGAGAGGGTCGGCTATGTGTTTCAGGATTCCGATATCCAGTTGTTCTGCCCGACTGTCCTGGATGAGCTGCTTTACGGCCCCATGCAGTTGGAGCTGAAGGAAAGCGAAGCCTTGGACCGGGCCTTCGAGGTAATGAGGATACTTAATATCGAGAATCTGAAGGACAGACCCTCCTACATGCTTTCGGGAGGAGAGAAAAAAAGGGTAGCCATCGGTTCGATCCTGACCATGAACCCGGAAGTATTACTCCTCGATGAGCCGACAAACGGTCTTGACCCCAGGACGCAATGCTTTCTCGTCGAATTGATGCTTGCCTTAAATGATGCCGGAAAGACAATCGTAATAGCGACGCACGATTTGTCCCTGGTCGGCGAACTTGATGCAAAGGTAACTGTGCTTTCAGAAGACCATCGGGTCGTGACAACCGGCAGAGCCGATGATATATTAAAAGACGAGAGTATTCTTCTGGATGTGAATCTAATCCATGAGCATATCCATTTTCACGGTAAATCTTCCCATAGCCACTTGCATTCTCATTATCTATTCCATCGGCACAAAGATAGGGAGTGAGCAAATATTTATGCTTTAAACGGTAATTCTCGTCATACCAGCGAGATGTTGGACAGAGGATACGTTCGTAACTGTTACGGCGATGAGTCGAAAGACTGTTGATCGTTACAATTACATGGAAACAACTGTATTTCCATTAAAATTTTGCAAAAAAGGAGGATTTTGTAAGTTGCTTGAAATTTTATGATATGACAAGAATTTTATGGATTAAGCAACCTTTCCCGCAGCAAGGTATATCTTTTTTGAGGCTTGTCATTTTTGATCGCGATTGCGATGGCCTTTTTTGTCCCGACAAGCACCACCAGCCGCTTGCCGCGGGTGATGCCTGTATAGAGCAGGTTCCGCTGCAGCAGGATATAATGCTGCGTCAGGACGGGCATGACTATGGCGGGATATTCGCTCCCCTGGGATTTGTGAATCGAGACGGCATAGGCGAGGACGATCTCGTCAAGCTCCGGATACTCGTAATGGACGACCTTTCCGTCATAATCGACAACGACCTCCTGTTCCTCCTTGTCTATTTTTACAATCCTGCCGATGTCGCCGTTAAAGACTTCTTTGTCGTAGTTGTTCCTGATCTGCATGACCTTGTCCCCCGCCTTAAGGCTCCTGCCGCCCCTTATGAGCTCGTTGGTTGAGGGGTTCAGGTGCTTCTGCAACTCGGCGTTCAGGTTGGCCGCCCCGATAACCCCGCGGTGCATGGGGGTAAGGACCTGGATGTCCTCCACGGGTTTGTAGCCGAATTTCCTGGGGATCTTCTCCTTGCAAAGCTCGATGATCTTCTGCAGGGCCAACTCGGGCTCCTCTGCCTGGAAGAAATAGAAGTCCTGGAGGGAGGCGCCGGTTTTGTCCGTTACCGGCATATGGCCGCTGTTGACCCTGTGGGCGTTGACTACGATCAGGCTTTCTTTGGCCTGTCTGAAAATCTCGGTCAGCCTCACAGTGGGGATGCTCCCCGAATCTATGACGTCCTTCAGGACGTTGCCGGCGCCGACGGAGGGCAATTGGTCGACGTCGCCCACTAGCACCAATGTGGCCTCCCGCGGGACCGCTTTCAGGAACTGGTACATGAGGACCGTGTCCATCATGGAGACCTCATCTATGACGATAAGATCGGCCCCAAGCGGGTTATTTTCATTCTTCTTGAATCCTCCCTCTTTCGGGCTGAACTCAAGGAGGCGATGGACCGTCCTGGCCTCGTGCCCAGAGGCCTCGGACATCCTCTTTGCCGCCCTGCCGGTAGGCGCTGCCAGGAGCACCCTCTGTCCCAGTTTCCTGTATATCCGTATGATCGAATTGATGATTGTGGTCTTGCCGGTGCCCGGGCCCCCTGTGACCACCATGACTTTCTTGTCGATGGCCTCCCTGACCGCCTGTTTCTGGTTTTCCGCGAGGTCAATCTTCAACTCTTTCTGGACCCAATCGAGGGCCTTGTCCCGGTCGAAGGCCCGGAGCCTCTTGGGAAACTGCATGAGGCCCTTCAGACGGGCGGCCACGCCGGTCTCGCAGACGTGGAATTTTGCAAGATAGACGGCCTTGTTGTTCTCCTTCAATTCTTGGCCGCTTATGTCCTCTATGATGATCTTGCGGTCCTCGGCAATCTTGCCAAAAGCCCTGACGATTACATCCCGCTCAAGGCCAAGGACCTTCCTGCATTCCTCGATGAGGGGCTCATAGGGGTAATAGACATGGCCCTCGTCGGAGAGCTGATGGAGAACGTAGAGAATTCCCGCCTCGGCCCTGATCTGGGAATCCCGAGCTATGCCCAATTTTTCGGCTATCTTGTCCGCCGTAATGAAGCCGATGCCGAAAATGTCCGTGGCGAGCCGGTAAGGGTTCTCCTGTACGATCTTTATGGATTCCTTCTCATACTGCTTGTAAATCTTTGCGGCGTAGGCGGGGCTCACGCCGTGGCCCTGAAGGAAGACCATTACATCCCGTATCTCCTTCTGGTCGTCCCACGCCTTCCTGATCATATCGATTCTTTTCTCGCCGATGCCGTCGACCTCGCCTAGCCTGGCGGTTTCGGCCTCGATGACGTTCAGGGTCTCCAAGCCGAATTTGGTTACAAGTCTCCTGGCCATGACGGGCCCGATGCCCTTGACCAGCCCCGAACCAAGGTATTTCTCTATGCCTTTGACCGTGGCCGGGACTACGGATTCATAGGAGGCAACCTCGAACTGCTCGCCGAACTTGGGGTGGTTCTTCCACTGCCCTTTAAGCTTCAGGACCTCGCCGGCGCTGACCGAAAGGAGGTTGCCGACCACGGTGACCAGGTCATGCCGCCCGCCAGCTTTCATTTTGGCAATGGTGTAGCCGTTTTCTTCGTTGTAAAAAGTGATTCTTTCGATCTGCCCTTTGATCTCGGTAAACATTTTATTTCCCAGCCCCTCTTATTTTATACTAACGGGGCCGCACCACTTATACCCATACGAG
>JAKAIZ010000220.1 GCA_021814065.1 Nitrospirota bacterium | reverse complement strand
TGCCATCATACTCGGCGAAAACGGGGTATTAAACTCATCGGGGCTGAGGTTCAAGGATGAGTTTGTTCGGCATAAAGTGCTTGATTCCATTGGAGATTTGGCAATTCTCGGTTTCCCGATCTACGGCCATATTATTGCGAACAAGTCGGGGCATTCCGCAAATATAAAATTTCTGAAAAAACTGCTTGCCTTTCCCGAGGCTTGGGATTTGATACTGGAAGAGCCGATCCCTATAAGTCCGCTGCTGCAAATAAATACATAAAAAACGGTTAGTTACGGGCAAAATCAAAAATTTATTACCAAATCGCCGCTGTCTGTGCTAGTATAAACACGAAAAAAAAGTGGGCTGGAGAATGACGGTTCCCCAGCCCTTAGTAATCTTCGTCTAACTTATTTTTTCTTCTTCGCTGCCGCCTTCTTCGGGGCTGCCTTCTTCGCTGCCGGCTTCTTTGCTGCTGCTTTCTTTACTGCCATCTTCTTCACCACCTTTCCATCCCCGGCAGACCGGGGAAGATTAAGTTAAAGCTTCCCTGTCAATAAAATCTTGTTTCCCGACAGGAGCTTCTCCAATTCGGGGTCCCCGCTATCCCTTTTACTTTTAAACTCACTCTCATCCAGGATAGTGGGGTTGATCTTCTTCCCGAACTTTTCTTCAATATCCTTGAATCCATCAATACTGAGAGAAGCGGCCGGTCCGACGATCAGGAGATCGACGGTATCCGCATCTTCACTTTCCGCATATGGACCGTATATGAACGCAATTTTTGCCCCGGACGTTTTCAGTGCGGCCTTGAGGGCGCCGGCTGCACCTAAGGACTTGGCAATAAGGCTCTTTAGCTCCGAAAAAAGAGGGGATTTCTTCTCCGCCTGAAAATACTTGAGGTTCGCCACCTTCTTGCTGGTTACTATCCCCATTTTTTCGAGGTTGTCGAGCTCTCTCTTGACGCCTGAAGGGTTTTTCCTTAAAAGGGTCGCCATTTCTCTCACGTAAAATTTTTCTTCGGAATTATTAAGGAGAAGGGCCAGAAGGTCAGCTCTTATTGAGGAGGAGAATAAGCTTTTTAGTGTATCCCTTGCTTGCTTTGACATTCTGTTTATCACTTTACAACACAATAACCGGCTTTGTCAACAAAAAAATTCATTTTAATAACACTTTTATTTTACAAGTCAACAAAGCTCTCATTCTTTGTAACAGTTCGGCATAAAATTAGTACGACAAAATATGGATTAGCTACAAATGAACCAAATTATTGGAGGATCGGACAGTTTAAGAATACAACCGTTTCAGAGCTTAAACGATTATTCGCCATCTAACAACTCACGTGCCCGATAAGTCAACGTTACTATGATAACCGCCTAATTTATTTACCCGGCAATTAAATATCGTCATGCCCGAGTTTCTTTGTCGGTCATCCAGAGTCTCTGTTCTTTCTGGATTCCCGCCTAAAGACTGCGGGAATGACAAATTGCGGAATTTTATTTCCGGAGTAATAACTATAATTTATCGTCTCAGATGAGCCTTTAGGTCGATAAACGGGATGCTCAGGGGGCGAAGTCCGCCAAGAGCGCCAGGTGCTAATATGCCGGCGGCATTTTCTGGAGCAGGTCTCTTACAGTCTGAAGATTTCTGGGATCGTCCTCATCTTTTTTTTTCGGCGTTTCGAGGATCAGAGGGAGCCCCGAAAAAAAAGGATGACCAAGGAACCTTCTGAACCCTTCAATTCCTATCCTGCCGTTTCCGATATGTTCGTGTCTGTCGAGACCTGAGGACAGAGGCCCTTTCGAATCATTCAGATGGACAATTTTGAGGCAGCGCTTGCCCATATGTTTCCTGATATCGTCCGCCAGGACCGCGATACCCTTCTGAGAAGCAATGTCATATCCCGCGGCAAAGGCATGGCAGGTGTCCAGACAGATGCCTGCGATGAGTCCTGCAGGAACACGACCGATGATATCCGCAATATCCCCCATCTTCGAAGTGATATCTCCGCGTTCGCCGGCCGTATTTTCCAGAAGAAGCCCTGCTCGCCATCTGGCCTCTGCCGCCACCTCGGCAAGACTGGTCGCCGCCCTCTTTCTCGCCTCCGCCGGGTCTTCCCCCGATGCGCTGCCTGTATGGAGCACCACGTATTGAGCGCCGATAGAGTCGGCGATGTTCAACTCCTCGACCACCATCTCCGCAGATTTTCTCCTGAGAGCAGGGTCGGCAGAAGCCAAATTTATCAGGTATGACGTATGGATGACGACAGGTTTTAAATCAAAGGCCGCCGTCAGCCGCCTGAATGCGGCCATCTCCTCCCGGGACCGCGGGGCTAGTGCCCATCCCCGGGGATTATGGGAAAATATCTGAAACGTGGAACAACCGAGCGCCCTCGCCCTTTCAACGCTCGCGGGCAGACCTCCGGCTATTGACGTGTGCACGCCGATTCTTTGCATTGGGAAATAATATCACAGGCAGGGGTTGTTCCGCAGGGCTGAAGCCTGCAGACAAAGGTCCTGCAGGCATTTTCAGTTCGTGTCCGCTTCTGTCAATGACCTCCGTGTATGAGGACCGGGAGACACCTCACGCAGACAAACTTTTCAACGCCCTCTGATACGCACTGCAGACACACCCTCTCTTTATCCGTTGCGCCGCACACAAAACATTTTGCAGACATAGTGGGTCCTCCTTTCATCTAAGCGTCGGGTACATCCGACAGTTCATTGATCTCTTTAACGATCTTCTCGGGGTCCAGGTTGTGCATCATCGAGCCGAACGAGATCGACTCCATATTGATCCCGGGACAGGTAAAACATCCGCCGCCGAAATACCTCTGTATCACGTCACGTGCCGCCGGGTTCTCCCGTATCACGTCTCCGATGACCGAATCCTTCGTAACCGGTTTCTTTGTGGCGTTCATGTCATCCTCCTTATGTTTATTTCCTGATTCAAGTATAAAACCCACGGCGGAGAAAATGTATGACGCTCGTCATAACGCATCGCCCGACGCCGGCATTCGCAGTTATGAGCGCCACCGCGCCAGGTTATGACCCCGGTCATAGATACTTCGGGAGCGCCGGGATATACTCATAGTAAATGAGAGCAACAGCGGGCAACCACGGATGGTTGTCCCTGCAAAAGGAGGGACCATGGACAGATTTGTGAGGAATTTCATCATCGCAAGCATTATCTACCTCGGGGTAGCGTCAGTACTCGGCGTATGCATGCTGGGGAACGATTCGCTTATAGCCCTCAAATTCGTGCATTCCCACCTGATGCTGCTTGGGTGGGTGTCGATGATGATCTACGGTGTGGGGTATCACGTGCTGCCCCGGTTTTCCGGCAGGCCGCTCAGATATCCTAAGATAGGGGAACTGCAGTTCTGGGCTGCCAATATCGGGCTTCTGGGGATGCTTCTTTTTTACGCCTTAGGGGTCTACAATCCTTCGGATGCGCTCAGGACGCTGACCGTGGCGTTCGGGGCGATCGAAGCGCTTTCGATCGCACTCTTCCTTTACAATATGCTCGCCACGCTTCTTCCGAAGGCAGGACATTAGGAAAAGATATGCGGACTACGTAAGGGATCTGAGCCTTTCCAGGTCCCTGATAACGATCTTGCCGGCCCTGGTGCTTACGAGTCCCGCCTTCGATAATTTGCTCATCGTCCTGATCGAGGTCTCGACTGTCGTCCCGACCATCTCTGCGATGTCCTGCTTGGTGAGCTTCATATTGATGGCCACCCCCTCGGACGTCTTTTCGCCCGCCTTGTCCGACAACTTCAGAAGGAGCGACGCGATCCTCGATTCGACTTTTTCGAGGGCGATACTCTTCAGGGTTTCATGAGAACCCTTGATACGGTCGCCGATGTTCGTCGCCATGCAATACATGAGGTTGGGGAACCTGTCGATGATGCTCATCAGGTTCCTCCGGGATAACTTGGCGACCGAAGTGTCCTCCATCGCGACTGCATTTGCGGGGTAGGGGAACCCCCTCAGCACAGCGATACCGCCAAAAAAATCATTCGGAGAAATGATCTCAAGGATGATCTCCTTACCGTCATGTGAGATCTTCGTGATTTTCACCTTGCCTTTTTTTACGATATAAAGCCATTCGGAAGGGTCGCCCTCGGAAAAAATCGTCTCCTTTTTCCCATATTCCCCTGACAGAAAATAGGGGGAGATCTCCCTCGCCTCACCCGCTGACAGCGTGTTGAAGATCGAAACCTGCCTCAGGTCGAACATAGGGGTAGCATAATAAATATCATTGTAAATTACAACAGATCAACTACAATGGAATCAAAGGGTAAGCGCCGTGCGGAGACTGGAAATGATGCCTGACGACGAAAGTCGCCGGGCCATTCACCGGGCACGACGCGCAGGGCAGGGGATTGTAAAAAAGCGGGGGCATTTGAGAAAAAGGAGTAGAACATATATCGTGGCAGCAGAGAGCAGATCCGATAAAGCGCGGAGCAGCATGCCTCCGGTGAACAAGATACTTGTCGTCGACGACGACGACCAGATTACGAAACTGCTCGATTTATTCCTGATCTCGAAGGGATACCGGTGCGAAACCGCATCCGGCGGCAAGAGTGCGCTTGAAAAAGCCGAAAGCGACGTATTCGACATCGTGATTACGGACATAAAAATGCCCGGGATGGATGGCATCGCGCTCACAGAAGAACTCATAAGAAAACATCCGGAGGTCACCGTAATGATCATGACGGCGTTCACCTCGGAGTATTCAGAAGAAGATGCCATACGCACCGGCGCCAGCGATTTTATCAGGAAGCCATTCACCCTGGCAGAATTTTCCGCACGCCTGCAAAGAATGATCCGCGACCGAAACAGGATGTA
>JAKAIZ010000219.1 GCA_021814065.1 Nitrospirota bacterium | reverse complement strand
CAAAGCTGACACCGCGGGAGTTGTTAAGATAGACGACTCCGTCGAGGTTCTGCAACAGATCATGTCGATCCCGGAGAAAGGAATTCCGCCTGCGCTTCTGAACAACGCAAGCGGGATAGCGATCATCCCGGGTGTGATCAAGGCCGGTTTTATCCTCGGCGGCCGCTACGGCAGGGGGATCCTCGTAATCCGCGAGAAAGACGGCAGCTGGTCAAATCCCGTCTTCATCTCGGTCACCGGCGGGAGTATCGGGTGGCAGGTCGGTATCGAGTCTATCGACATAGTCCTGGTCTTCAAAAGCAGCAGGAGTGTAGAGGGGATACTGAAGGGCAAATTTACGCTCGGCGCGGACGCAAGTATCGCTGCCGGACCGGTCGGAAGGCAGGCATCCGCATCGACCGATATCCTTCTGAAGTCCGAGATATACTCCTATTCGAGAAGCAGGGGGCTCTTTGCCGGCCTTGCACTCGAGGGTGCCGCGCTCCAGATCAACCACGATGCGGACGAGGCATTTTACGGCAAAGAGTATGCCCTCCCCAGCGATATTGTCGGAAACAAGACACTCAGCGTGCCTCCCGTGGTGGATAGACTGAAGAAGCTGTTGGACGAGTATGCATCCGGAAGTGCGTCACAGCCTGAAAAGACCGGGAAACTCGAAAAACCTTCGGGGCAGGAAGGCACGGAAAAATCAGTGAGTCCGGAGGAGCCGGAGAAGAGTGGGAAGACGGAAGATCAGGAAAGACCGCTGAAGATGGAAGAACCGAAGGAGTGAGTAAAGGGATTCGCCTCCGCTAATCAGCCCGCGGGCCGAAAGATGCAGGCCCGCCGAACGAGGTGGGATGGCTCATTTCACCGGCCGCGGGTATGAGCCGCTGATATTCCCGGTAATTCAGTGCAGAATTCCATTTTCCTGCCAGCATGCCCCCGCCTATTATCAGGTAGAAGACCACGATGAGGAGCAGGGGATAAAGATAGGGGCTGAACACTTTTCGCTTCGAGAAGGAACCAACGGTGACATCAAGTGCCCCTTTGGCGCGGCAGCGGCTGACGCAGGTGAGACAGCCGAAACATTCGGCAGAGGTCACTACGTCCTTTTTTTCGACGTCGATCAGCGCGGGACAATGTCTCGAACAGGCATGGCAGTGGCTGCAGTTGTTTTCGATGCGTCTCACCTTGACCGGGCTCAGGCGGCTGAGGAGGCCGAGAAGCGCGCCGTAAGGACAGAGGTAGCGGCACCAGAAGTTCTTGTAGACTAGGGAGAGCCCTCCCGCAGCGATCAAAAACCAGAATGTGAAGTCCGACATCTCCGTGAAGAACTGCATCGTCTTAACGTCGGCCACCTTGAAATAGTCGGAACTGAGAAAGGCGGCGGTCGCTTCCCGCGACATCATCGCGCCGATGAACACCAGGAAAAACGCCATCAGAATGTACTTGATCGACCGTATTGCAGTATCAGCATATTTCCAGATCCTGAAATTCCGCCGGAAGACCTTCTCCCCCGCCATCCAGAAGTACTGAGAGACCGTGCCTACCGGGCATATCCATCCGCAGAAGCCCTTTTTGAGCAGGAGAGAGACTGCGATGATAGCGACGAACATGACGAACGCGGCCGGGTGGACCGGGTCGATACTCCCGGTGAAGAGGAAATGTTTGAAAGAGATGAGGCCGGCGATCGGGAGGAACGCGTCGACCGAAGGCGGTCTCTGCACAAAAGGGTTCGCGGGGCTTTCGAAATGCAGGACGAAATGATAGAACTGATAGCCGGCAATCAGCGTGAGCATGAGGAACGCCGCCTGCACTGCGTACCGAAGATATCTGAGAGAAGCCCTGTTCATGTCAGTCGGTTTCCTTGCAACATCTTAGGGGTTGAGGGCAGACATGCTGGAAAAATGCCATACAATCGGCAGGATTTGATTTTGATTCACGTAAACGTAAGACCGGGGGCTCGTGTTTTTGTGAAAAGGCGGACTGGTTTGGCCAGCGTTCTTAATGGTGCCTCGACTATGGCTATTTTTCAGCATATCTGCCCTCTTTTGGATATGTTTTATATCGGTTGTATT
Organism: Nitrospirota bacterium; assembly: GCA_021814065.1. Taxonomy (GTDB): domain Bacteria; phylum Nitrospirota; class Thermodesulfovibrionia; order Thermodesulfovibrionales; family UBA6898; genus Sulfobium. Next base: position 2,789 of record JAKAIZ010000219.1, on the reverse strand, counting down.
GTTTATCTTAACTCTCCGCAATGCCGGATAGGTATGATATGCGTCATGGTCGGTCCGTCTTCTTGCTATTTTACCGTTGTTCTGTTACCTTCAAAAAAGGCATCTAAAACTGACAACAAAAAATGACGAAATGAAAGCAATCACAGGCAGATGGACGGAAAAGGAGCTTGACGACCTCATATTGGAATCCGCCAGGATTGCGGATACCGGCGAAAGGATAGTTTTCCTCTCCAGCCTGGTGCTCGGAACAGGATATAAAGAATCGACTCTTGAGGGAAGTCCTGAAAGACCTGAGGAACTCGTGATAAACCTCGCGGCTGTGGACTGTTTCACCTTTATCGATTACGTTGAGGCGATGAGGCTGTCCCGATCGTTTACCGGTTTTATCGAAAAACTTAAGAAAGTAAGATACCGGAATGCTCGTGTTTCGTTCGAAGACAGGAACCATTTCTTCACCGACTGGCGGGACTCCAACGCCGAATTTGTGGGGGACGTGACCGGGAAGGCCGGGGGGGGACATGCCGTAAGGGTGGAAAAGATGCTGAATGAGAAAGAGGACGGCGGCAACTGGGTCCCCGGGATCGCGGTCGTGAGAAGAGAGATCGATTATATCCCTTCGCCCCTGCCAGATGATGTTCTCGCAAGGCTCATGACGGGAGATTATGCCGGCGTGTATTCGGAAGCGGCCGGGCTGGATGTATCTCATGCCGGCATCGTGTTGAGAGACAATGGTCTCATTTTCCGGCACGCCTCATCTAAGCATAGGAAGGTTGTGGATGAAGATTTGAGGGAATATTTCTCGAACAGGCCCGGAGTGATAGTACTGCGCCCGAAATTGCCGGGAGGTATGCTATATTTATAACCGTTCCGGAGTCGCCGGACAGCAACACCGAAGTAAGTCTTGTAATTAGACATGATCAAACATAAAGCCATCCATAAGGTGTTGTTCAGCGGCCGCATGTTGGTTGCCTTTTTCATGGGGTTTTCGAGCGGACTGCCCCTTCTTCTGACGATGGGGGTGCTTCAGGCATGGATGAAAGAATCCGGTGTCGATCTGACCACTATCGGATTAATCACGCTGGTGCAGATCCCCTACACCTGGAAATTCCTCTGGGCGCCCTTCATGGACCGCTTCATCCCGCCTTTCTTCGGCCGTAGAAGGGGTTGGCTGCTGATCACACAGGCTGCTTTGGTCCTCGCGATCGCCGGCCTCGGCATGACCGACCCGGTGAAGCATTTCGGCATGATGGTCGTTGCCGCAGTTCTCGTCGCCTTTTTCAGCGCATCGCAGGACATTGTGGTTGACGCCTACCGGAGGGAAGACCTTCCGGACGAGGAACTTGGTTTCGGCTCCTCCATGTATATCAACGGATACAGGGTGGGCATGCTCCTGGCATCAGGGGGAGGACTGATATTGGCAGACCTCGTGCCTTTTTCTACGGTCTATCTGATAATGGCGTTTTGCATGCTGCCGGGCATTATCACTACATTGTTGTGCCCCGAGCCGAAGATCACAACAGGAACTCCCAGAACTCTGACGGAGGCGGTGGTCAAACCCCTGGCAGAGTATTTCAGCCGGGACGGCGCCTTCTGGATGCTCGGATTCATCCTGCTTTACAAGATCGGCGATACGATGGCCTCGGCGATGACTACGCCCTTTTTTCTGGATATAGGTTTCACGAAGACGGAAATCGGCACGGTCGTAAAGCTTTTCGGTTTTTGGGCCACCGTCGCCGGGACGCTCCTGGGCGGCGGCTTGATGATCAGGATAGGGATCAACCGGTCCCTCTGGGTCTTCGGTCTCCTTCAGGGGGTATCCACCGCAGGCTTCGCCCTCCTTGCCCGGATAGGCCACAGCATACCGGCCTTGTCCGGCGCTGTTGCACTTGAGAACCTCTGCACCGGCATGGCCACGTCTGCCTTCGTCGCATTCATGGCAAGCATCACGAACAAGAAATTTACCGCAACGCAGTACGCCCTGCTCAGCAGCCTGATGGGGGTCCCGCGGGTGCTGGCGTCCGCGCCGACCGGGTATTTCGCCAAACACCTCGGATGGGAGGCATTCTTCATCTCATGCGTGATCGTTGCTATTCCGGGGTTGCTCCTTCTGCCGAAATTCGCGCCCTGGACCCCGAAGGCCGCCGGGACGGCCGCAGAGTAGAGACGGCTTTTTCCCTCCGGACTTTGTCGCTTTCAGCACGGTCTCTTTGAACGCCTTCTGCAGTGAACTCGGATGCACATGATGCCTGCGTACGGAATTGGAATGAGGGTTATTTGTAAGTACGAGTTAATCCCCCTCTTAAGGTAAGAGGGGGTCGGGGGGAGTTATGAACTTCATACGGAACGATCCTGCGCTTAAGCAACGGAGACGGGCACTGAGAAACGATCAGACGGACGCGGAAAAGACTTTATGGTCGCTCATACGGAATCGTCGATTTTACGGTATAAAATTTTTTCGTCAGTATAGTGCAGGCCCTTATGTTTTAGACTTTTACTGCCCGGATTAAAGCTTGCCATAGAATTGGCTGGTGGACAGCACTTACAGGATGATAACCGGCAGTATGATGCGGCCCGATCCCTGTATGTGAAAACACTGGGGATTGAAGTCATGCGGGTGTGGAATCATGAGGTCCTCCTGAACAGTGGGGGTGTTCTCTCGCGACTAGCCGAAAGGATAAATCTCCCAGCCCTTAGGGAATCATAACGCCCCCTTTTCCCCTCTTATCTTTTCTCCTCGGCGAATCCGCCTGAGTGCGGAAAGAGGGGAGATGCGGTGCCTAGGGGCGTTA